>JASJCP010000240.1 GCA_030065935.1 Xenococcaceae cyanobacterium MO_167.B27
AGAATAATTTAATGATTCTGTAAATTGTTGTCCTTTTAGGATTGAATCATGATTCAACGCTATTTAGTATTTTTACTTTGTTACAAAATTCCGTAAAGCCCTTGTCGTATATGGATTAGGCTGGCTGTCCCCCCGCCAGTAAATTGGGATAATTCTCCTAAAAATAAATAGTCCCCTAACAACTGAGGATTGACTTGTTCGGATGCTGCTAAAATGCCTATGGCAATGGGAAGATCGAAACTGGGTCCTTCTTTTCTTAAGTCCGCAGGAGTCAGATTAACCACAATTTTCCTGACAGGAAAAGCAAAACCAGCATTTCTTAAGGCTGCTTTAACTCTTTCTCGACTCTCCTGTATTGCTGTATCTGGTAATCCTACGATAACTGTTTTGGGAAGCCCTCCAGCTACATCTACTTCCACTCCTACCTTAATAGCATTAATACCTGCGATCGTAGCACTCCAAACCCTTGCCAGCATTTATTTTTCAGTCTATTCAATGCCAGTTAGTATATTCTTTCAACCTGTTATTTCCCAACCGTAATTTTACTGTTATCTAAGTCAACCTAATTAAACTTAAAATGAACTAGAAACACAATTTTTTCTTTTCCCTACACCCCCCGGTAGGAGACTTAATATATCTAGATATTGAACCCAAAACAGATCGGCTTTGTTGTGAAGTCTCCTTCCGCCCCCACACCCTACACCCTGAGATAACCTAAGTCTCTCAGTATTTTTGAGAATTGGTATTATCCCCTACTTTTTTCCATTCATCTGGTACTTGACTAACTTTTTCTCTACCAGTAGGTTTATAGACTGGTTTTCCCATAGGTCTTGTCTTGAGTGTCCCTTCAAAATAAGAATTGATACGCTGACGAGTAATTTCTATATATTGTGTTTCTTTTTCACATCCTACGGCTTTACGGTTGTGCTTAATTGCTGCAATTAGAGATGAGCCAACACCAGCAAAAGGATCGAATACCCAATCATCTTCATTAGTTAAAGCTAAAACACATCTTTCTACTAACTCTACTGGATATTGACAAGGATGAATTGTTTTCTCTGGATGATTAGCTTTGACATTAGGAATCTCCCAAACTTCTTTTGTCCATTCTTCTATTGCTATCTCCCATAAATCCGATGGATTCTTTCCCTTGGGATTTCCTGATGGTTTGCCTTTATTTTTTCCTTTATAATGTCGCTTACCAGGATATTTAGAAGGGACTCTTACTGAATCTAAATTAAAAGTATAATCTTGACTTTTAGTAAACCAAAGTATTGTTTCATAGCGTCCTGAAAATCTTTTCGATGCGTGCAATCCATGACCAAAATGCCAAATAATTCTGTTTCTCAAAAATAGATTAAATTCTTTAAAAATTTGATAATAAAAAATATCTAATGGGAACACTTCACCTTGAGCAACATAATTGCCTACTTGCCAACAAATACTACCATCATCTTTTAAAATTCTGTATAGTTGTTCGATAATTAATTTTTGTTCTTGAAGATACTTGTCTATAGAAACTCGCTTTTCATAATTTTTACCTAAATTATAGGGAGGAGAAGTAATTATTAATGATATGGAATTGTCTGGAATAGTTGGCAATAATAAATTAACATCTTTAGGAAACAGAACTAAACTATGATTTAGATTAAATTCTGTTTCAATTGCTGTAAAATCTTGAAGTGAATCGGAAGCAGACATTTAGTTATAAGTCAGAGTAAAATTTAATAGCTATAAAACAATAGCAGTCGAAGTAAAGCGCAACGGAATAGCTTGATAATATTTCACGCAGAGGCGAATCCCCCCTTGATCCCCCCTTAATAAGGGGGGGTAGGCGCAGAGAGATTAAGAGATTTCCCGAGCTATCATTCTATTGCTATACCCTTGGTTAGTAATATTAAATATTTTATAAGAGTAAAGAAAAACAGTGGATTAAATTAAGAATGAAATAGCCCTGACCAGGGAATGGCTATAAACTCTATTTATTACCGCAAATTTACTGATAATTTTCCCACTAAAACAATCTAGGGATAATTTATGAATCATCCCTACAACTACTAACAATTAAATCTCGTCCCAACCACCAATACCAGAAGACATTACATAGCTAGTAACTCCAGCTTCAAAGAAATTCGCTTTAGTATGTCCTGCTTTTTTGGTATCTGAAAATCTTTCTAAATGTTTGTAGGGACTCTTTTGATACTTTGCATCAGTATATAAGGGGTCTAAGCCGATCGCCCGTAACCTTGTATTAGCCATATACTTAGTATATTGTTCGGTACTGGCTTCAGTAATACCTAAAACATTATCCCCCACAATATGATTAGTCCAACGACATTCATGTTCTACAGCTTTATCAAACATCTCATAAATTTGTTCGACAGAATGAGGGAATAAACTCATTGCTTCAGGAAGTAGCTTTTGATAAAGTCTGACATGACTTAACTCATCACGGTTAATCATCTTAAAAATATCCGCACTACCTGGCATTAACATCCGAGAAGCTAGATTATAGAAGTAGATGAAACCGTTGTAGAAATACATCCCTTCTAGTAAATAGTCTGCCAGTAACGCTACAAAGTAATTTTCTTCTGTGGGAAAATCAATATACTTCTGATACAGTCCTGCAATAAACTCACAACGATCTGCTAAAACCTTATCAGTGCGCCAAAACTCATAAACTGAAGTTCTGCGATCGCTAGGTATAACAGTTTCTATAATATACTGATAACTCTGATTGTGCATCCCCTCTTGAGAAATTTGTTCTGCGATACACAGACTTACTTCTGGTGCAGTGATACAACTTTTTAGATGAGGAAGATTACAAGTTTGTATCGAATCCAGAAAAGTCAGATAGCTTAAAATCCCATCATAAGCATAGCGTTCTTCTGCGGTAAGATTCCAATAATCAGTTACATCTTGGGTTAAATCTAACTTTTGTGGAATCCAAAAATTCTCACGCATTTGCTGATATAATGCGATCGCCCAAGAGTAGCGAACGTCATTGAGTTGCATTAAATTGGTAGTATTACCAAACCAAATAGAGCGATTTTCAATTTTGTCATCACCACTAGGGTTAAAAATTGGATTAGCTAACATATTTTTATTCATATTATTTGAGTTTATTTATTCTTTTATTTTCAACTATAGGACTTCCTATTTTACAACTCATTGCCGAAAAAAGCCTGATTTTCTTAAAAATATAATGGACACAAATTATTTTCAAAAAATTGCTATTACTTATTATATAGTTGATTAATAGTAATTTATTTACTAGTTTAAAATAGCAGATTTTATAATATACAAAGCAAGAATATTCTTAGGAAATTAGAAACCTACATTATAAAATATTGGAAATCAATTTATTAATCAAAAAGAGTCTGTAGTATGCTCCTTAAAAGCAAGAGATTCACTTATAATTCACCCACTAATTTTACATTCTTCAAGTAAAAGTAATAGCAATAGCGATCAAGGTACAATTCCCTTAGAATATAGTGGTTGCAATTTCCCTCAAAGTTTAGCTTGTAATTATATTTTATTTATCGATAAATTAGGAATTATAAGTAGTTAAAATTAATTCTTAATATTTTTCATAATAGTGGATTCGCAGCTATTATTAAGTTTTTTTGCAATTTCAGTACTAGAAATTTGTGACAGTAAAAGTAGCACCAAGACTATATAAATCTCCTTGGGGTGATATTTCTTCTTTCAATAGTTGTTCTAAAGATATACTAGTAGGGCGGGCAATGCCCACCCTACTTTTAATTAGCGCAAGCTGCACAACTATCACTAGAATCTTTAAAATCATCCTTTTGTACAGTGCGGATATAGTAAACTGCTTTACAGCCTTCCTTCCACGCCATCAAGAGAGTTTCAAAGATATCCTTAGCTTTCAGGCTTCTTTCAGGTTCATTAGGAAAATATACCCCTTGATTGAGGTTAAATAGCAATTCCATCGAAATTCCTGTATCAATCCATTGTTGAATAGTAGCTACTGCTTTGACAACAATTTTTTGATCGAGGGTTTTGTTTTCCGGATAAAACCAGAAACAGTCTTTAATAAAGGGTGGTGCAATGGGTACTGTACCTTTTGCCCATTTGTCATAGAAGAACCTGCTATATACAGGAAGGATACTAGCGGTACAACCTTGTACTAGAGAAGATGATGTATTAGGCGCGATCGCGGTAATATGGGAATTACGAATACCGTATTGCTGGATATCTTGGGATAATTGTACCCAACGCTGTTTATTTTGAGCCTGTTCTAAAAACCACTCTACGGGTTTTGCACCAATTAACTTTCCTTTACTCCATTCACTACCTTCAAAAGCTTTATAAGCACCTCTGTCTTTAGCTAATTCCATAGAAGCATGGGAACACCAGTAACCAATTTCTTCAAACAGATAGCTGATTTGAGAAGTATCTTGATAAGTTAGATGGCGTTTAGCTAACCAGTCTGCTAACCCCATCGCACCTACACCTATAGTGCGATATTTATCATTGTGTGTTTTACTCTCTGCAAAGGGAGGAGTGGTAATATCAATGGTGTTGTCCAGAATTCTTACTGCTAACTCACAGATGTGGGGAATTTCTGCATCTTCTATATTGGCTAGATTGAGAGATACTAAGTTGCAAGAATGTCCTTCTACTCCTGGTTTAACATTGGAGAAACTCTCACAACATTGTCCTGTAAGAATCCCATTAAACATTCCTAGATGTCTCTTCGGTTCAGTAAAACAATAGGTATCATCTATTCTGGAAGTAATTTCAATACTCTCAATTTTAATAAACTGGGTTGCTTGTCTTTGAGGTAAACGGGTTTTCCATTGTAGACGATTAGTTTTTAATCCTAATTGGGACAGTTGATACAAACCATTGGAGTTAATGGTTAAACGATAAGTATTTTGACAGTAGTAGTCTTTTAAGTTTCCTTTTCCATCAGGTAGTTTGCGATATCCTTTAGGATTCATCAAGCCTACTTTCGAGTCAACTGCTAATGTCTGTAACATTAATCTGGTTTTAAGGAGAAACTCTTTGTTAACTGAAGCAATACTCAAAGATTCATTGTCACCATTGCGATATACTGAACCATCAGCGTCTAGTAATCCTGCTAACCACTCTAAACGAGAACTGACTGTATAACCATTGAGGGGAACAGTAAATTTAGGTTTGATATCTAAGGGTAATTTACAAACAACGCGCTCTTGTTTGACATCTTCATATAGGGCTACTTCAGGTTTTTCGTAAAAAGTAGTGCCATTCGACCATAATTTGTTTCTTAAATCAAAATGCTCTATTAGTCTTCGCTTCTCTCCATAAATATCCAGTTCTGGATAGTTTTCCTTGCTGCTATAACTACCATCTCCACTAAAGAAACCAGAAGTATAAGCATAAGGAAATTCGATATCGTCTTCTGACTCTACTATTGGTAATTGATATTTGATTAGTTTATCCCCTGGTTTTAAGTCTTTAGCTTCAACTCTTCTGGGGTTTCCACGATAGCTATCTTGTAACCAAAAATGATGGTAGTAGGTGCATTCTAAACTTTCACCATTGGATAAATTAATTTTTAGTAGTTTCTGGTTTTCTCCTGTTTGACGTACTAGAACATTAGACCATTCACTACCATTCCAAACGTTAACATTTTTCCCTGCTAACTCCACAATAGGGAAATGTCCCCGATCTGTTAAAACTAAAGTCTCAGGTGCTACACACAAATTTACTCCAGGGATATAGCCTTCGTGTTTATTGGGATTTGCCCGATTGATTGTATCCTTAAAGGCTAAATAAGGCATTCCTGTTTCAACCTGCGATCGCATTATCTCTTTAAATAGCTCGCGGGCGTTAACTTTTTTATAAAGGGTAATCTTACTATCTAATTCTGCTTCTATTTGAGCGTAAGCTGTTGTAAACTGCTCTCCCCAAAGTTCTGCTAAATCTATTCCTAAGTTAGTTTTAACTTCATAAGGATCTACTAATGTCCATTCTTGCTTTGTTTCTACCCGACGCATAAATTCATCGGTAATTACCAACTGAGGAAATACATCATAAGCTTTGCGCCGTTGATCGCCGTTTTCGGTTTGCATCTCCAGAAATTCTGGTACATCTAAATGCCAAACATCCACCCCAATAGTAACTGCACCAGCCCTTCTACCGCCTTGATTAACTGCGATCGCTGTATCATTAAGTAACTTAATCCAGGGTACAATGCCCCCTGATGCTTTATCTTTCCCCATCACCCAGCTACCAGTAGCGCGAATACGGGAAACATTTACCCCCACACCACCGCCGTTTTTAGAGATTCTGGCTGTATTGGTAATTTCCCTAAAGATGCTCTCTAAATTGTCATCCATAGCAATGATAAAGCAGCTACTTAAAGAGCCATTAGGGATTCTAAGATTAGCTAGTATAGGTGTTGCAAGAGATATCTTTCTTCTCGCTATCGCCTCATAAAATTGTTTTGCAACCGCTAGTCTATGAGTTTCTGTTTCTACCTGAGCCAATAATAAAGCACAAGTTAAAAAGGCTTCTTGGGGTAACTCGTCTGGTAATAAATATCTTTTAGTTAGTAATACCGCTCCTGCATAATCATAATCCTTATCCCACTCAGGATTAATCCACGAACCAGCTACAGCTAATTCTTCAGGAGAGTATTGTAAAATAGCGCGATCATATCTTTGCTTTTCTACTTGTAAGTTAACAGTTTGAGTATACTCACCATATCCATAACCCCTACTCACTAAAATATCTTTCCACAAATTCCAGATGTGAAGTCTTCCTGCAACATAACGCCATTCTGGTTCAGAGGGGCTACACATTCCCAAAGCGCAGTCAATCAAGTTATCTTGAATTTCTCTAGTGGTAACTCCATTGCGCAACCTAGTAGTTAATCCTGCTTCTAATTCAATGGAGTTAATATCTTTATCCTGAGTAGCCCACTGCACTACAGAACGAATTTTAGTAATGTTGAGTGCTGTGGTAGAGCCATCTCTGCGGATTACTTTGATATCTTGGGAAAAAGAGTCTGAGGAAAGCTCGGATTGAACAGTCGCTTTGTTAAAGCTTTGAGATGGGGAAATAGTCGATAGGGTTTGGATTTGTTGCATATAGTAAGACTCTAACAAGTCATTGCCATGAATTTCTAATATAGCGCAACTTTTTCTTTATATATAGTGGTTCAACCACAATATTAAGGTTAAATTACTCTATATGTAGTTTTTTAGCTATACTATTTTTTTTTGTCTCACAATAAATATTTATTGGCTACAGTTTTGTCTAAAGACTAGTGGGGATTATAATTTTTAAGTGTTTTAGCGACACTCAAACTAAATCAATCTATTTTGTAAGTGGATAATCAGAGAAACGAAACCTATCTCAATCACCCTACCTTCGGACTTCTATATCGAATTTGTCTAATTCACGACGATCGCGAATTATTTACGACTCTTTATGCTCAACGTCTATTCTTTTTAGTCACAAGTAATACTAATAGACTGAGTTTTGAGCCAATTACTCGTTCCGATGCGCGTATGTTGGTAGAACAAAAGATGCGCGGACTGCGTAATATTAACTCTTTGGGCGAATATCAACAATTACAGGAAATTTATCACAATACTTTTCATTAGTCTCGATTTAATATTTCTGTTTTTATGGAAAATGGCTTTATCAACTCAATACCACAGCAAATCGACTTAATCAGCGCAAAAATTCCTGATAATGTGCGTTTAATTGCTGTAAGTAAGCAAGTATCTCTATCTGCTATTCGCACTGCTTATGACTGTGGAATTCGAGATTTTGCCGAAAATCGTCTGCAAGAAGCGATCGCCAAACAAGAACAACTGCAAGATTTATCAGATATTTGTTGGCATTTTATTGGTCACATACAAACTAATAAAGCCAGAAAAGTTTTAGAGCATTTTTCTTGGATTCACTCTCTAGATAGTCTCAGGTTAGCCCAACGCCTTAACAAACTAGCAGCAGAGTTGTCTGTATCACCTCAAGTCTGTCTCCAGGTGAAAATTTTACCAGACCCTAATAAATATGGTTGGGAAGTACCAGAGTTACTCCGACAATTACCCCAACTCAACCAGTGTCAACATCTTAAAATTCAAGGTTTAATGGCAATTTTGCCTTTAGGTTTATCCCCAGAACAAGCTTTATCTGCTTTTACCCAAACCCGAAAACTAGCTGAAACCATTGAACACCAGCAACAATGGTCTAATTTAGCAATGAAGGAGCTATCTATGGGAATGTCTGGAGATTATTTGTTAGCAATAGAAGCAGGAGCTACTATGGTGCGCTTAGGAACTTTAATTTTTGGCAAAAGAAAGTAACACTCAAAAATCCTACTAATTACGCTCCTGTTGACTTATAGCAGGAATTTTCTTATACAGACTTATACATTGTTCTCAAAAATGTGTAAGTATTTTGGTACGTTAACTCAATAGGTGTAGAATATAGAGACATCGCCAACGATGTTTATGACAGG
>JASJCP010000062.1 GCA_030065935.1 Xenococcaceae cyanobacterium MO_167.B27
AGGGATGAAAACGCAGCCAAAAATATTAGAGCAGAGGGCATCAGACAGTTATCGGTCTTAGGAACTAGGACTGCTGCTAGTGGAGGGGATGTAAGACCAAGGAGTGGACGCAAGTCTGTTCTGAGGCAATCCCCGATTGAAGTCAAGCAACTTCAGGGAAGCTAGAAGCCCACGGTTTCACCGTGGGTAGTTCACTTTGTTAGCTCAATCAGTAAGAAGGATAAAGGATGAAGGATAAAGGATTAGGAAAGATAAATACCCCTGACCTCTGACCTCCTACC
The DNA here is from genome assembly GCA_030065935.1 of Xenococcaceae cyanobacterium MO_167.B27. Classification (GTDB taxonomy): domain Bacteria; phylum Cyanobacteriota; class Cyanobacteriia; order Cyanobacteriales; family Xenococcaceae; genus JASJCP01. Next base: position 282 of record JASJCP010000062.1, read on the forward strand.
TAGACTCTCTGACCTCTGACCCCTATGTTCTCCAATTCCCTAAAAAATATTCTGCATCAAATTTCCCAACAACCAGGTTGGGAACAATACCGACAACACTGTGAAGTTATAGACTGTTGGCAAAAAATCACTAATCAGAAAATAGCCCAGAACACCAGACCCATGTACATTTCCAGACAGGTGCTTTGGGTAGCAACATCTAGTTCAGTGTGGGCGCAAGATTTATCTTTACAAAGATATAGTTTGCTGAAAAAGCTCAACTCAAAACTTACTTTTACTCTCACTGATATCAGGTTTTCCCCCGCTAACTGGAAGAAATCTTCAGACAATTGGGCTTCTGATAGGGAAGAAATAGTTATAAAACCTCAAAAAGCACTTGATTCAGCCAAAAACCCTGAAGATGAGCCAAAGATTGATGACCCCAAACTAGCAATACAAAAATCGTTGGAGAAGATAAAAGCAAGAATAGAATTGTCAACCCAATCTGGTTGTTTTTGTCCTCAATGTGGTTCTCCTACTCCTGCTCCAGAATTAGAACGTTGGAAAGTTTGTCATCATTGTATTGCTCATAAATGGTCATTGGAGTATCGTCCTCCAACTCAAAATAAAGACAAATAAATACCATTTACAACTCTTATGTACTCTCATAAAAACTAATTATCCGCGATCCCCTAATGGTTATAAATATTTTTACTCAGAAATAGCTAAAAATTTTTTGTATCTTAAAATACTATTTTTTAGGTTAGCTGTGTACATTTATTAACGAATAATAAAGATAATATAAAGAAAAAAAACTGTTGGGGATCGCGGAAACCTATATGGAATCTAGGATTGAATTCGATACCTGAGATCCTAAAAATTAGCAAAATAGAAAATATCAAGAGGAAATTAAACCCGATGCCATTCTTATTCATTCAACAAACCACCTTTGGGGGCTTTTTTCAAAAAATAGCCTAAGCCAGTAAGAGTGATTCCCGTCACCGAAGGTGCAGCGAAGCGTTCGCTTCTGCTCTAGAATCAGGTGGTTAAACAGGTTTAACTTCTCTGTTGGTTAAAACAGGAGAGATTCGCCCATTGATGTTCCGAATCCGGCCGGGCATTTAAACTGGGGAAGTAAATTCCACAGACAGCCTCTTGTTAAAAGCACGATTTTCTAAGTTTCAACCTAGCCCTCACCGACAATTAATCGGTGGTGGTAGCTGATGTACCACCTACACCCTTTGACATAATAATGATTCACACTCTCTGGGTTGCACTTACTTTTAAGAATCACTTTCACAGTGGTTAAACTCAGGTTGCGAGCTATAAATCCCTAGGGACATTGCTTCGCACCTTTCACCGAACAAGGCGAGCCGTCCCACTGCTCACCTCTGTCCTTATCCTTGCTGCCTACTTGTTTGTTGTCTTACTCTTGGTAGTAATACATATCTTACTAGTTTCCTACCTAGAGAGATTTAACCCCAAAAACCCAAAGAGTCTTTGGGACAAACCTTATTGTTAAAGTCTTAGACTGATTCTCTCATATTTTGGGATACAGAAGATATGATTCTTCAACTTATTTTTATTCATCGACAGCCTGATGGCAACTGGACGATATAAGGTAAAGGGCTAAACTTGTGTTGCTTGAATAGTACCGACCGTTAGCATTTTCTCGTCCAACGTTACCCCAGAAATGGGAGGTTTTAAAGCTAGGTTTCCCATTTAAAAACCTGCACCTAGAAAGTAAACCTTGACTCTCAATTCCTAAGTGGTTGACTTTGGATGTTTCCTCAAAATTTGAAACGCGGGAGTCCCGTTATGGAACATGAGGGTCTTCTTAAGAGAAAAAGATGAAAAAAGCCAATTTGTTGAATTTTAATTGTCGCCACTGTCGCTTCTTCAACCCAGAAGGAAGAAGAGGAGGCACTTGTCAGAAATTAGCTGTCCCTGTTAACAGCAATTGGAAAGCTTGCGTTTTAGCTTGTCATCCTTTCTCACCCACTTGGAAAACTTTGGAAGATATTGTTCATTTAGAAACTTCTTTTAAATACACTTCTTCTACTCCCACAGCGGATATCCCACTGCCAAAGCGGAAATTAGTCCAGCCAAAGTAACTTCTTAAGAAATGTTGATCAAATCTTAATTCAACAATCTAAATTTAACTAAATTTTTTTATTTGCTCAGAAAACTGCGCGGAAAAATACTTCAGGTGTAGTTTTTATCTTTAGCAACTTTTTAGTTAGTAGTTAGTAGTTAGTACTTAGTAGTTTGTATATGCGAACAGTTTGCGCCTCTACACTAGTTAAGTAGTCGGTGCACTCATAATGGCGCGATATTTGAGATAGCGGTGCGCGGGGATGGGGGGACTTCAACAAACTACAATCAACTGTGGGAAGCAAAACATCAAACCCGAAAAGTCCCCCCTATCCACCCCTGCGGAATTTTTAATCCGCAAAGGAACGCGCACCAAGAGAGGGAATAGGTAATAGGCTTTTCTTGCAATAGACAATAGCAAGAACCTCAGTATTAGTAATAGCGCGTTTAAGCTAAAATGCTGGGTTCAAATTTGATGAAAGATAATATTAATCGCTAGGAAGACCCTTGCACTACCCAACAAATGAATCTAGACGTGCTAGTAGGTTGGGTTGTGCTTTCAGTGCGGTCTTGGACGGGACTTTTAAAGTCGCGGTGCGCGACGCAGTCCCTTGGCTTTCCCCACCGAAGCACCTTTAGGGTATAAGAGAGACGAAACCCAAGATATACAAGTAATTGTTGGGGCTTTGTACCCTTAGTAATACCCAAAGTTATTAGCTAAAAGCAATAACTTAGGGAAGCCAAGGATATTGACGAAAGTTGGGCTGTCGTTTTTCTAAAAAAGCTTGTTTTCCTTCTGCTCCTTCTTCAGTCATGTAATAAAGTAAAGTTGCATTCCCTGCTAATTCTTGTAGCCCTGCTTGTCCATCACAGTCAGCATTAAAAGCGGATTTAAGACAACGAATGGCAATAGGACTTTTTTGGAGGATTTCTTGCGCCCATTGGATACCCTCTGTTTCTAATTGCTCTACAGGTACAACATGATTTATTAAACCCATCTCTAAAGCTTGTTGGGCGTTATATTGCCGACATAAAAACCAAATTTCTCTAGCTTTTTTTTGTCCTACAATACGAGCTAAATAACTAGCTCCAAAACCACCATCAAAACTCCCTACTTTTGGTCCTGTTTGTCCAAAAATAGCATTATCTGCTGCAATAGTTAGGTCACAGATTAGATGTAAAACATGACCTCCACCAATAGCATAACCAGCTACTAAAGCAATAGTTACTTTGGGTAAGGAACGAATTAGTTTTTGTAAATCTAAAACATTGAGACGAGGTACTCCAACATCGTCTATATACCCCGCTTTTCCCCTAATACTTTGATCTCCTCCAGAACAAAAAGCATATTTTCCATCGGTATGAGGACCCGCACCAGTTAACAAGATAACTCCGATAGTGCTATCTTCTCTCGCATCACAAAAGGCATCATACATCTCAAATACAGTTTTGGGACGAAAGGCGTTGCGTTTATGGGGTCGGTTAATTGTTATTTTGGCGATACCATCCCATTTCTGATAAATAATATCTTCGTAGTTGTGATGAGTTTGCCATTGACTGTCCATTAGTTATGCAGCTATTAGTAGTTATTTGACTCTAGAACTTTGGGCATATTAACCCAAAAAAGTATTTTCCGTAAATTCACTTACAACAATCTTTAAAAGATATTGTAAATTTGTTAAGGGATCATAAAATTTAGTGGCTTATGAACAGGGATCAAGAATAATATCATCAAAATCCGATATTCTAGGCTTAGATAAAAATCATGTTCAATCTAATGAGTACTTAAGTTATATCCACAACTTTAAAAAAGTTAACAATAAATTAGATTTTTCCTTGCTATTTCTTGCTCCATTTTTTAATAGGTAAAATAATGAATAATATACAAAATATCTACTGTCCCAATTGTGGCGATCGCGCCTTAAGAGTTAATTCATATGAAGCTAAAATTATGCGTACTTCTTGTCCTCATTGTGACTATTTAATGGTGCAATGTTCAGAAACAGGGAAAGTAATTGAAGCTTATGCACCAGGGTTATTTCCCTCGGGATGCTCTCAATTGTCCACAAGCAGCATCAGCAGATAAACCACGGGAATAGCGGACACTCACTGCAATTTTATTCTGCTTCAAAATATTTTGAAATTGTTTAATTCTTTGTTTATTGGGACGTTGATAATCAACCTCAGAAATGGGGTTGTAAGGAATTAAATTGACATGAGTTTGAAAACCTCGTAAATGTTTAACCAACTCCTGAGCATTTTCGGGTAGATCGTTCAGCCCTGCTAACAGAATATACTCAAAAGTTACTCTTCTTCCTGTGATTTTGACGTATTCACGGCAATCTTCCCATAATTGATCTAGGGGATAGTGTTGGGCACTAGGAATTAACTTCTCCCGTAAAGATTGATTAGAAGCATGAAGACTTACTGCAAAAGTGACTTGTAGCTTATGTTCTGCTAATTCCCGAATTTTATTAGGTAGTCCCACTGTAGAGATTGTAAGCGATCGCTGACCAATTCCCACATCTTGATTTAAAGATTTAACACTCTTGACTACCTCATCCAAATTAATTAAGGGTTCACCCATCCCCATATAAACAACATTACTAACTCGCTGTCCAAAATCATTTTGCACAGTCAAAACCTGATCTACTATTTCATAGGCTTTGAGATTGCGATTAAATCCCCCTTTTCCAGTAGCGCAAAAATCACACGCCATCGGACAACCAACTTGAGAAGAAACACAAACAGTTAAACGTTTATCAGTAGGAATTCCTACAGCTTCAATAATTAAACCATCTTGGAGTTGCAAGAGATATTTACGAGTTTCATCGGGTGCAACAGCCTGAAAATGAATCTTAGAGCGTCCTATGGGATAATCAGCCACAGATTCGCGAAATTGCTTCGGAAAGACAGAAATTTCTGCCAGCGAGCGCGCTCCTTTTTGATAGAGCCACTGATATAATTGTTTTCCACGGTAAGCTGGCTGTCCTTGTTCCTCCATCCAAGCAGTTAACTCTGCTAAAGATTTTCCCAACAACACATCTGACTTAGTTAATTGTAAATTCATAGTTTAATCAAGATAAAAACTTAAACCTTGTCCATATAGAGAACTGGAGTTTTATTGATAATCTGATAAATAATGATACTCTGGTGCGTTTTCCCAATCACCAATCACCAATCACCAATCACCAATCCCTCCAACTTGTTTCTTAAAACTCCTGATTTCAAAATATATGGGGTTTATCCATCTATCGCCAAGGGATTTTCTACCGCTTGAGCCAATTTTATCGCAACGCGATCGCAGTAGGGACGAATCCACCACCACATTAGAGGGGATAACCATCCCTTGAGAGTAATAGAACAACAAATATAAGTACCACAGAGAGTTGATTCTACCTGATAAGTGATTCTTTGTTCCATCCCTGGTATCGCCAAAATCCTAATTGCTAATAATTCTTTCGGACGAACATTCTCTACAAACATCCGAACAGGAATCGGAGTTAACTTAGTTACTACCTGATAAAATAAGCCTGGTTTAGCAATTAAGCCTCTGGGTAAATCTGTCCTAGAAAATAGAGGATGCCAAGATACATCAGCGATATTAACAATTTTTTGCCACAAAATGTCTAGAGGAGCATTGCTGACAGTACGATAAGTTTTATAGACAAGAAATCTGTAATTACCTTTGTTAGCCCACAGTTTCAAAGAAAAACAGAGAATCATATTAATTTACCCCTCCTTCATCAATGACTTTCAGTGGTATTTGCAATTTAAGGCTTACACAATTCTAGTGAAAATTTGATAATTATCCAGACATAATTAATTGTATGGACAATTTTATTATTGTCCATTGCATCTCCTTAAGTAGTTGGACATTCATTAAATTCATTGGTCTGGGTTAGGTAATAGGTAAGAAGCGCGATAGTAAAAAATTATGTGCAATTAATAGTATTCCAGTTACCGATCTAAGTACTTATCTAAAGTTATTGCTGAAATTCAATAGGTAAATTGATATCTTGCACCTCGAAGCCATACCGCCACCAAACTCAAGTTTTTATTTAAAACAGTAAGTCTATTAAAATAGACTACAAATTTTATGAAACCTGACTAAGTGCTTGAAGTCCTCTTGAGAGGACTTGATAATATCAGCCAAGAAATTTATTTCTTGGTGATGTATTGCACTGGTGTAAGATGTGAGTCAACCTAATTAAACATAAAATAAATAGGTAGCCATAAAAAACTACTATTACCTATTTAACTAACCCAATTGTCTAGCTTTAAATTTGGCACATAGCTAAATTCTTTAACATTATTCGTTATTAAGGTTACTTGTAAACTAAGCGCATGAGCAGCAATTAAAGTATCCAAAGAACCCATAGAAGTTCCTTGTTTTTCTAGTGTCGCCCTAATTGTGCCATAAGTAGTAGCAGCAGTAGTATCGAACTCTACTATAGTCAAAGGCAGTAAAAATTGTTCTAAAGCTTGCTTATTTTTTTCGGGAAATTGGCTCTTTTGAACGCCAAATTCAAATTCAGCAACAGTCAGAGAAGATATACCAATGTCTCCCACATTGTAAGCCTTGAATCGCTGCAATACTTCTGGGGGCTTTTGTTTGATGATCTGTATGCAGATATTAGTATCAAGTAAAAAGTTCATTCAAAGACATTTTCTCGCTCTTGCTCGTCAGGTTGCTGGCGATTACTCATAAAATCATCAGAAAATTGCTCTAGGCTCTCAAATAATGTCTCCCAAGAATCTTGATAAGGTAAAAGCACTACTGCATTCCCCATACGCTTAATTATCACTTTATTCCCTTGAAAACGATATTTTTTTGGTAGCCTAACCGCCTGACTTTGACCGTTTTGGAATAGTTTAGCTGTTTCCATTATTGAGCTACTTGTTAAAGTATATATTTTTAGTCTATACTAATTAGCTGAAATAAATAATTGTAATTCAATTATTTATGGCGATCGCAATATTGAGAGAAATGTTTATATTTGGGAAATTCAACTTGATTTTATAAGCAATCCTCATCCCTTATTCTTTATTTCTCATTGCTTAAAATCTGATATCGTCTAGGTATCAATTCCTAGTTTATGCCAGTGAAACACATTCCCCCTGTCGATCTAACCAGACAGCATCAAGTTATCAGTCAACAAGTAGAAGCTAAAGTTTTAGAAATTCTACGCTCTGGTAAGTATATTGGTGGTGCAACAGTTACAGATTTTGAAAGCCAATTCGCCCAGTATCATGGTACAAGCTACTGTGTTGCCTGTAACTCTGGTACTGATGCTCTATACATGGCATTGAGAGCTTTAGATATTGGAGAAGGGGATGAAGTGATTACTACCCCTTTTACTTTTATTGCTACCTCCGAGGTGATAGTTAGGGTAGGTGCAAAACCAGTCTTTGTGGATATTGATGCAGATACTTTTAACTTAGATTTAGCCAAAATTCCAGCAGCTATTACTGAGAAAACCAAAGCCATTATTCCTGTTCACCTATTTGGTCAACCTATAGACATGACTCAATTAATGGCGATCGCAAAAACCTATAATCTTTATATTATCGAAGATTGCGCCCAAGCAACAGGAGCAACCTGGAATAATCACAAAGTAGGTAGTATTGGTCATGTAGGCTGTTTTAGTTTCTTTCCCACCAAAAACTTGGGAGGTTGCGGTGATGGGGGTGCATTAACTACTAATGATGTAACCATAGCCAATAAAATTAAACTCCTAAGAGAGCATGGTTTAGTCAGAGAAACTGGAGCAAAACTCACCTATCGTCATGATTTAACAGGGTTAAATAGCCGTCTCGATGCACTCCAAGCAGCTATTTTAAGTATTAAATTACAGTATCTCGACAGTTGGAATAATCAACGACAAGAAGCAGCATCTTATTATCAACAACTACTAGAAAACGTTACTGAAATTAAGTTACCATTAGCAGTTTCAGGGGGGGTTAGTGTCTGGAATCAATATACTATTCGTATCCAAGATTCCTCAGAAGAGACAGAATTAAATAGAGATACTCTCCGTAAGAAATTACAACAGCAAGGGGTTAGCTCTATGGTTTATTATCCTCTTCCGCTTCATTTACAGCCTGTGTATCAAAATTTTAATTATCAGCGAGGAACTTTACCTATAGTAGAACAAGCTGCTGAGGAAGTTTTATCTTTACCAATGTTTCCAGGTATTACAGTAGAAGAGCAACAACAAACCGCTTACTGTCTCAAGGATTGTCTAGTTTATTAGGCAATAGGCAATAGGTAATAGGCAATAGGGAGGAGTAGGCAAAATTATACATTTTCCTTTTCACCGTTGTAATTTATCGATGCACCCGTTACAAACTTTCAAAAGCAAGTCCCTCATCTATCCAATCAGAAAGATTAGCTCTTATATTATCTCTTTCTGCTCCTGCTGCTAATATGTATGCACCTGGTTGTTCGGAATGCCGAAAACGGGAGAATTCCAACCCTAAGCCAGAACCACTACCATAAACATAAAACGCTAAACCCTCTTCTATATAGCTATCAGCCAAGTTAGCATTATTGATATCTTGTCTTTCTGATTCTCCAACAAAAAGATAACTCCCAGGGGTTTCTACATTTTGGAAACGATAGACGGCATTCAAATCATCGCCAGAAGTAATGCTAGCTTGAAAAGCAACTCCTTGGTCAATAAAGTTGGAAAAGTTATCTAGAATACTGTCTCTTTCTTCTGTTCCTACATAAATATAAGCCCCTGGTACATCGGTGTTTTGCAAGCGATAAATAGAAGTAGAAATTCTCGACTCCCCAGGATTAAAAGTTATATTTCCTCCATTTCCTGAACTTGGACTTGCATCTATAGTTATAGTTCCTGCATTTCCTGTACCTGTAGTTCCTGCACTTATAGTTGCTCCATTACCATCAGAATTACCATCTTCTTCTGGAAAAATTTGAGTGACAATATTCTCATCAGTTGTTAAATCCGAAGTATCTAATGTCACTAACCCAGATTCTACTATTTGGATATCGGACTCGCTTTCTAACGTAAGATTATCAGTATTTATTGTGATACTACCAGCTGCTGAATTTTCTAAACTATCAATATTGCTTGAATTCGTTACAGTTATATTGTCAGCAAAAATCTCAATATCTCCCCCGTTAGCAGGGAGGGAACTATTGTTATCTAATAATAAGGAGTCATCAACCTGAATATTAGTATCCATATCAACTCCACCATTAAAAAATATCTCTTCATCAATGGGAATGGAAAACTCTGTAAAACTGTAGAATAAGTTTGTGCCTTCTCTGCTTCCTCCTGTGACTGCGCCATCGGGGTTGATGCTGCTAGAGATGATGTTATTCATAAGGCAAGTTTAACTTGTTAATCTTGGTTAACCTTGCTCATAATACACCATACATACAATTGTTCAACATCAGTAGGGATAATTCATGAATTAGCCCTACACAGACTATGTCAGAAGCTAAAATTTTATCGAGTGAGTAATGGCAAACAGTCCCCTAAACGCTCGTCGATATAGAGAATTTTGGGGTTAGTTTGGGCTAGATCGATTGCTTCAGTAATAGTATGGGGCTTACTATCTTTAAGGCAAAAGGAGTTAATACCTATTCCATATAGCAACTCAATGACTTCTGGATGCTTGCTGTTACTCCAATAAATCAAAACTGTTGCTGGAGAAATTGCTTGAATCATGATCAAGTTTTTCACGTCTGTTGGAGATTCAACATCAAAAAAAATGATATCCAGTTTGACTTCAGAATAAATTAGTGAAAATACTTGCTCAAGATGTTCTGCTACGTAAATTCTCTTATTGGGTCGGTTGAGTTCGATGTTTTTTCCTAAAATAGCACGATCACACTGGTTGGACTCAACAATTAAAATATTTAGAGGTTTATAAGAAAATCTCTTAAAAAGTCTATTAAACATTAATAATATCTATTATAAGCTAAAGAGTATATTTACTTAGATATTATTACTAAAATCCCCTGCCCTAAGCTAAGCCAGATGTTTCGTTTTACCAAAACTTAATTAAATCTTGAGATAATAGAAGAGTTTTTTAAGATAATTTGAAGCTAGAGGTCATCGGGAAAAACTGTGAACGATCGCTTGAATCAACTACTTCAATACAATATATCTGGAACAGGCTGTTGGTTAACTGTAATCTTGTTAGCAATTTTCCTCAGTTCTGTAGGACTAGGTTGGATTGTTAACGGTTTCTTTATCTTGTTGGGATTTTTACTAGTCCTCCCCATCTTGACCATTTGGGGTGTGCAATGGTGGTTAAAACGTAATTTTATCCAAGGTGAATGCCCAGTTTGTAATTATGAGTTTACTGGATTCAAAAATACAGAATTTAGTTGCCCCAATTGTAGCGAATCATTACAGGTAGTATCAGGACAATTTAGTCGAATTGCTCCCCCTGGAACTATTGATGTCAACGCGGTAGAAGTCACTACCACCACTCTTGACGAAGAAACCGATAATTAATCTCGTCTCACTTTCGTCTTGGGATGGTTATCTGCTAGTGGAAATATTGAGGGTAAATTGATGTCTATTACCAGTGCGATCTCCTACATAAACATTGTAGTTTCCTGGTTCCCAAGACCCAGAAATTTCTGGTACTAATCCAGAACTGCGATCGCCTAAAGCACAAAATCTCTTACCTGTTCTAGGTTCAACAATAAGTAAAGTAGGTTGACCACCATTAGTTGTTACTGTCAAACGTATATAATTTTCTCTCTGATTGATTTGCATTCTGTGATTAGGGGTTCTGGAAATAAATCCACAATCCTTACTGTCTATCGAACCTCCAGAATTTCCTCGAATTGGTTGAGTCCTGACTGAATCAACACTAATAACTGATATCACTGCTGTCAGAAACATAATTCGGAACAATCGAGACACAAATAGTTTCATATATTACAAAAATACTCTATATAGCTTATTTATAATCTTATTTATAATTGTATTTAATAAGAAGACTCTTTACTATCAACTTAGTTCCAGTTTTGTAACAGTCCCCCTCCCTCGGAATTCAAAATGGAGGTTTTTATCTAAAGCTCAAATTATACCTATTTTCTGATTTTTTAGGGTTAATTGTAGATTTTAATTTGAGCAACGAAATAGTAAAAATAAAATCTAGACTGGCAGAAAGCTAACACAATAGACTTCTTGTCTAAATAAATTTTCCATCAATTTCTACCTCACTCACACTCACTACCCCCAACTCTTCGTTGTCTGGTTCAACCTTTCAATTAGGACTTTTTCAATAATTATAATACTTTGGTGCTGAATTTATTGCCACAAGGTAGCTGGTTAAATATTAGCAATATTAGAGCTTGAAATTTTTGGCAAAGAATAATTTATGAGGTTTGACAGGATAAAGGTATCATTAAAATGTTGCCATATTAGTAAGAGCCACAATATCTTCTTTGGGTATTTATGAAGTTAGCACTGAACTTTACTAAAACTTTAAACAATCTGACCTTTTGATACCTTATAAATTTGTGTATCAGGTAAATTCTAAAAACATAAATTTAAAGTAATTAATATTATGTCTAACTCTAATATAAACAGTAATTATAGTCCTAATAAGGTCGCGTATAATCAAAATCCTGTAGAATCTAGGAAAACTACTGGTGTTGACATCATTAATTATCTTGAAAAACTCAAAAGACGTTGGAAACCAGCATTAGCAGTATTTTTGCTGACTGTAGGAGCAACAGTAGCAGCCAGTAGTTTGTTAAAGAAACAGTATCAAGCAGAAGGGAAATTGCTCTTTAAGTCTAACTCTACACAAAATAGTCCTTTTGTTGAAGGAGCAGGAGAAATAAAGAATGTTCCCAACAATCAAACCAGCCTTCTGACTCAACAACAAATTATATCTTCGCGCCATGTATTGCAACAAACCATTGAGGCTTTAAAACTGAAAAATGAAGCAGGAGAGCCAATGCTACCAGAAGCATTGAAGCAAAAATTACAAGTAAAAATTGAGGATGGTAGTGATGTAATCAAGATTGGTTATAAAGGTGAAGACCCTTACAATGCCACGAAGATAGTCAATACCCTGATGGATGTATATATTGGGGAGCGAATTCGCAGTAATAAATCTCAAACAGCCAATGCAGACAGTTTTGTTAATAATCAAATTCCTCAAGTAGAACAAAACCTGAAAAAGTACGAGTCAATCTTACAAGACTTTCGAGAGAAAAATAATATAGTCGATATCAAGGAAGAGAAAAGAGTTTTAGTAAGTGAACTAGGAAATCTCAATCGCCAAATTGCTACTGTTGGTGCAGATTTAAAAGGTACTCAAGCTCAAACTTCCGCTTTACAAAGTCAATTAGGATTAAGTCTCAATCAAGCAATCGCAGTTGAACAATTGGGCAATTCCCCCACTATTCACAGTGTTCTGACTCAATTAGCCCAGACAGAAAGCGAACTAGCTGAAGAAAGAAAACGCTTTAAGGATAATCACCCCAGTATTGTCAGTTTACAAGACAAAAAAGCCAGCTTAAATCAGTATTTGCAGCAAGCTATCAGTAACAGTGTAGGAAAAGGAGTCAAAGTATCAGAAGGGTTACTCCAAAGTGATAGTGTGAAACAAAACCCCCTAGACCGATTCATTACCCTCAAAATTGAAGAATTAAGCCAGCAAAGACAATTAGCTTCTCTCTATCAATATCAAGAAGTATATCGGAAAAGAGCGAAAGAATTACCGCGATTGGAGCAAAAAGAGCAAGAGATGGAGCGATATCTAGATAATGCTCGTGAAAATTACGACAATCTCCTTACTACCCAGCAAGAAATTCAAATTCTCCAAAATCAGCAACCAGAAAATGTGGAAATCATTGAAGTTGCTACAGTTCCTAACAAAGGTAGTTCTGGCAAAATGGCTTTGATAGTTCTAGGGATTATTTTGGCACTATTTCTCTCCAACTTCACCGCCATATTACTAGAAATGCAAGACCGCAGTCTCAAAACTATCAATGAAATTAAACAAAAACTACCCTACAACGTCTTGGGGATGATTCCTTTTGACCCAGAAGCAGACCACCAAGGTATTGTAGTTCAAAGGGAACCAGACTCTTTTGCCAGCGAAATCTATCGCATAATTCAGGCGAATCTGAAATTTGTTACTTCCCAACAACCCCCCAAAGTAATTTTAGTAACGAGTTCCGTCCCTGGAGAAGGAAAATCCACCGTTACCGCCAATTTATCCGCTGCGATAGCTCAACTCGGTCGCCGAGTCCTCTTAATAGATGGAGACTTGAGACGCTCCCATCAACATAAACTTTGGGGAACAACTAATGGTCTAGGAATTAAAGATGTCATCACTAAAAAAGCCGTCTTTAAAGAAGTGATATCTCAACCCATGAGTAAACTAGATTTGCTCACCCCTGGGATAATTCCCGGCAATCCCCTGGCTATATTAGATTCAGCAGAGATGGCAGAACTAGTCGCCCTTGGAAGAAGAGACTATGAAATAGTACTAATAGATGCACCACCCTTACCTGTTACCGCAGATGTTCTAACCTTGAGTAAATTAGCCGACGGAATTATTTTTGTTAGTCGCCCAGGAGTAGTAGAACAAGAAAGTGCGGAATTAGCTAAAGAGATTCTAACCAACACAGGACAGAAAATTTTGGGAATAACTATTAATGGGGTAAATCCCCAAGACTTTGACCGCTATTCCTATTATGGCAAGTATGGTAAGGGTTACTTTCACTCCAATTCATCTTCCCAAATGGCGATCGCTCCTCACTAACAATAGACTGTATAAGAGTCCTCTTGAGAGGACTTTTCTGTAAAGCGCCAAGAAATTTATTTTTTGGTGATTTATTGCTTTGGGTAATTTCTGAGAAAGGTTATACCAATTTTCAACAAGACAGATAAAACACTTAGCTCAATTTACTGGTACATTCTTTGATGGAAATCACCTTGGTGCAAGAGGTCAGTTTAAACAAAAAAAGTCTTCCAAAAAAGCTATTAGACCTAGTCAATAACTTACTATAATCCAAGTTAATTATTGATTAATAATTCTTCAGGCACGATAATAGCGATCGCTAATATAGCGGTTTAATTTTCTTTCAATAGTGATCAGCATCTTCTCCAACCAAGTAGCATAACCACCGAAAGATAGTTGCTTGACTACAGGATGTAAGAATACTTGATGACGACGGTGTCCTAAACTGTTGTCTCGTTTTTTGAAATATTTATCTTTTTTGGTAACCTTCCATTTTTGAGAAAAATGTTTGAGACTGGCTACTTCCCACTCATCGCTCCAGCGCAACATAAAATAGGGAATATCCGACATAGCAAAACTTTTAGCGGGTACATAAGTAATTACGGAATCAGGTTCGCAATAGATTTCTCCCCCTGCATTTGCTACTGTTAGACAAAAATCGATATGTTCACGAGTACTGAGCAGTTTTTCATCTAACTTTCCAACAGTCTCAAAAATATTAGTACGGACTAACATACAGTGAAACTTAGCAAATTCACAATTACGACGGTGCAATTGGGATTTAACCTCAGCAACAGGACGATTTACGAAGTAGTGTTTTTCATGAACTTTTCGGCGAGTTCTTTCGTTCTTAACTTCGATAATGATTCTCGCTTCTCCTCCTGCTAAATGCACTTTAGAATAGCGTTGTTGACCGATACAAACCAGAGGACAAACCACAGATGCTTTAGTTTCTTCTGCACAATTAACTAATTTTTCTAGCCAACCTGGTTCAACATATACATCATTGTCGATAAACACTAAGTATTCTGTATCTACCGCAGCTAAACCCAGATTTCTCGCCTGATTAGGAGATATATATTCTTCTGTACGAATTAGCTTAAAGTTATTTTCTTGAGATTTTTCCTTTAGATAGTCTCGAACATTTGGGGGAGAATTGCCATCAACATAAACTAAAGAAAAAGGATAGTTAGTGTTAGCGTAAATACTTTCTAGAGATTCCCTGCTATAACTAAAACGTTCTCTTGGGGATACCACTATAGTTACTTGTGGTTTATTCATTGTTTTGGTTCTCCGTAATTTGATGATTTTTCTAGTACTTCTAAGAACTAAACAGCGACAACTTTCATTTGGGGCTGCTCAGAACTCGATAAAACTTGACTATAAATTTTTGCCCAATTATCTTGTTCGATACTAGGATTTAGTTCTTCCAGAACTTTTTGTTTAGCTAATTTGCCAAAAGTTTCTCTGATTTCTGGGTGAGCAATTAATTTCGCGATCGCAGATGCTAATTCTTCACTAGAATAGGGGTTAACTAACAAACCATTAACACCATGTTCAATAATTTCGCCAATAGCATCTACATTAGTTCCTAGTACTGCTTTTTCCGCTAACATAGCTTCTAATAAAGCATTAGGACAGCCATCATTTAAAGAAGGAATAGCAAAGATATCAATGTGAGGTAAATAAGCTAAGGCTTCTTCTCGGCTAATTTTTCCTGTAATCACAATTTTATCTAACAGACCACTATTAGATAGTTCTTGTTTCCAGTATTCTCTTTCTTTTTCGACAAATGCTCCCACAAATAAAAGAGTGAATTCTGTTTCTAAATTCTGACAAGCATCTAATAAATATTCAATGCCTTTCTTATCGCGGAAATTTCCGACAGAGCCAATAACTGTACCTTGTAATTTGTCTATATTATCTGGGGTTGGTAAGCTAGCAAAATCAACAGGAGCAATGGAATTTAAGAAAGCGGAAGATTTATAAGTAATTGCAGGAGTAAATAATCTAGCGCGGTGCATTAAATCTTGACTTACAAAAGTAGTCCAAGAAGAATTTTCCAAAGTCCAAGCAATTTGCTTTTGTTGCTTACTATCAAAAATATGTTTGTGTAAATCTGCGCCACGAACACTATTAATAGCTGCTATGCCGTTTTCTTTAGCTAACATGGTGGTTAAAAAACCAGTTTCGTTAATAAAGAAAGCATGAACTACATCAAACTGATATTTCTTATGGAGATTATTTAACTGTCCATAGACATCCATTATATAGTCTTGATCCTGAGCCACAGTAGAACGAACAGCAGGGTATAAACGATGAACAATAATGCCATCTTGTTCGCTAGTTTCACATTTAGAGCGACGGAATTCTCCTGCTTGAGCTAGTTTTTTTTCGTTACGAAATACAGAACGAAATACTGCTACATGAACTTCATAACCCAACTCTTTTAATAGTAAAGAAATACGTTTTGCAGATACTCCTACACCTCCAACATCAGGAGGAAATTGGTGGACGGTTAGACAAATTGTTGTGTTGTTAATCATGATTTTTGCGTCCTTTTATTGTCTATGTAGGTAAAATTTTTAATAGAAAGTAATGATAGTAAAGAAAAAGTAATAGGCAATAGGAAGTGAATATTAGTTATTACTTATTACTTCTTCCTTAAAATACATTTAGGCAACTTGAGTTGTTAAACTTGTTGAGCTACGCTGCAATCTTTTGGCGACTAAAGCATTTCCTGTAGTAGGACAACCGATTCCGATGTAGTAAAAGCCAGCAGCAGCCATAGTAGCAGCATCGAGATAATTACGTCCGTCAATCATTACAGGACTCTTCATCAGTTTTGCCAGTTCAACATAATCCCAATATTGAAATTCTTGCCAATCTGTCACCAGTACTAAAGCATCACAATCACTGGCTAAACTTTCGGGGTTAGTTTCTAGTTTAAGCGTAGAAAGAACCTGATGATGTTCTGAAGATTGAATCAAAGGATCGTAGGCTTTAACTTTAGCACCAAGACGGTTTAATTCTTGAATTAAATTAATTGCGGGTGCATCTCGAAGATCGTCGGTATTGGGTTTAAAAGTAAGTCCTAATAAACCGATAGTTTTTCCTTTAAGAATTTTCAGGACTTGTTGTAGTTTTTCAATCGCTAACAAGCGTTGACTATCATTAACTTTTACAGTTGCTTTTAACAATTCTGCATCGTAACCATAATCAGTTGCAGTATGAATTAGTGCTGAAACATCTTTGGGAAAACAAGAACCACCCCAGCCAATACCAGCTTGTAAAAACTTATGACCAATGCGAGAATCTAAACCAATGCCTTTGGCAACTTGGGTAACATCTGCACCTACTCTGTCACAAATATTGGCTAACTCGTTAATAAAACTAATTTTTGTAGCTAGGAAGGAATTAGCTGCATACTTAATAGTTTCCGCCGAACCCAAGTCAGTAACTACTACAGGAATATTTGGTAAGGATAATTCTTCAACAGGATTTATGCCAGTAACTTTTCTTTCAACAATGGGTTTATAAAGCTCTTGCATTAAAGAAATCGCTTTTTCACTGTTACCACCAAGCACAATTCTGTCAGGGTTAAATGTATCGTAGATTGCCGAACCTTCTCGGAGAAACTCAGGATTACTAACTACATCAAACTGGGGTTTCTTGTCTAATTTTCTTTGCTTGATTTCACTGTTAATAATCTGACGTACCCAATCTCCAGAACCAATGGGAACAGTAGATTTATTAACAATTACTTTGTATTCTCCATTAATTGCTAAACCAATCTCTCTAGCTACAGCTTCTACATATCTAGTATCGCTTTCTCCTGTGGGTAAAGCAGGTGTTCCGACAGCAATAAATAGTATTTGGCTATTGACAATTGCGGAGTTAGTGTTAGTAGTAAACTCTAAACTTCCAGATTCCATTGCTGATTCCATTATTTCAGACAAACCAGGCTCATAAATAGGAGATTTTCCCGAGCGCATCAATTCTACTTTGGCTTTATTGTTGTCAACACAAATTACTTGATGACCAATATGAGCCAAACAAACCCCTGTCACTAAACCTACATATCCTGTTCCGATTACACATACACGCATGGTATTTTCTCCTAGTATTTTAATTTTTTACTGAGTTGTTAGCTGCTATTAGTTGATTGTTGATGGTTGATTGCTGATTGCTTGTGGAATTTACTAAGGGTTTTAAATAATGTGCAGTCTGACTAACCCCATCTAAATCGAGAGTTAATTCAGTAGGTTTTTGTTGTAGATAATCGATAATTTTTTCAGCAAACTTTTCTGGTTCTAAATCTTCAGCATGGATCATTTTAACTCTACCAAGACTGTCTAATTTTTTAAGGCGAGTTTCTTGCTCTTTATCATTATTTCCTTGAAATGCCATCATCATCGCTTTAACACCTGTGCTTAATATATTCATCGTGGTGTTATAGCCAGACATTCCAATAGATAAATCTGCTCGATCCATATAGTGAACTAGGTTAGAAGTGTAGCGTTCTACTGTAATATTGTCTTGATCGCTAGTTATGCCTTGTAGTTTTTGAAAAACTGTATCAGGACAAAATGGACCAGTAAATATTTTAATCTCGTGGGGAATTTTGGCTTGTAAAATAGGTGCAGTGTTAGCTACACATTCTAATAAATCGTGTCCAAATCTACCGCCACCAACACTGACTAAAATTAAGGGTTTTTCCTGAATCTTTAAGAATTCTGAAGATTCTGCTAGGAACTCAGATTGTAGCTTATACTTAATATCATCAGGTAATGGTTGAACAACATAACCAGTATAATGAACGGCACAATTTAAGTCTTTAAGACGAGAAAAACTCAGATTGAGCTTGATGAAATTGGGGTCGCCGTGAATTAATAACATATCGAAATATTTATTCATCAAACGACAAACTTTTTCTTCATGACGCTCTTGATTCTGTTTAGTAACGACAATATCTCGGATACTGGAAACAATTTTAGTCCCCATAGATTTGGCTTTCTCAACCAAAGGAATCAACTCAAAAGAAAAACGTCTTCTGCCAAAAGGAAATAACTCAATAACTAGCACATCAGGTTGAAAGCTATCGCATACATTCAAGAGAATATCTTTTCTGATTGCTTCTACTTCCTCCATAGTGAGATTATCATCTACAGGTTTTAGTTCCTGAAATTCTGTATCAGTTTTAACGGCAGGAATATTAATAACTTCAATACCTTCAGGAAACTCAAACTCTTCAATAACCTGTCCGCCATTAATAAAACAAACTTCAAAATCAGGAATCAATCCCCTAACTATTTCAATACTGCGAATGAGATGACCCATTCCTAAGATGTGCTGACAATAAAACATTAATTTAGGCATATTTCTGATAAATTATTATTTGGATTAAATTAGATTTTTGCAGTTATACTGATGAGTATTTAGCTAGTAATTGGGGAGGCGATCGCTTGTTATTAAATGGTGAGGACGTTACCAAAAAATATTTGAATAGAATCGCGCCCTGATAGAAATCTTAAGATTATTAAGTATTAATGAACTAAATAAAACGAAAACAAATATTTTGCGTATCGTAACTAATGGATACTGACAAATTGTTAACACGGAGCGAAATATTTTTTAAACTAAACGCATCGTGAGAATAAACTGTCAGCCTCATGAGTAATACTCCTTTCTTTTGGGGATTACGTTAAGTTTTAAACAGTCCCATAAAATCTCGATTAAGCTGATGTGAAGTAAGATGAAGTTTAGATGAGAAAATTCTTAATTAAACAATGGTTGTTCCAACAGGAATTCTTCTGGGAAGCAAGAACTCGGATTTTTGCTTGGTATTTAGGGTTAAGCAGTGTATTCATCGGCTTATCAATTCCGATTTTTAGCCACTTAGCAGTTACTCAAGTAGATCGTAGGATAGAAGAAGACTTAGGTGAAGAAATCGAAGCCTTTGAAAAATCCTTAAAAAATTACCAAAATCAAGACATCAAAACTATTTTTGATCGCTTCTTAGAATATAAAATTCCTGGGGATAAAACTTTTCTCATTGCGATAGCTCAAGGTCAATTCTATCGTTCTAGTCCCGTCAGCCTCCCTGAAGCAATTTCTCCTGACTCACGTCTAATTACAAAATTAGCCCAAACCAAAAGTCCTCTCATCGAACACAATCAGATTCAAGATCCCGAGGTAGGAGATATTCTCTACACAGCAGAGCCAGTAGAAATACAAGGAATAGTTCAGGGAGTCTTAATTGTCGCCAATATTCCCCAAGGAGAAAGAAGAGAAGCTCTATCCGTAATTGTCCTGGTTATAAAAGTATTGGTCTGGGCTTTTGTCCTAGCCATAATTGCAGGATGGGGAGTCGCAGGACAAGTTTTACACCCCGTCCGTAGTCTAATCAAGACCGCCAACGCTATTACTGAAGAAGACCTCACTCAGCGAATTCCCCTTCGAGGAGGTACAGGGGAAATGGCAGAATTAGCCAAAACCTTTAATAACATGATGAATCGTTTAGAAGCAGCATTCAAAACTCAGCGAGAATTTCTTAACGATGCTAGTCATGAAATACGAACCCCTATTACTATTATTCGCGGTCATTTAGAGTTATTAGAATATAGCGATGCTCAAGAAAGAGCAGAAACCATAGCTTTAGTCCTCGATGAATTAGACCGTATGAGTGTTTTTGTGGAAGACTTATTATTATTAGCTAGAGCAGAGAGAAGAGATTTTCTGATATCAAGGGAAGTAGATTTAAGTGAGCTTACTGGAGAAATTTTCCTGAAAATTCGAGCTTTGGGGGAACGAAAATGGCGATTGGACAGTCAAGGAAAAGGAACAGTTAATCTAGACCGCCAACGCATTATTCAAGCAATTATGAATCTGGCTCAAAATGCAGTGCAACACACCAATAGTAACGACATAATTACCTTTGGTTCCGCGATAGAAAACAAGGAAGTTTATTTCTGGGTTAGAGATACAGGAATTGGTATCCCTATACAAGATCAAGAACGTATCTTTCAAAAATTTATTCGTTCCAGTAATTCTAGGAATGCTAACCAGGGGACAGGTTTAGGTTTATCTGTAGTATCAGCGATCGCTCAAAGCCACCATGGTCACGTAGAATTGTATAGTCAATTAGGAAAAGGCTCTATGTTCGTGATTGTTGTACCCAAAAAATCTCCAGTAAAGCGTCATAATTTGTAATTATTAGCCAGTCCACTTATAACTGAATAATTATAATTATAATGAACCGAATTTTAATTGCTGAAGACGAACCCCGCATTGCTTCTTTTCTCGAAAAAGGCTTAAAAGCTAACGGTTTCACCACTACTATTGCCAAAGATGCAGAGGAAGCGATTAATTTAGCTTTAAGTGACAACTTCGATCTACTGCTGTTAGATTTGGGACTACCAAAACTAGATGGTTTAGAAGTTCTCGAACAACTACGGGGTCAAGGTTTAACTTTCCCAATTATTATTTTGACAGCTAGAGATGATATTAACGATAAAGTAGCAGGATTAGAAGGTGGTGCTGACGACTATGTAACTAAGCCATTTCGCTTTGAAGAATTACTCGCCAGAGTTCGTTTACGTCTGCGAAATTCTCAATCCTTACCCAAAAAGCAAAATGAAGCCCTCACCCAATTACAAGTCGGTAATCTTATCCTCAACCTACATACTAGAAAAGCTATCTTAAAGGGTCAAGAAATCGATCTACCAGCTAAAGAATTTAGTCTTTTAGAAACTTTTATGTCTCACCCCGAACAAGTCATGACCAGAGAACAACTCTTAGACCGAGTTTGGGGTTTTGATTACGATCCAGGGTCTAATATTGTTGATGTTTATGTTGGTTATCTCCGAAAAAAACTTGGAACTAACGTTATTAGAACTGTTAGAGGAGTTGGCTATTGTTTGAAACAGAGTGGGTAAGAGAAGGGATGAGGAGTGAGGAGACTGGGGGGACTGGGGATTGGGGACTGGGGCGGGAAGGAGACTTCATTACAAAGTCGATCTCTTTTGGTTTCAATACCTAGATTTATTAAGTCTCCTCCCGGGGGGACTGGGGACTAGGGACTGGGGAATTGGGGGATTGGGGAAGTAATACTTATTACTTATTACTTATTACTTATTACTTATTTCTTCTGAATCCTTCATCCCTCATCCTTCATCCTTTATTTAGTTTGGGGAACATCAAATAAAACTGATTTCATGTAATATTCTGCCCAATCTGGTCCAAAAGCTTTTTCTAAGACACGACGGGTTTTATCATTTTTTTGTTGTTTAGTGCAGTAGTAATTTTGTCCTGCTAAGTACAATTCTTGTTGTTGAGGAGAAAGAGGTTCAGCTTGTATCGCTTGTTGACAGTGAATTTTCAGCATCCCCTCAGTATATTCTAGAAAATTTTGCTCTTCTAATTCGGTTTGAGGACGAACAAATAGGCAAAATTCCGAGAAAATGTCAGCCCAAGATGGCAATCTTCGATGTTCAGCAAATTTAGTCGGTGATAAGACTGATAACTGCTGTTTGTAAGATGAAGAAAGTGTCTTTTCGGGACTGGTAGGAGACAAATCAGCGATCGCAGCACTAATACCAGCTTTTCCTGCTACGATGTCACAACCAAACATGGGTAAGGGATATTCGGGACGAGGGAACATGACACAATGAAGAATATCCAGATTTGAACCGACTTTTGCCAGTTCTAGGTGCATTTTGCGGAATTCCCGCGTTTGATAACAACGATTCTCAATTCTTAGTTTTTCCCCTTCCAATTTTCCTTCTACATACCCCAATCCCTCTGGTAATGAATAGGGAGATAAGTCTAGATTTTGTTGCCAACAATCTAAAATTAAATCTGCAAGCTGACATATCAGAGGATGTTGCTCTTGGCGTAGTGAGGATTGCTGCTGTGAAGTATCTAACATTTCAGTCATAAAACACTTTCTATCGGTCAGTTCCAGAGGGGTAATACTAACTATGTATAAAATTAACGATATACTGAGACTGACTCCTTTTACTACATACAACTAATAATCGTAATCTATTTTGTGCAGGAGATTGAGAGATGTTTGGTTTAGGACTACCAGAAATAGGAATTATTGCTATTGTGGCACTGTTGGTATTTGGACCCAAAAAAATTCCTGAAATTGGGGCTGCATTAGGAAAAACCGTCAAAGGTTTTAAACAAGAAATGGAACGCTCAGATAAGGATGAAGTATAAGGGATGAAGGATGAATCAGTTATAAGTTATCAGTTATCAGTAGAGAGTGAACAGTTAGCAGTATTCAGTATTCAGTATTCAG
This sequence comes from Xenococcaceae cyanobacterium MO_167.B27, assembly GCA_030065935.1. Lineage (GTDB taxonomy): Bacteria > Cyanobacteriota > Cyanobacteriia > Cyanobacteriales > Xenococcaceae > JASJCP01. The sequence continues at coordinate 23,419 of JASJCP010000062.1, forward strand.
TAAGAAGCATCAGGCATCAAGCATGAGGAAAAATAAATACCCCTGACCTCCTACCTAGACTCTGACCTCCTACCTAGACTCTGACCTGGAGACCCAATTTCCCATTCCCTATTCACCATTCCCCATTCCCCAGTCTCCTCTCACCGAAGGTGCGCGTTCGGTGAAGGGCGACGAAGTCTAGCGACCCCTCATAATTCATCCCTCATCCCTTAAATTAATTTCCCAACATTTGCAATTTGTAGAGACTGGCGTATAAACCATCTTGTTCTAAGAGTTCATTATGAGAACCAGACTCAATAAGTTCTCCTCGTTCAAGTACTAGAATTTTATCGACATTGCGGATAGTAGAAAGGCGGTGAGCAATAATGATGGCAGTGCGATCGCGTAAAAGATGGTCTAGAGCTTCTTGAATTAGGGCTTCTGTTTTCACATCCAAACTAGCAGTAGCTTCATCTAATACTAAGACTTTGGGGTCGCGAATGGCTACACGAGCAAAGGCGAGGAGTTGTTTTTGTCCCCCTGAAATATTTGTCCCTCTTTCTCTTAGTTGAGTATGATAGCCCCCTGTTAGGTTGTTAATAAAGTTATCGATATTGGTAAGTTTGGCAGCTTGTTTGACTTCCTCAAAAGAGTAGTTATCCCCTAGAGTAATGTTACGCTCTACATCTCCTGCAAACAGAAAACTCTCTTGTAAGATAACTCCAATATAACGACGTAAATCTTGTTGGGAAATATCCTTAATATCTATCCCATCAACTAAAATTCTGCCTTGACTTGGTTCATAGAGACGACACAATAAACGAATAATCGAACTTTTCCCCGCACCTGTTGGTCCTACTAAAGCAATTTTTTCTCCTGGTTTAATGGTGAAATCAAGATTTTTCAGGACATATTCATCGGGTTTATAACCAAACCAAACATTTTCAAACTTAATCTCCCCTTGACTTCTATTGGTGCTGTTGCTTTCATTTAGGGATAAGTTTTTTGCTGAATCAGTAATTTCGATGGGTTGACTCATCAATTCCGTAATGCGTTCGATCGCTGTAAAGCCAGATTGGAACATGGTAAATTTATCAGCAAACTGACGCAAGGGGTTAAATAGTCTTTGGGAATAGAGAATAAAGGCAGAAAGTTGCCCAAAAGTCATAGTTTCTTTCAGAACAAAGAACCCACCCAACCACAAGACTACTGCGATCGCCACTAAAGCAACCCATTCTAAGGTAGCAGACACCGCAGAATCATGGAAAATAATTTTATTAACTTCTTTACGGTAGCGGTTGTTAATCCCGCGATACATTTCGCTATTGTATCTTTCTCGACGAAATAACTGAACAATATTGATTCCTGCAATATTTTCTTGCAACATCGAGTTCAGTTTTGATAATTCTTCCCTAGCTTGGTAGTTAGCAATACGGTATTGTCTCTGAAAATAGATGATCAAAGCTGTAACAGGAATCAACATCAACACTAAAATAGATGCTAGTTGCCAGTTAACCAGATAGATCGTAACCACGATCGCGCTTATAGAAACAAAATCACTCACCACTCCCACTGCGCCACTAGCAAATACATCTCCTAGTGCTTCCACATCGTTAGTGATCCGAGTAACTAATTTCCCTACTGGAGTCCGATCAAAAAAGCTCGCTGCTAAAGAAGTAACATGAGCGAATAAATCTTCCCTTACCGACGCAGTAATTTCTTGTCCAATCTTCTGTACCAGGTATCCTTGCACCGAAGCAAACATTAAGCGGACAATAACTGTTAATAGCAGTAACTTCACTAGCATATTAATGCCTTGTGCCAAAGAAACATCAGCTAAAAATGTCCATGTTGGCTCTTCTCTCAGTAAAGATACTGCTTGTCCAATAATTAAAGGCTGAATTGCTCCTGCTCCCGCTAAAGGTACTAATAAGAATAAGGAAATCAGCAAAATTCCGCGATTTTTACCTAAGTAAGGCATTAGTTTTCGGAATAATCGCCAATCGTTTTGTTGAGCTTTTTTGGTTAAATAGTTATTCATAAAAAAAAAGATACTGCGAGTATCAACATGGTGGTTAGACAAGGAGCAAAAACCTCCCCTTCCCTCACCATCAATCCTCCTATTCAAGTGCCTAGCAAGCTAATTATCTATTATCTATTATCAATTATTAATTCTTGAGTGCCATTGTCCTTGAGATTTTATGTAATTTTAGAGGTAAAATTTATGTAAAGTTACTGAATTTGCTTTCAAGATTTGATAAAGAAACGGTATATGTGCTGGTTTTCTAGTATCTTAATTAAGATATAGAGAAAAATATAGAGAGTAGTCGGTAAAACGGATCAATTCGTAGTTAATCGGAGCAATTCGGTTAACTGGCTACACCAGACTCAGTACCCAGGTACTACGCTTTTTAGGTCATGACCTGAATAGGGTTCGCTAGCCCTAAGCGGTCAGAGGAGGAACATTAACTTTAACTGATTTACCCAGGAGAAAAACCGACCTCAGTGCCAAGCCTATAAAGCATTGTCGAAGCTAACATTACTCCTAAAAGGAGAAGCTGTTAATTCAGTAATCAGGGGAAAACAGTAGTTAAAGGCTACAGTTTTCTCTGGATTTATTCAGGAATATTAGGAGCTTACCCCAAACAAATGTCGGGAATATCCAGTTTTGCTACCTTGTACTCCAAAATAATGCTACTTAATTGCTAGACTAATTTAGTTTAGTCAGTATATATACTTATATATAAGATTACTCCTCTAAATTAACTATGTTACACATATTCAACGGCTTATTGGGCGATCGTAATAAGCAGGACAGTGCTATAGTTCCACAAACTCCAGCAGATGAGAACCAAGACCTTACTATATCAGATTCCTCAATTGAGCTAGCAGACTCTTTATCACAAAAGGGGAAAGTGCAACAAGCGATCGCTTTGTACAGAGAAGAGATTGAAAAAAATCCCGATGCTGAGGAAATTAAACTAAAATTAGTCACATTGCTACAACAGCAACATAATATCAGTGAATCGTATAAAAAATTAGCAACAGCCCTCAAAAAACAAGGTCAAACCGAACAAGCAGCAGAATACTATCGTCAAGCAATTGTCCTTAAAAGTCTGATTAGTGATAGTAGCAACAAAGCTTCTCAAGTATCTGCTATTACCAAAGTCGATATATCCCCCAACGATGATTTATCAGATAGTGCTTTTTCCTTTACTCCTTTGATAGAAAAAACTTCACAACCAGAAAACTCTCAGAAAGAAAGTTTACAAATTCAAACAGCATCAGATACATCTGATTCTTCTTTAGCTGCTCCAGAAATTAACCTGGGAGAAAATACGGAAATTGCTTGGGAAACTGCCCAAATATATGTCGAACAAGCTTTAAATGCTTATGATAATTGCCAATGGCAAGAAACAGTGAATGCTTGTCAAAAAATCCTCGAAATTTTCCCAGAAATGGCTGAAGCTTACAAAATTTTGGGAAATGCGCTACAGAGGAGCGGTGAGACAAAAAAAGCAATGGAATGTTATGCTCAAGCCCTAAAAATTGAGCCAGATTTAGCTGTTGTATATACAGGCATTGGCAAACTCTACTACGAACAACAAAAATGGCTTCAAGCCAAAGAATATTATCAGAAAGCCACTATTATTAATCCTCGATATCCTGAAGCTTATCATAATTTAGCAGGTGTTTGGCTGCACTTGGGTCAGCCCGTGAAAGCAGAAGTTTGTGAACAAAAAGCTACTAGTCTAGAAGCTGAATTGTTATCTGATTCATCAGAAAATGTATTTTCTGATTCAACTCAAGCTGCACAAGCAGTAGGAAATTATTACCAGTTGGCGCAAAACTCAGAAAAAAACCAGAAATGGCAAGAAGCAGCCCTTTACTACCGCAAAGCTTTAGAAATTAAAAACGCTAACTTTAATTACACTGTTGAGAATGGGGTCAATTTGAATGTTTCTTCCATTCTGACAAACAGTGACAACAGCAAAAACCAAACAGAATTACAAAAAGCCATTCAATACTATTACTCTCAAGCACAAGTCAACCCGAATTCTGCTACAATCCAATTTACATTAGGTAATTTGTACGCCAAAAGCCAGCGATGGGAAGAAGCGATCGCATCTTATAAGCGAGTAATTAAAATTGAACCCACCTATGCACAAGCTAATATCAATCTAGCGAAAGCTCTAGCCAAAGTTGATAAACAAGCAGAGGCGTTAGACCATTTATACTGTGGTTATAGCATTAAGCCAGAATTAGCAACTGCTGATGATTTATTTAATTTAGGGAAGGCTCTAATCCAAAATGGCGATCGCAGAAGAGCCATTAATTGTTACTCTCTGGCGATCGATCTCAAACCCAACTTTGTAGTAGGTAATCATCAGTTAGCTCAAACCCTGAGCGAAATGGATCGCAGACAGGAAGCCATAGAATGCTATCGTCAAGCCATTGACGATAACCCCCAGGATGTAGATGCTTATTTTCATCTAGGAGAACAATTTGTTGCTAGTAAGCAATGGGATGATGCAGTACAAGCTTATCGTCAATTACTAGAGTTACAGCCAAAATATCCTCAAGCATCTTATAAACTGAGTCGTGCTTTATCAGAAAAACTAAGATCAGAGTTAGGAGACAAACACTAATAGTTGATCATGCTGGATCGGAGTTGTAGAGTCACTATTCCCGATTTTTTTGCTCCTCACCAGGTACAAGAAATCTATCGTGTACCCTATCAACAGAGAGCAGCAGAAGCTAAAATCTATGCTCAACAGCATAGCATTAAGCCAGCAGTGGAGGATAAAACTCGTATTTGCTTATTACTCATAGATGTGCAAAATACCTTTTGTCTTCCAGACTTTGAATTAGTAGAAGCGTAATTAGTAATTAATAATTATTAGCTGTAGGGTGGGGTATTACCCACCCCAGAAAACTATTCTTCTTGTCTAGCCAATAAAACGGGACATTCCGCTTTAACTCTTACATAGTCAGATAAAGAGCTACCTAAAAGACGATCAAGATCGGGTAAATTTTTAGCAATAGAAGGACGACGTTCTGGCGAACCCAATAAAATGAGATCGATCTCGTTATCTTCGGCAAGATTGCAAAGTTGTTGGGCAGGTCTGCCACCAGCTAGAATACAGCGATAGGATAAGCCTCTACTTTTAACTTTCTTAGCAGCATCACTTAATATCGGGTTATTCTCTATATCTTCGGGAGATATTTCTAAACCTGGTTTGAGATCGGGGTTAATGCGAGTCAGATAAATTTCCGCGTCAGAGTATCCTTGAAACATGGATAAAGCAGTATCTAAAGCGTATTGAGCAGCAGGAGATTTATCTATTGCTACCATAACTCGTTTAATTCTTTTAACATAGATATCGTCTTTTACCAGTAACATTGAACGTTCTGTTAACTGAAAGACGTATTGACTAACAGAGTTACTCAGGAAAGATTGTAGTTTACCTAATCCTCGTGAACCCATGATAATCAAGTCAGCATCTTGCTCTTTGGCAACTCTTAAAACCGTAGTTTTGGGTTCTCCTTCTTCCACAATAGAGGTAGCTTGGTTGCTATTGATGCCTAACTTTGTAACTAGTTCACTGATTTGAGCCTCTGCTTGAGCGATCGCATTTGTCTCTTCTTCCTTGGTTTTAGGAGAAACTACTCTGAGGATAAATAATTCAGCACTTTTAAAAGCAGGAAGTTCTAGCAAATACTTGAGCATATCCTGAGCATTGTCGGCACCAGAGTCAGCATATAAAATCTTTCTAAGCATGGTTAAGTTAACCTAATTCTGTCATCTTTAACTGTTACATTGGTTATGTTTCTAGATTATGAGAATGTTGTACCCATCCACTAGTGTGGCGTATGAAACTTAACAACTCTGTGTTCTCTTTGAAATTAGATTAGTTACTAAAACAGAAGTAACTCGATATGATTAATCCACACAATGTTTTGCTATTGCGCTTCTTGCCTCTAACTACTTAGGTGAATTTTCCATAAAAATACTGACGAAGTCCAAGCAGGCTCCGTCGTCAGAAGGCGGAGTACCTTGGACTCTCTTGCTAAATTTTCGCTGAAAATAGTCTATTTTCCTCGACACTCTCCAATAACCCCCATAAGCTGAAATTAAGTCAACTTGCGATGTAATTTAGACAAGAAAGAATAATGAAGGGAACTAAGATTTTTGGGGCGATCGTAGTAACTTTATTCTCACTGGATTTATTTTTCAGGGTATAGTTTTAAAATTCAACTTATGAATATAACCTTACTGAGAAATAGTTGGCATAATTTATTACAAGAATTCCAAGCTTATTCTCAATTAGAAGAAGCAATCTTTGCTGATTTAGTTAAAGCTTATTCTCATCCTGCAAGGCACTATCATAACCTAGAACATATTAAACAGATTTTAAATTTGATTGAAACGGTGAGAGAAATAAGCGATCGCTTCGCTATCTTACAATTTTCTGCTTGGTTTCATGATTATGTTTATCATCCTCAAGCTAAAAATAATGAGGTAAAAAGTGCAGTTTATGCCGAAAAAAATCTTAAAAATTTGAAGATATCTCCAGATATTATTCAATTAGTAAAACAAATTATTCTGAGTACTCAAAAACATGAACCATTAACAGATAACATCGATAATTTAATCTTTTTGGATACTGACTTATCTATTTTAGGCACATCCCTAGATAAGTATTTTAAATATGTCCAAGCAATACGTCAAGAATATATCTGGTTAAGCGATGGAGATTATCAACAAGGTAGAAAACAAGTTTTAACCAATTTTTTAGCTAGAGAAAGAATTTATTACACTGATTATTTCTATCAACAGTTAGAAGTGCAAGCAAGAACTAATTTAAAAGCAGAAATAGAAATTTATTCTTATTAATAAGGTCTAAGTAAATTATTTGATCCACCCTAGTAGCTATTAATAGCTTACACTATGTTGTGCGATCGCATGACTCAAAACACTATTACTCCCAATGTCAATGTTAAAGATGATTTAGCTGACTTAATTGAAGGGTGTGCAATACGGGATAATAATAAATTATTAGATTCCTCAAAAATCTATTTTTTATCAACTAAATTAAGATGCGATTACCCTGGTTAGAAAAACTAAAATACCTCAATCTCAGAAAACAATTAAGCTTAATACTGACTATTATTTTTGTCGGAGGAATTGCTCTTAGTGCTTCCATCATCGCTGCTATGATGAATGTCAAAGCCCAAAATGAAATTTCTTTACAGGCGCAAATACTTCTAGAAACCACCGACGCTGTCCGAGATTACACAAATAATCAAATTACTCCTTACTTACAACAAGACTCACAAGGACTATTTTTACCTCAGACTATCCCTTCTTACTCAGCACGGGAAGTATTTGAGAAGTTTCGTGGAAATCAAGATAGAAAAGATTATTTTTATAAAGAAGCGACACTTAATCCTACTAATCTTAGAGATAAAGCGGATTCCTTTGAAACAGATCTTATTAATCAATTCCGTCGAGAAACAAGCACAGAAAATTTGATAGGATTTCGTTCAATAGCTGATAATAAACTATTTTATATTGCTCGACCCTTAGCAATTACTGACTCTAGTTGTCTCCAATGCCACAGTACACCAGAAGCTGCTCCTAAAAGTATGATTGAACGCTATGGAAAAGATAATGGGTTTGGATGGAAACTTAATGAAATTGTTACAGCTAGGATGATTTATGTCCCAGCCAATAAAGTTTTGCAAACAGCCCGTCAATCTTTTATAAGGGCTATAAGCGTTATAGTAGCAATTTTTGCTATTACGATATTCATACTTAATTGGTGGCTAAATCGATATATCGTTCGTCCTCTAAACCGAATGAGCAAAACAGCAGAAGCAGTGAGTCAGGGACATATTGAAGCTGAATTCGAGGAAAATTCTCAGGATGAAGTACGTCGGTACGATGAAGTAGGTCGGTTGGCAAAAGCCTTTGGTTTGATGCAAACTAGCTTAAAAATTAGCATCAACAAGCTCGAAGAATTTGCTACTAAACTTCGTAATTTAGATTCTTCCCAATAGATTTTTTTTGAACTGTGTGGCTTTTCTAGAGTCGGGAATTTCGGCAGCTAACCTTTCAATTAGCTGTTGTAAGTTTATTTGAGGATTTATTGTTAAGATATCTTTAACAATAAAATTAGATAAAGGTCCTATATACTTAGCTAGTTCTTGCTGACACAACGCAATAAGTTCAGGGTTCAGTAAATCATGGTTTGTGTCAGTTTTAGATGAGGATTTTTTCAGGATTGTTGTGAACTGTTGCGCTTTTCTAGAGTCAGGAATTTCGGAAGCTAACCTTTCAATCAGTTGTTGTAAAGTTATTTGGGGATTTTTTGTTAAGACATCTTTAACCACAAAATCAGATAAAGGTCCTATATACTTAGCCAGTTGTTCCTGACAAAATGCAATAAGTTCAGGGTTAAGAAAATCATTCTTTGTGTCAGTTTTAGATGAGGATTTTTCTAGTGTTTGAGGAGGTAAATTAGACTTAGATTGAGTAGAATTAGCTATTGGTTTGCTTGGTGGTGAATCTTCGCGAATCACAGGAGATGGTTTATTGGCAACAGAGTTATAAATAACTTTTTCTACTACGGTTGAATCATAGTATTTGCCACTGTTTGGCTGAACCAATGATGAGTTATTGGTAAAATGATCTATAGCTTCGATTACTTCACTAGCTGACTGATAGCGTTCTTTGAAATTATACCGAGTCATTTTCGATAGAATTTCCCCTAGGCGAGGACTTACCTTTGCTTGTTGCTGCCAGATTAGTTCTCTTTCTTCGTCCTCTTGTAAATCTAGAGGACTACAACCAATCAAAGCTTCAATGGCAATTACCCCCAAAGCATAGATATCGCTATTAAAACGAGGTTTGCCTCTTGCCTGTTCTTCTGGCATATAGCCTCGGGTGCCGATCGCTACAGTTGAAGATAACAATCTACTTTGGTTAAGTATAACCTCTTTTACTGCCCCAAAATCCACTAAAAATAATCTATTATCTTGTTGACGACAAATAAGGTTTCCTGGTTTTACGTCTCGGTGAATTACCCCTTGAGAATGAATGTAGTCTAATATATTTAAACAGTTTTGTAGAAGTTTAATTACTCTGGTTTCTGACCAAGGTTTACCTGGTATTAATTTCTCGCTTAGAGAAGGACCTTCTATATATTGCTGAACTAGATAAAATTCTTGCTTTTCTGTAAAATAAGCTAGGAGTTGCGGAATTCTCTCGCGATCTCCTAATTTTTGCAATGTTTTGGCTTCAGTTTCAAATAAACGTTTAGCTATATCTAATAACTGACTATCATTGAAGATAGGATTAAGTTTTTTGACTACGCATTTAGGATTTCCTGGCAACATGGTATCTTCTGCCAAATAAGTTTTTCCAAAACTTCCTGCTGCTAATTTTTTAATTAATAGATAGCGTGAAGCTAATACTTTTTCTCCAAACATTGATTTTAATAATTCTACCTACATTCAGTATGCTATTGTTAAACTCTCAATCCATCCAGTGACCTCACCCCACCCCTATTCTAGGGCGATGCCCCATCCTCCCAGGTAATTGTTAATTAAACATCACATTGTTTACTCTAATTAATCGCTATTTTATAACTGCTCTATTTAGTTTCCTAATGCTTTTAACTACTTCTATAGTTACAGCATAAACCAATTATAATATTAACAATAACTATTTATAACAGTGCCAATAATTATATGATCTTGGAAAACAAAATGCAGCTATTTCTATTTGACAACTGGGGATAAAAGAATATACTAAACAAGATAATTTACGCAATCAAGCTGTTAGTTGTAATTCTCTCGTGACTGCTTATCAAGATTTAGGAAACTGGCAACAATCAGCAGTAGCAATTACTAAAGCTACTGAACTTTTAGAAACTGTTAAAGATGATTTCCTTTATGCTCAATTCCTTAATATCCAAGGAAGTTTACAAGGTAAAACAGGAGAATTATAAAAAGCGATCGCTACATAGAAAATAGCAAAAAATATTTATCAATATTTAGATGCAGTAGAGCCATTATTAAGAACTAAAATTAATCAAGCACAAGCTTATCGTAGTTTGGGTTATGGATTGCGATCGCAAAAAATCTTAGAACAAGCTAAAGCTCTACAAAGTTTGGGCATAAGTTTACGTTCCACAGGGGATTTATCACAATCTCAAGTAGTATTAGAAAAAAGTTTATCAATTGCTAAAGAATTAAATCTCAACCAGATTAATTCTATTAGACTCAGTTGAGCCAATACTGCTCAAGCCAGAGAATATTGGACAACCGCTCAAGTACTTTATCAACAAATTAGAATTGCTACTACCCATCAACCAACTAAACTAAAAGCCAATATCAACCTAATAAATTTATTAATAAAAACCGAACAAAATCAAATAGCTTTACAACTATTACCCTAGACTCTTACAGATTTAGATAATCTTGCTAATAGTATTGAAAAAACTAAATTGCAAATTAATCTTGCAACCAGTTTAATTAATCTTGGGGGAGAATCAAATAATAAAACTCCCGATCTTCTTCAACAAACAATTACCCAAGCACAACAATTAAATAACCCCAAATTAGAATCCTCTGCCCTAGGAAAATTAGGACATTATTACGAACAAAATCAACAATGGCAACAAGCACAAACAGCAACAGAAAAAGCCATATTACTTGCAAATAATAGTCGTGCTGATGATATCGCCGTACAGTGGTATTGGCAAAAAGGAAGAATACTTAAAACCACATTTAAGACCAATTCTATTTAGGATTGCTACACTTCGGTTGAAAAAGGCAAGAGATTCAGAGAATTGATTTATAGCCGTATTTTTGGAAATTGGTATAGCGTTATGGAAACTCAAGATCAAAAACATCCTAGACAAAAAAGCGATCGCGCTGTCTTAGACAATTTACTTAAAGCACAAGCCAACGACTATAATCTATTAGAGTTAGCCCGTCTAACTATTCGCTATCGGGGCTTTCCAGGGGCAAGAGATATTCAACAAGACTTACAAAAAGTATTGCATAATTGGCAGCTTACAGAAGAACAATTGTATGAAAAAACTCGCCAAATTTATGCCTTAGAAAACCCTTACCGCGATCGCTTTAAATCCGATAATAAGCAAGATTGGACTTAATCTAACAATAAATACAATCTAAGGTGGGCAATGCCCACCCTCATAATTTACGATTTTCTGTGGTCTTGGCGAGTTACTTTTTGAGGAAACCCTAAGTTATGAATTACTTGATATTTCCTCTGTGCTTCTAATTGTTTCAACTCAGTATAGTCTTTCCAATGGATACAGTTAACAGGACAAGTATCCATTGCTTCTTCTATTAACTCTTCTGAGTCTCCATCCTGATTAAAAACCCTAGCTCGCCCATGTTCTGGTTCGATATAAAAAGTATTGGGAGCAGTGTGAGCGCAATGCTTACAACCGATACAGGTAGTCTCATCTACATAAGCACCCTTTTGTCGGAATGCTCCTCCCAATTCTGGCTCGAAACCAGTTCTTTCAGAAGAATCTCGAAAAATACCCCCTAACTCTGGCTCAAAACCAGTGGGTTCGGGGGCAGAAGCAAAATCGGACATTACGCACTCCAGCGTTGTACCACTAAACGAATTGAACCATCTTGATTTTTTTGTTCTTCGGAAATATTAAATCCTTGCTTATTACTTGCTTCAATCACGGTATGGTAAGCATAACGCTGAGTAACTTTTCTGAGGAATCCTTCTACAGTTAGAGGTTGATTCCAGTATTGTAAATCTGCTACTAATTCGTATTCGCTACCATTCCAACTAAAGCCGATGTCATAGTTATTATCTTGTTCTACAACTACTTCAGCATTTCTTGTTTGACCTTGATAACCTCTTATAGGGGAAGAAGAACCTTCTTTCCAATCGATACCCATATCGTCAAGGGCAGATTTCAAAGAGTTTAAATTGCGAATTTTTGTTTTAATATTGCTGAAATGAGACATACTTTTTTCGTGTTAAATAAAACTAAATTGGATACCAACTAGAGAGATTTTGTTAAACTACCAATCACTAAAAGTATTTTGATTATTTACTTTTGTAGATTGTGTTGTTTCTTGGGCGTAATATTCAGCAGTTTGTTTCTGAGAAATTACTACTCCCAACTCTGCTTCAATAGCTGCTGTAACCTCCTGACAAGAAGACCCAACAATGCCCGTAACTGTTTCCTTCACCCGACCATCGGGATAAATGATGAACTCTAATGTTTCTAGATTCATAGTCATTTTTTGGTTAGTTAACTGTTTTGTTAAGTCAACACCGCGATTAGAGATGCTTCCTAGCCGGAAGCCTCTCTCGCGGTCAATTTCTGATAGAGCGAAATCTATCTATAGCCGTTATTTTTTGCTATGCACTTGTCTTTAGCTTGAGCAGGGTTATAATTGGGATTTTATCAAAAGTTAATAATAAGTGGGTTACTTACTTCATTATTTTCTAAGTTTTTCTGGGTTTAGGTTTCTAGTCAAGGGGAAAAGGTATAAAAAATAATCATTACTTTACAAAACTTGATAAAACTCCGATTGCTAAACAAATTGAATCAGTAAATAGTCCGCAAATGTGCAATGCTATAGTTCGTTCTGTGTAAAGGTTAGAGACGAATTATGATTATAGATAAAGTTAAGAATCCGATCCAAGTTGGAGTGCTGGGTTTCGGCGGTTTAGGTCAAGCAGCAGCAAGAATTCTTGCACCCAAAGGGGAAATGCTTTGGGTAGCAGCAGCAGATCGCAAAGGCTATGCTTACAATGAGCAAGGTTTAGTGCGACTCGTTTAGAACAAAAGTACTGTAAAAGTACGTGGTTCTAGCTTGGATTGAGGAGACATATGTTAATAAAAGTTAAGAAATTAACAATTTTTAACAAGTCAAATTGAACCATGATAACTGAATACTCTGTGAAGGTGAGTAAGCCTGTAATAAGGTAGCTAAATATTAATAAAAGCGTAAATTTTCAAGTCCTTCTCTCTCGGTGTTGGGAGTAAAAGCATAACCCCTACGGTAGCGACTGGTCATCAATCCGTAAAGCGGGGTTAAACGGGGTAATTTCTGTAAAGGTTGTTTCGGATATCCCCTAGCAAGAATTCCAAGGATAGGGCGTAACGCCCAAAGCACCAAACCATCGATAGCTCAAAGTAGCTAAATCAACCCTGACAAGCTATAGCCAAAAGGCAATACCGCACAAGATTGTTATTTAATTAAACCGTAAATAACCAACACTAATCGCGGTCGGTGGATAGGTTAAAAGTCGTAATCATCGTGATGTTGAAATAGCTAAATCAAACCTGAGAAGCTATAGCCAAAATGGCAACACTGCAAATGATTGCTATCCAGTGACGATATGGATAGCCAACACCAGTCGCAGTCGGTGAAGAGACGCATCCTAAAGGTTCATACCAACAGAGTATTTGGAACGAGGAAACCCTCTAATAACTCTCTGGAATGGTCGATAATCCAGAGTAATCAGCCAAGATGTAATCTCTTTAGAAATAAAGGTTATTAGAGGCAAAGGATTGGGTAAAAAGCTAAAGCTTATTTGTAATGAATAAGATACGCTGACGTACCCACTGTAATCAGGATAGTAGTGATTAAGTAGCATTGAATATGTCTAAGACAGATTTAAAATTAAATACTGTGGAATGGAATCAGATTAACTGGCGCAAAATTCAGAAAGCTGTGTTCAAGATGCAAAAGAGAATCTACCGAGCCTATGCCAGTGGTGATGTTCGGAAAGGAAGAAGGCTGCAAAAAACCCTCATCAATTCCTATTACAACCGTTTGTTAGCTGTTAGAAAGGTCACTCAGGATAACCAGGGACGAAAGACTGCTGGCGTGGATAAAGTTAAATCTTTAACACCCAAACAACGTCTTCAACTCGCTAACGATTTAAAACTAAGGGATAAATCCCAACCCATAAGACGGGTATGGATTCCTAAACCTGGAAGAAATGAGAAGCGACCTTTGGGAATCCCTGTAATGCGCGATAGAGCAGTGCAAGCATTAGCAAAAACTGCCCTAGAACCTGAATGGGAAGCAAAATTCGAGGACAACTCCTACGGATTCCGACCAGGAAGGAGCGCACACGATGCTATTGGAGCAATATTTAATCAAATCAGGTACAAATCTAAATTTGTACTTGATGCCGACATTAGCAAGTGTTTTGACCGCATTAACCATCAAAAACTTTTAACCAAGTTAAATACTTTTCCTAAATTAAGGAAACAAATCCGAGCCTGGTTAAAAGCAGATATCTGCGACTTTACCAAACATGAAAGGAATCCAAACCAACAAGGCACACCCCAGGGAGGTGTAATTTCCCCGCTCTTAAGCAACATAGCCTTACACGGAATGGAGAATAGAATAAAACAAGTCAAAGGCGCATCTCTTATTAGATACGCCGACGATTTTGTCATCCTCCACGAAAATCTGGAAGTACTTAAACAATGTCAAGAGATAATCTGTGAATGGTTGACCCAGTTTGACCTGGAATTAAAGCCAAGTAAAACCAGAATGGTACACACCCTACACGAACTGGATGATAATAAATCAGGATTTGATTTCCTCGGATTCAATATCAGACAATACGAAGTAGGCAAACATCAATCTGGAAAAAACACAAAAGGTGAACTACTAGGTTTTAAGACCCTCATTAAACCATCTGATGATAGTGTCAAAAAACACTACAACAAATTATCAGAAATAATCAATCGGTTTAATGCAGCACCCCAAACAAAACTTATTAATGAGTTAAACCCCATCATCAGGGGTTGGTGCAATTATTTTAAAACTGTGTGTAGTAAAAAAATCTTTTCTAAGTTAGATAGATTAACCTATCTAAGAATACGCAGATGGGCTGACAGAAGACATCCTAATAAAGGTAAATATTGGGTATCTGATAAATATTGGAAAACGGAAGGAAAAGATAACTGGGTATTCACTACCCAATACAAAGGGAATGACCACAAACTAATAAAACACTCTCAAACAGCCATTCAACGCCACATCACAGTTAAAGGTAATAAATCACCCTTTGACGGAAATACACTCTACTGGGGTAAACGGATGTCCAAACATCCAGAACTTAAAAACTCAGTAGCTAAACTGCTTAAAAAACAGGATGGAAAGTGTAATTGGTGTAAACTTCCTTTTGGTGAAGGAGACATTATAGAAACCGACCATATTACCCCCAGGGCTGCTGGTGGTAATAAATTAAAAAATAACACACAGCTTCTTCACAGACATTGCCACGACATCAAAACCAAGAGTGACCTTCGGGTTATAAAGCAATATAAAGCTGAAAAGGAATGGTCAAAAGTCCAAAAACAGTTCAATAATTTGAACTGGGGTTGGGTGGATGATATGCCAACCTTACTCAACGGTTTGGGTATTCATAAAGAACCTGATAACAGAGGAGCGCAGTGAGGTGAAAGTCTCATGCTGCGTTCTGAAGACGAGTCGCTTTGGTGACAAAGTGGCTTAGTTTAACAATACTGATAAGGCAATTCAAGCTTACAATAGAGGTTCTGTAGGTTATCTCGAACCTGATGGAATTCTGAGCAATCAGAGTATTCCAGACTTAATAGAAAATCACGCAGTGAATGGTTATTTTTTAGCTTTACCCAACTTACCCAATACTTTTATGGCGGATGTCGCCAGACAATTTATTAAATCTGGCTGGAAAGGAGTATTAGTAGATGCACTCAAACGCACCAGCGCAGTAGAGCAACTCTTAGAATTACAAACAGAACTACAACAAGCAGGAATCACTTATCTTACAGGTTGTGGTGCAACACCAGGATTACTAACCGCAGCAGCAGCAGTAGCAGCCCAGAGTTATGCTGAGATTCACAGCGTTAAAATTACCTTTGGGGTAGGTATTGCCAACTGGGAAGCTTATCGGGCGACAATTCGCGAAGATATTGCCCATATGCCAGAATATGATGTAGAAACAGCTAGAGCCATGACTGATGAGGAAGTCTCTGCATTATTAGATAAAACTAACGGCATTATTGCCTTAGAAAACATGGAACACGCAGATGATATTATGCTGGAATTGGCTGGAATTTGCGATCGCAATCGTGTAACTGTAGGAGGTGTAGTAGATACCCGTAACCCGAAAAAACCCCTCAGTACCAACGTCAAGATTACAGGGCGTACTTTTGAAGGAAAAATCTCGACTCATACTTTTACTCTTGGGGATGAGACTAGCATGGCTGCCAACGTTTGTGGACCTGCTTTTGGCTATCTCAAAGCAGGTATCGCCTTACAACGTCGCGGTATGACTGGTTTATTCACCGCAGCCGAAATTATGCCTCAATTTGTTAAATAATTGATTTGTAGGGTTGGCATCGCCCACCCTACTGGCGATCGCACTTCAAGCTTTAAAAGTCAAAACTGGTTTTAATCTTGCCACAACCTTGACCATTCTCGCTTCTACTTGAGTATCAATTACTGCTTGAATTGGTTTATAAGCAGCACCGGCTTCTTCAATACGACACTCTTGTCTTAAGGTTACGCAGTCAACACCAGTTAAGCGGAGGCTTTCCTCATCGCGACAAGCACCCTTACGAGACAAAGATATCTTACTATAGCTATTCGCCAAGTAATTTAGTTTCATCACTCCGAAACTGCGATCGCTATCTCCGCTTTACACCAAAGAAAAATTCTAATCAATAAAAGGAATAACTATAATTTAAGACAATCGAGATTTATTAACATTTTCAGGAACTCTGCTATCTAAAAAAATCTTCCTTACTCCTCCCCAATATAAAAAAACCCCCCGAGGGAGGTAGAAGAGGGGTGGGCGAGAGAGGTTAACACCGCGATTAGAGATGCTTCCTAGCCGGAAGCCTCTCTCGCGGTCATTTTTAACCTTGTCAAGCTCAAGTTCAATTAAAGAATGAAATCGGTATCAACACCATTTACTTGTTGGCTCACAAGATAAGCATCAAAAGCGGAAACTACTCCATCTCGATTGATATCACCAATAATCTGAGGGTCAGTGATACTGAAACTATCGAAGCCTTCTGTAATACCAGTGGCAATTTTGGAAATATGGTAGGTATCGACATCAGAATAACTACCGTCACCATCTACATCTCCGAGGTTAGCTACTTGGAGTAAAGCATCATCTCCTAGAGCGTTAATACCCCCTTGATTGAGACTAATATCTTCTAGATTTAATAGGTGAGAAGTACCGTATTCTGCGGTTGTACTCACTTCTCCTTGTAACTGCAACAAATCAATTGCCCCTGAATTTAGAGCATTTGTACCCTGAAGACTGACGATCGCTGTACCTGGAGTGTCAAGATTCTTAGTAGTAATTGTCCAGTCATCCCCTAAGTCTGAGTCTAGAACAATATCATTAAGATTCAGAACTTCTGGGTCATAGGTTAGAGTAAAGCCTACTTGGGTAACTTCTGCACCATCATCGAGGGAGATAATTAATCCTTCATTAGTATTAGGATTGGTAATCTCTTGTCCAATTCCACGACTAATATCTTCTATACTTAAAACTCTTTGCTGACTATTATTTACCTCAAACTCAGTAACAAAGTTGTCTCCTTCTATCCCATCAGAATCTCCGTCTAGGAGTTTTCCTTCAGTAGAAACAAAGCCATTTTGACGACTAAAAAGCTGGAGGGTGTAAGTATCTTCTTCTAGAATACCGTCGGTTTTAATAAAGGTCAGGGTGCGATCGCTTTCATTCCAAACCAGAGAGCCATCAACGTTTTCTTCTGTACTATTTCTGGTAAAGGAAAGATCAGAATCTAGTGCTTCGGTATCATCTTGCTCATACAGATTGAGAACACTGGTATCTAAACTTTCACTAAACTGAATCTTAAAGCCATTACTAGTAACTTGAAATAAAGACTGGAAGGGAAAATAGATCTCAATCTCATCAGTAGTAAGTTCACTATCGTGAAAGATAGTAACTGTATTATCTTCTCTAAGGGTTATTTCAGTGAAAATTTGATCGGTATTACTAACATCTCCACTATTGGTAATTGCTTCTAAAACCTGACTAGCATCTGTTAAGTCGTAACTTTGAGTCTGGAAATCATATTTTGCAGAGACACTAATACTATCTTCTGAGACTATATAGTCAGTGATGGTGTCATTACCAAAATTCAACTCCAAATCAAAGCGATCGCTACCTGCGCCACCAATTAAAGTATCATCACCTCCACCTCCTTCGAGAGTATCATCATCATCTTCACCAAACAAAGCATCATTACCAAATCCTCCTCTTAAACTATCGTTTCCTAGACCTCCTTGTAATTCATCCTCACCAATATTTCCGAAGAGAACATCATCACCATCTTGTCCAAAAACTAGGTCATCATCTTCATTTCCTCTGATAGTATCGTTACCAGAACCTCCTAGGAGAGAGTCATTACCACTATTACCCAATAGAGAATCACTACCTAATTGTCCAGAAAGTGTATCATCACCAGCACCACCTTCGAGAGAATCTTCCTGTTCGTTACCAAAAATATTATCGTTTCCTTCGTCCCCTAAAATGTGATCTCGACCAACATCACCAAAAACTGTGTCATCACCAGCACCAGCTTTGATCGTATCGTCTCCTTCTTGTCCTTGAATTTGGTCGTTTCCAGCCAATCCATCAATGACATCACTGAGAATCGCACCAACAATAGTTTCATCTCCTTCTGTAGCTAGCTCAGGAACAGAACCTTGTTTAGTAAAGTTAGGTATTTCATAGCCAATATCTGCTAATATAGCTAAGTCTATGTCTGAAGGACCGACTCTACCCTGTGGCAAAACTGGGTCTAGAAGAACATCATTACCGTCGAATTCATCTTCAACATGACCTAAATCTGACTCTAAAGGAATACCGTTATTATTATTAATATTCTTGGCATTAAATCCATTAAATAAACCATCTTCAGCCAAATTGGTGAAAGCTGGAGCAGTACCAATACCCAAAATATGACCCATTTCATGAAGCGCAACAGTAATAAAGTCAAACTTGTTTGGGTCAGGGTTGTTTAGGCTAAAGTCCCACTCACCGTCTTGAGGTAGGCTAGTAGAAAATGAAATCACTCCAGCCCAAGGTTCAAAATCTGTAACTACTCCTGTATCACGAAAGTCGCTAGAGATTCTTCTTTGAAAAATATCTCCTTGTAAATCTGTACCATCTACTTTCGCTTGAGCTAATAGACCAATATCACCAGAAGCATTTAAAATACCTGGTTGGGATAAATCTCCGTTATCGTGGGAGTGAGTATGGCAATAATCACAACAACATCCTGCTAGATGGGTATCTCCACCCATTAAAGATGTAGTACCTTCTCCATTACCTCCAAAAGGATTATCTGTTGCTCCGACAAAAATTAAAATATCATCAATTTCTTCTTCTAAGGTAATTAGTTCGCTTGCTCCTGTTACGGGATTTTGAATCGTAAATTCTGCTCCTATAGGAATGTTCTCAAAATCATCTTGCAATAAATCAGACCAAATTTCTGCTGCTGTTTCTAAAGCTTCTTTTGCTTCTTCTGTAAAAAACTCTTCGGAGGCGAAGCGATAATCAAATTTAATTTCTACCATGTTTTTAATTGAGCCAAGATATTTATATGTCTCTATTGTTAATGATTAATAACTATCTGGCTTGAGAAAAATTCGGTATATTTGATTATGAAATTTATTAAAAGTTTTAGTAATAAATTCTTAGTGTATTATATTGTAATGTTGAATTTAGTAGGCACAAGCAAATTAAATATACGTAAATTAAACTCCTTTGTTAAAAATACTGAATTATCCTAATCTCTATGGAGATTTATCTTAATCTAAACTTGATTTTTTCAGTATATACTTGTATCAACATAATCAGCATTTATTGACCCCTTTAACCCCAGAGTAGTCGGAATTATCTTAAATCGAACAAGCGATCGCCAAAGACCAAGAAAAAGACTAATAGAGCCAAACCTAGTAGTTATGAAGATCTTGACAACTTTTTTGTTTAATAGATTCAAAACCTCAAACCCAAAAACAAAAATAGACTCCCTCAATGTTCAATCAAGTTGGCGCGTAGCTTGGGGAAAAGTAGATTCAATTTTAGAAGATGTGACGTGGCAAGATAATAGGCTAGCTATTATTGCACCAGAGGGAAGAGCGATCACAATTAGTCCTAGTCAACAATTTGTGGTAATTGGCGATTTATGGCTAAGTAATAAAGTAGAGTTGCTGCCAAAATTAGGCTTAGAACCATCCAATTTTTCGGGAAATGATAGTGAAATTATTGCTTTAGCTTGGGAAAAATGGGAATTTGAATGTTTACATCTACTAAGAGGGATGTTTGCATTCACAGTTTGGGATCGGGACAAGCAGATACTATACTGTATAAGAGATTGTTCTGGTGCGAGAACTCTTTACTACACCACTAATAAGGATATTTGTTGGATTTCCCCACAATTGAGAACTCTTGCACCATATCGATCTGGGGATATAGATTTGGTGGCGTTGCGGGACTACCTTGCTACAGCCTTTGTCCCTGGAGAAAGAACGCTGTGGCAAGATATAAAAGAAGTGGGTCCAGGTACAGTTATTCAATTTCCCGAAGCTAAAATTACAAGTTACTGGCAACTTCAAGAAAATACTCAAGCAGCAGATAAACCTTTAGCTTGGCATGGAGAAAAGTTACGTTATTTACTAGATAAAGTTGTCCGAGAATATTTACCACCGCAGCAACCTGTAGGTGTTTTTCTTTCTGGGGGTTTAGACTCCAGCAGTATCACAGCACTTGCAGCAAAGTTTCATAATGAGCAAGTACATAGCTACTCAATTTATTTTGGTGATAAATCTCCCAACGAATTAGAATTTTCTAGTTTAGTTGCCAATCATTGCCAGACTAAGCACCACATCCTAGAAATTAGTTTTGAGGATATGTGGGAACGTTTACCAGAAACAATGGCTTATTTAGACAATCCAATTGGCGATCCTCTGACAGTTCCCAATTTATTGTTAGCAAGATTAGCCAAAGCCGACGTTGAGGTAATACTTAACGGTGAAGGAGGAGATCCTTGTTTCGGCGGACCCAAAAATCAACCCATGCTAATCAATAGTTTATATGGTGCTGTAGTTAATCAACAAGATGCACTGCAAGCCTATCTAAATTCCTTTAAAAAATGTGCTGCTTTCTTACCGCAACTTTTGAAACCAGAAGTTTGGAATGCAGTAGAAACCCAACCATCAGTATTTTCTGCTGAGTTAAATAATGTTGATGCAAATTACTTAAATCGGTTAATGGCAATTAATATTAAGTTTAAAGGAGCAAATCATATCTTAACTAAGGTCAATAATTTAACTCAAGCTGAGGGTTTGCTTGGACTTTCGCCACTTTTTGACAAACGAATAGTGGAATTAAGCATGACTATTCCACCCATACATAAACTTTCTGTAGCTCAAGAAAAAGCTGTTCTCAAACAAGCGGTTGCAGATCTACTCCCAGAGGCAATTATCAACCGTCCTAAAAGTGGGATGATGGTTCCCGTACAAATAGGATTTCGTAAGTATTGGCAACAAGAAGCCAGAAATTTATTATTGAATCGTCAAGCAGAAATTTCACCTTACCTTGATAAAAACTTGATTAGTAAATGGCTAGAGTTTCGGGGGGATACTTGGAGACGTTACGGAATTAAGCTTTGGTTATTGGTAAGTTTGGAAGTCTGGTTACAGGTAAATAAATAATTGGGAAAATAATCTCAAGAGAAATGGAGAATCAACCAAAACTTTGAACTAAGTACATATCACCACTAGTATCATCTATAGTCACAAAATTATTATCTTCATCAGCAAAATTATTGGTTCTTAAAATACATCTATTCAAAACTTGAATTAATCTTTTTGGCGTAAATGATTCTAATTCTACAAAGTTTCCTAATTCCAACCATTGTATTTCTTTATTAGATAAACTCTGACGAATTTCTGGGGGTAGTTCTTTTGCTGCTCGTGCAGAATCTTCTGTACTTTGAATAAAGATGCCCCGTTTAGTTGCAATAATTTGACTTGGTGTGAGTCCAATATCAATAATTGCTATATTTGTGTTGGCAAACCATTGGGGACTGCTACGCAATCTATTAACTAAACTAAGTCCTCTAGGACTACAATCATGCAATGCGTACACTTGGAGATTAGGGTTACGACGCAGCATTTGCATAGTGATTTCAAAAATACTTTGAGGATAACCAGTAATACTCAAGATGGCACAGTTATTTTCAAAGTGAAAATTATTAGCAATTAAAATTTGAGCAATATTAGAACTATCACAAACTACTAACCTGTCAAAACTATAAGCAGTTACATCAGGATTAATCCTAACTGGTGAAATTTGTTCCCGTGGAGAAGGAAGTAGTTTTTCTATTGAACCATTAATTTCTTGCCAGCGATCAAGCCATCGTTGAAACGTGATTTGATCGAATAACAATTCTTGATTAATACCTGTTTTCTTTACCTGTGTCATACCAAAATATATGGACAATGAACCCATCCCAGTAGCAATAGTAAATACAACGAGTGACTTGATAATAGAAATAGGGGGAGAAACACTGATAAAAATACCACCTGCAATAATTATGATTCCTAGCACAATCGCCATGCGTGAAGCCTTGCGACGTGCTTTATTATTATTTTTTGTTGATTTACTTTGATTAAACAAATAAAATATACACCATAAATTATAAAAAGCTAACACAGTTATAAACGATATATCTCCAATGAAACTTGCAAGGATACTCCCGATAAATCCTGTTGTCCAAATACTGAAAAATATATAAATAAAAATAAATCCAGCAACAGTAAATGATTTACCTCGAAGACGATTATCTAACAAATAAAATAACTGCTTAGGAGTAAAAAATAATGTATTATCTAAAGATAAATCAGTAATTGCTTTGGCAAACATCGGGTCAGTAATCTTGTACTTGCCCATTGTTGTTGGTTCAAATACAAAAGGATGACGGCAATTCTTGCAACGCCCCTGGTTTGCTGTTCTATCTTTTAATTTATTGTCAGTTCCACATCGAATACATTTCATAAAAACTGCTTCTTACTCCTTCAAAACTCTTATATTTGTTTCTTTTACATCTTGATGGTTCACATCACTCCAAAAACCTGATTTGATAACAAAACACTATAGTCTTCCCCCTTACGAATCAAGCGATGCTGCTTATCCGCAAGCAACAACACTTCAGCAGGTTTAGGGCGATGTAAAAAATGAGACGACATTGCATAACCATAAGCACCAACATCCAAAATTCCAATGATGTCACCAATTTTCAAGGCTGGTAATTGACAGTTTTTACCCAAATAATCCCGTGAATAAGTTGTATTACCACAAACATCAGTTTTGTATATTTGAGAATGGGGTATTGAAGATGGGGTATTGGTAATAATTTCCCTGTATCCACCATGTACAGAAGGTACTGAGATATTGGCGACAGTGGTATCAACACCAACAATCTGTTTATTTTCCTGCCACTTCACAGAAACAACCCGCGCGTATAGAGTTGCACAACCTGCGATCGCAGCCCTTCCTGGTTCAATTACTAAGTTAACTTCTCTTCCCAAGCGGTTAATTCTCTGGGTCAATTCAGTACCGAACAACTCCCAGTCAAAAGCTGCTCCACCATGACGATAGGGATAACCAAAACCACCACCAAAATCTAAGTATTGCCAATCAGGTAATTGTTTGCCGATAGCTAAAACTGTATCAATTACTTCAGTAAAAGCAGTTGTGGCATTAGTGCCTGTACCTCGGTAAAAATGTAAACCACTGAGTTTTAATCCAGCTTTATTTGCCAATGTAATTGCGGTGGGAAACTCCTCTGGGGGTAATCCAATGCGACTGTCTCCAGTAATTTTTGGTAAGTTAAGACGTAAACCAAGATGCAATGGAGTTTGAATTTGAGTGCTGTTAAATACTTCGCAACATAACTGCAACTGGGGAAGACTATCAAGATTTAAAGTTTTTACACCCCACTTCAATACTTGTTCCATCTCGGCACAACTTAAATTGCTACCACTATAAACAATTTGACTGGGTTCAAAACCAGCTTGAAGTCCTAAATAAACATCTCCTGGCGTATTAGCATGGAGTCCCCAACCCGCATCCCGAAAAATTTTTAATAAGGTGACATTTCCATTGGTGACGCTAGCAAAATGAAATTGCTTACGGGGATAAGGGATAGCTTTGGTTATATGTTCAATAGTTTGACGCAAAATTTGAGCATCATAAACATATAGAGGAGAACCATAGACATTTAATAATTCTTCGGCAACTTTCCAATTAATCATTTAAACCTCAAAACTATTTTTTCCATCGT
Source organism: Xenococcaceae cyanobacterium MO_167.B27 (assembly GCA_030065935.1). Taxonomy (GTDB): domain Bacteria; phylum Cyanobacteriota; class Cyanobacteriia; order Cyanobacteriales; family Xenococcaceae; genus JASJCP01. Next base: position 47,817 of record JASJCP010000062.1, read on the forward strand.
TTGTAATTTCGACCTAACCAACGAGGTAAGCAAAACGTCGGGAAAGCGATCGCTTTCCCGACG
>JASJCP010000241.1 GCA_030065935.1 Xenococcaceae cyanobacterium MO_167.B27
CCCCACGAATAAAGTTCTGAACGAACTTTCAAGAAATTCGGGGGATTCTTAAGAGATAAAAATCCTTAAAGGGTTAGCCAAAAACCCGCTACTCACTCGCTCTCTATCGAGTCTGTGCATACATTTAACCAAAATATTGGCACTCCCATTTATATCTGCCGAAACTAAATGTTTACCTTTTTTTGTCCGATACAATCCACGCTTTATTCTCCTTCCAGAGAACTTGTGTTTGCTGGGATTATCGGCATTATAGACAGGTATCTCATCACGGTCGTAAAAACTAGCTTTAGAAGTGTAGCTTTCCTCTTGCTCCAAATATTCAATTCCATACCTAGAACAAAGGGCTTCAAGCTTGCTTCTCAATTGCCAAAAAGGGATCTGAACAAAGTTCTGATTGCTTCGGCTTCCGATATTAATTTCTTGCTTTATACCTGGGTTATACCCAACTATCAACTTACCTATTTGATACTCAAGGCAATGGTTAATTATTACCTTTGCTGCTTTATTCAAATAGTCTCTAACGCAATTATTACGCCATTGGTAAAGTCTTGCCTGTTTCTGGGTAAAAGACTTAATACCTTGCTTGTCTTTCTTGGACTGAAGATAAGCATTTTGCTTGTTGTACCAACGATTAATACTTTTGAGTCGTTTGCCATCAATCAAAAATTGATGCCCTTCGGTGTCGATACAAGCACACAAGTTATCTACTCCCAAGTCCAAAGCAATAGCTTTATCAGGATTAAGAAATGTTTCTACTTTCTCGTCTTCATAGATATACTCAATTTCAAACCAGCGAGCGGAGTACTTTGGATGTATTCGTACCTCCTTAATATTTTTGTCTTTAAGTCTTTCTGGCAGTTGGATTTTTACCTCGCCATATTCCTTTTTAAACTCGCGAGACATAGGAATAGCAAATATTCCATCTTTAAGCTTAATTCTGGGAATAATCAGAGGGAAATATCCTTCTTTAGGCAAGTATCGGGGCAGTCGTGGTATGGAGTCGCATTTGCCAATACTTATTGCCTGAAGAAGTCCCAGAAAGGATTTCATGCTTCTGTCTACCACTCGCATAGTCTGTTGGGCAATATCGGTATTGAGCAACCGATAATTCTCATTGAACTTGCAGATGTGGTAGTTAGATTCATAAGTCAGACGTTTTCTTTCAAGAAAGAAATACTGTCTGCATTCATACAACGCTACATTAAAAAGATTCACAGCGAGAACGAGTCAAAGCAACAAGAGCATCAAACTCTTGTTTATTAAGTCGTCTAAGTTGATTCTTTTGAGTAGCGTACATAAAAATTGTTTTCGCGACAAAATTGATATTAGCGCGAAAAGCAAATTTTGTATAGCCCTAAACCAAGAAAATATGGATGCTTCGCTTTCGTTTGTGTAAGGGAAGTTCTCCTCCCCATACATAAATGCGATAGGGGTATCCTCCCCTTCCCTTACCAACCCTATTTACGATGATTCTGATTTGGATACAGATGCTCCCTGCACGACGGACTCGATTACAGAGTCCATAGTTTAATGCCACCTTATTTTCTTGCAGAACAAATTATCCTCATGAATCACCCTATTAGTAAATATAAATCGTCTTGATTAAATTAAAGATTAGTTCATTTACTTTATACAAAGAGGAAAAATAATGATTACCAGGAATGATTTAGCTTGGTCAAAAATTAAATCATCGGAATCCTTTATGTTGCTATTCTCAACTTCTGTCGGGTTCTATTTACTATCTAGAAAAAACAACTTAATAATTGAACTACATAATAAAATTGGCGAAATACCTTTTCTGCTAATTTCTTTGGTGACAGCAGTAGTTTTTTGTCTATGGCTAATTCCCTATAGTACTGATTTAATGACTAATTCTGCTGCTGGCTTGACCGAAAAATTCTTGGGTGAAAAACAGCGGACTCTAGTGATCAACTCTACTACTAATTTACCAGAATTATTCCTAATGTTTATCTCATTAGGTTTAGGAAGATTAGGGGGAGTTGCTACTCCTCTGGGTTCAAATTTTGCCAATATATATTTGATGTTTGCTGTTGCTCCAATTATAGTAATTATTAAATGGTTATTGTCGGGTAAAATGTCCCGTATTACAGATTTTATCAACCTACTTAAAAAAGAGAAAAAACTTGTAATTTGGCATTTAACTATCTCGTTTACAATGTTTATGTTCTCCAGTTTTGGTTGTTGGTCAATAACTGGTATATTCCCATTTGTAACTATGCCAGAAAACACATTTATCAGGACAGATTATTTACTTTTAATAGGAGGCGTTATTTGTTTAGTTGGTGTTGGGATTTATTTCGTTTTTGAGCAAAAATTAAAAAAAAACCGTCCAGAAATTTTTGAAGACATAGAAGATGCAGATTTTGATGCTAGTTGGATTAAATTTGGCTCTGGTACAGTAGGAGTAATTTTATCTTGCTATCTTCTAAACTTATTTTTTATGGCGTTTACTCAACTTTATGAACCATTATTAAAATCATTTTTTGGAACAGCAATTTTTGCTTACTTACACTATTTTATAGGTAGTTTTATTTCTTCTCTCCCAGAAACAACTGTAGCAGTAGAAAACTATGAACGTCTCACTTCTTCCGATCTCAATACAGCTTTAGCTTCGGCGAGTGTTTCTAATATGAGTAATCTGGCGATCGCTTTTTTGGGTAGTATCTTAGCTAGCTTATTTATCTTATTTGGCTTAGTTTCAGAACTCTAGAAATTAATTTCTCAAAATGTGTATCAGCAAACGGCTAATAGTTAGTTTGTGAATAAGTACTTAGGCAAAATTATTTACACATTTTATTCAGAAATAGAACCCTGTTAGCCGTGACCTATCACGCTTCTTACCCCATTATTTATTACTTATTACTTATTACCTCTATGTAATTTATTCTGCACAGCTACTTATTGGTAAAAGTGGTTTACCCCAAAACTATAATGATATTCTCATCGGAAACACAATTGAGATAAAATTAGTAGCACCTGCATCAGAGAAGATATCAGCAATTAATCGAGAAAAAGTAGAAGTAACATCAACTCTCACAATAATATATATCAATAGTTCTCCCCCTGTCCGGTTGTTGTTTTGTAGGAAGCTCTCCCGCACAAGGTTGGATTTGGCATGAAAATGGCATGGTAGAGTTAGAGAAGTTGTCAATGGTCAAGGCTGTTAGTAGTTAGTTGTCGAATTTTATTAACTACTCGAATCTCCAGACCTGTTTTCTTCTAATATTTTTGCAAGAAGTCTATTTTAGTTGTTTTTTTGGGGAGCATCCCATTTTTGCCCATAACACTTTCAATTATGCTTTGAAACCCTAGTATTCTCGTTAGTTTGCTCGATGGATTTTCCAAAATGGGATGCTCCCTTTTTTTGTCAATTTACGAAAAACTGCATAGGCTCAAACAGTTCCAAGGTATATGAAGATAAATAAAGAAGGATATCAATGGTAAATCATGAAAATTACTGGATATTACGAGGCGTTAATAGTTTTGGTCAATGCGAATCGAAGGAAATACCAGAAGCTAAGGAATTTTTTATCGAACATTTCGAGAGAGAAATTCAGAGAGACAGGATTGAACACAGACTCTTTGGTTGGTATCGTGATGAACAAACAGAGGCACAAGTTAATGCAGGATATTGTTTAAGATGTTTTGTGTCTAATTGCATCTATCAATTTTGTTTAAGCACAGAACAAAAATATCGAGAAACTTATGGCTTAAGCAGCAATGATTTATTTCCTATTCTGTTAGATTTAATCCCACAAAATCCTGTTGCTAGATTAAGAGTAGGTGATTCTTTAATTAGCGAGATAATCAATACTTTTGACCTCAACCAACATAGTAGCTTATCTACTTGGACGAGTATCAAAGTCAAAGGGAATAGAGAATACAAAATAGTTCTTAAGTTTTATGGCATTGTCGAGGTTACTAATTGGTTAATTTTAGTTCAAACAACCCTAGGTAAATTGGAACGTAAACTAAGACAACAAGGATATTCAGAATTTGAAATTCAAGAGTATGCCAACTTATTAGAAGCATTCCATCAAGTTTATCGTACTGAAATCTTAGCAAGACGAAGGGAAATAAATAAACAACGACAACAAGAAGGTAAAGGCAAATCCCATAAACCTTATCCAGCTCCTACAGACGAACAACTAAGACAAATTGCTACAATTCTAAATATTTCCCGACTGTTAGAACCTCAAGAGGTATTCAACAAGTTAACAAATATTGCGGAGATTCTGAGAAATAATACTATACCAGAAAATAACCCTAACCTAGAAGACTCTAGTTCCAACACAAATGGAGAATTTAAAACGGTAATTTATAATCAAGTTAAAGATTGTTTATTATCAGTAACTCACCAAGTAATCGAAGCAAAAATTAATTATTTTCTCAACAGGAGAACCCCTAGAATACAAAAAGCCAATAATTTAATTTTAGGACTCAATTTATTTTACTGCCAAGGATATTCTATGGGAGAAATAGCAACTCAGCTTGAGTTATCAGGAGAATCACAAGTATCCCGACTACTAAAATTAAAAGAACTAAGAGAAGATGTTTCCAGAAATGTAATTCCCGTCTTAAAAGAACGACTTAAAGCTCAAATTAATGATTACTTAACTGATCCAGCTAAGTTAGCCATTTTAGATACTAAAATACAAGAATTTATCGAGCTAGAAATTCAAGAAGTTATGCAAGAAGCAGAAGCAGAAATTTTTGATAGTAAAAACAAAGCCAGAAATAGTTTATTTGCCTTTACAGTTTGTCAATGGGTAAAACAAAGAGGACAATAATAATGAATTCGTACAGTTTGTCAATGGGTAAAACAAAGAGGACAATAATAATGAATAGTAACTTCAATCATCTGTTAACAGATTTTACTAATTCATCTACCATGATTGAGTTACAACCACAATGGTTAGACCGCGCTTTAACCATTAGCGAAAACTTACATAATCCCTCTCGGCAGTTTAATTTATATCTTCAAGCGTTAGCTTTATTTTCTTTTGAATCTTGGATTCATGCACGAGAGCCAAATTTAGCAATCAATATAGCTACTAGTTCGGTATTTAAACCAGAATTAGCTAATATTATTGATGTTATTTGTAATTTGCAAGTAGGAGATTTTAAGGTTTGTCTGATTCCTACTCTTGATTATAGTGATTCAGAAATCACTATTCCTAGATATGTAATAGACATTCCTGAATTTGTTGCTCATTTTTATGTAATAGTCGAAATAGATGAAGAATTAGAACTGGGTTTTATTAGAGGATTTGTTGATTTTGAACGCTTGGTTGCTAATCAAACTAATTATCCCTTAGATATTGATTGGAATTATGCTCTTTCTTCTAGCTTGTTTGAATCAAAAACAGAAAAGTTATTAGTTAATCTACAATGCTTAGAACCTAATACTATTATCTTACCAACGCAAGATAGCAGTGGAAGCAATAATTTAATTGAATCCCAAACAACATTGCTACAGATTTTACCAGAAGTGCAAACTCAACCCCTCTGGAAAAAATTGACATGGGAACAAGCAGTTATTACTGTTACTAATGCCGAGCTACGTAATTGGTTATATCAATCTCTTACTAATAATAATCCTAACTTTAATTTACACTTAAGAGATTTATTTAAAATCTTAAGCCAACAAACAATAAACCTCCGAGAGTGGATTCAAAACCAAATAGAAGAGCTTGAACAAGAATTAACTTGGCAAATGCTTCCTGCTCCTGCAATGCTTTCTAACTTTAGAGACATTAATACAGATAATCCTGCTGCTAGTTTGAATAATATTTTGGCTCAAATTAGTGAGGTTACGGATATTAATATACCCAGTAATGCTGGTCGAGCTTATCAAGAATTTGTCGGAGAAACTCCTCTAAGATTATATGCTGTAACCTGGTTAGTTTCTGAAACTGAAAAAACCTGGAGTTTGCTATTAATTTTAGGTGGTACTCCTAATAATATTCCTCCTTATGGAGTTAAATTAAGAATAAGCGATCGCCATACTATTTTACAAGAACAAGAACTAACTTCTGACTTAGGTGTTGCTTATCTTTGTACTAAATTACAAGCTACCGCAGAAGAGAAGTTATTAGTAACTATTACTCCTCCTGATGGCAGTACAGAAATATCTCGATTATTTGAATTTAGTTTTTAATTTTTACTCAAGATGAATCAGCTTAAACTAACAATTAAAAAAATTAGTTATATTTGTGATTTTAACTTATCTTGGTCAAAGAATAAGACTTTAGTAGCTCAATTACGATATCCTGAGTCTCTAAGTAACTTGTATCAAAAATGGCGTAACGCTTATTTTAACTACTATCAAAGTTTAAGAGTTACAGCCCAAACAATAATAATTACTCAATCCCCTAAAGATTATCATCGGCTACTAAGAGATTCTCATTATCAGTTAATAGATGAATTTCAGTGTTGGTTACTAAGTCCTGAATTAGCAACTATTAGACGACAAATTGTCAGGATTATTAATAATAACCCTCAAGAAAATCTGGATTTACTCATTGCTTGTTCTCCGAATGAATTAACTCGCTTACCTTGGGAAACTTGGGACATTGGTTCTGATCTTGCTGCTAAAAATAAAGTTCGTATTGCCAGAACTACTATTAATAGCTCTTCAGGGATAAAAACTGTATCCCGTTCCTGTAAAACCCGTATTCTAGCAATCATAGGATATGACCCTAATTTAGATTTTTCTCAAGATATACAAACAATAAAATCCTTATCTAAGTTGGCAGATATTGATTTTATCGGTAATGAGTTGGTTAAAAATGATTCTGATTTAAGAGAACAAGTATTTGACAAAATTACCTCTGTTGATGGTTGGGACATTTTATTTTTTATTGGTCACAGTAACGAAGCTAATTGGGGTGGTGAGTTTTACTTAGCTCCTAATCTTTCTTTAAAAATTGAAGATATGCAAGAATCTCTCAGTAAAGCAGCAAAAAATGGACTAAAATTAGCATTTTTCAACTCTTGTAGTGGGATCGATCTGGCAGAATCTCTGATTCAATTAGGTTTGAGTCAAGTTATTGTCATGCGAGAAGCTGTTAATAATACTGTAGCTTCTCAATTCCTAGAAAAATTTGTAACTAGCTTATCTGAATATCAAGATGTTCAAGAAGCTTTAAGAAATTCCTCTAATTTTTTTAAACAAGAAAATATACAGCAAAAATATCCTAGTGCCTATTTAATTCCTTCTCTTTACTGCTATCCCAATTCCAAGCTATTTCTGTTTAAAAACTGGAAACAAAGCATCACTAATTGGCTACCTGAAAAGCAAACCATTAAATATTTGTTGTTATTAATATTGTTAAGTCTGTTGCCACCAGTACAAGATTTATTGTTAGAAGCTCGACTTGTTACACAACTTTTATATCGTCAAGTAACCAGACAAATCCCTCGAACAACAAAACCCCCCACTCTACTAATTCAAATAGATGAAGAATCTCTCACCAAAGCTAACTTACCCTGGCGCACTAGAGAAGAGATTGATCGAACATATCTGGCACAATTAATTAATAGTCTGCACAAAATAGATACTAATCCCAAAATAATAGGTATTGACTATAAATTATGGGAACCGAAACCCGAAGAAGACAATGTATTAAAACAAGCAATACAAGCAGGAGCAAAACAAGATACTCAGTTTGTTTTTGCAGCTTCAAGGAGAGATAAGAAAACCATAATACCTGAAATAGCTGACCCCAAAACTAGCTTACAGGGAGATATTTACTTTTATCCTGGCTATTTAGAACTCTTAGAACAAGCTGACTGTCAAGATAGTTGTCCTTTTGCTTACTTATTAGCTTTGGTTAATTCTCAACAGCAGCCAGATAGTTCCAATTTATCTCAAACTACAGCTTTCCTAGAAAAATTCCGCCTTAATCCTATTTCTTCCTTTTCCCAAAACTTTGCTCAAATGTGGTTTCATCCCATCTTAGATTTATCAATTCCTCCAGAGCAAATATATAGTGCTATTCCTGCTTGGTGTTTATTAGAAAACGATACCAATTCTGTTTGTCAAGCTTTAGATAGTCTGCAACAGCAAATAGTTATTATTGCAGCAGGGGGTTATGAAGAAGCAGATGATAACTTTGTTCTACCTCTGGCAATACAGTTTGCTCAAAAACAACCCAGTCAGTATTTTACAGGGGGACAAGCTCATGCTTATATGGTGCATCATTTTCTGAATCGTCAAATAGTTACCCCTATTCCAGATGTTATGGTTATGCTGCTCACTGCCATAATATCTCAGGCAATAATTGTAAATATTCGCGGGAGTCAAAGACAAAAATGGATTCTAATCCTACTAGCTGCTAATATTGCTTATGTTTTTATCAGCTTGCAGTTATACATAAGTACTTAAGCAAAATTAAATGTATATTTTTTGATAAAGTTTTATATGATTATTTATAGCGATCGCCTATCCCATTACTAGGCGATCGCTATAAATAATTGCAGGGAATATAAATTTAAAATGAGA
>JASJCP010000242.1 GCA_030065935.1 Xenococcaceae cyanobacterium MO_167.B27
ATAAAGAAAATGCTACTCAATTGCTATGATGATGGAGTAGCATTTTTTTATGTCGTGTAACACTTCCACAATGTCAATTGCTTTCTGTAATTACGTTGTGTACGTTATAGACGAGATAAATCAAAAGCAGGTTTAAACAAAAGTTTTGCTGATGCTGGATTTTAAGTCAATTTGTAGAAATACTTTGGGCTAAAGCTGAAAAAGCTGGATTGAAAGTGATCGAGGTTGACCCCAGAGGCACAAGTCAACATTGCTCTAACTGCTTGAATCGTGTTCCCAAAGAATTATCCGACCGTTGGCACTGTTGTTATCATTGTGGGCTAATTCTCGACCGAGATCTTAATAGTGCCGAACTAATCAAAAAAGTGGGGCTGGGTGCTTCCCCCACTCAAAAACGCTCAACTCTTCTGAGAAGAGAAGCCGTGGAAACCCGCTTTTAAGCAAAGTTGATCAACTTAATATCCACATCCTGGATATAATAAAGCCCCTTTCCACCGCCTTACCTACTGGATAGGGGTGGGAGTGCATCACGGGATCATTTGTTAGCAAAAGCTAGTTTTGGGGAATCCTAAAAATATAGCTTGAAATTATGAATCAAAAATTAAAACTATATTATTCCCTTACAGTACCCTATGTCTTTTGCTATCAAACATGGATTATTTAAACTCAATATCATCGATCATCACGCTATTTTAGGGACTGCTCTTAATGCTAACCCCAAAGAAATTCGACTCAAATATCTCAAGATAGCCCATAAACTTCACCCCGACACCTGTAAAGGTGACAACGAACACAAAAAATTGGCTAGTAAACTTTTATCTAGATTGGTTAATCCCGCTTATGAATCCCTTTCTAATAAAAATTCTTACGCAGAACATCAGTTAATACTCACTCAAATTGGTCAGCGTTTGGTAGAAAAAAAAGATCGCATTACCTTTGCTAGTGAATCTGCTCAACAACTGTTGCAAGCTGGTGATAAATTGGAACTGGTCTATCACAAATTACTTAAAAGCCTCTCTCAAGAACAATATAACTCCCTGGAGTCAGTAACTAAAAAAATAGCTTTAATCAGTGAGCTAAACTTAGTTTATTTGATGTTGCAGCAAAGTCGAACCATGATTCTTACCCAAAAACCTCAAATGACTGAAAAATCTGCGACTTCTCAATCTCCAAAATCCCCGACATCTAGGAAAGCTCCCACTCAACCTTCTCCCCCACAAACTTCGGAAAAACCAGAACCCCCCAAGACCCAATTAAGAGTGGCTTCCTATATTCGACGTGCTAAAGAATATACGGAGAAAGGAAATTGGCTTCAGGCGATCGCAGAACTGAAAGACGGGCTAAAAATTGATCCCAACAATAGTACAATTCATGCTCTATTGGGCAAAATCTATTTGCGCCAACAACAATTAACTATGGCAAAAATTCATATTAAAAAAGCGGAGCAAGTCAACCCTAAAGACCCAATAGTAATTGAAAGTAAAAAAGAGCTAGATCAACTACTAAAACATAAAAATAGACAGAATACTGGTGCTGGCAAATCTTCTAAGAGTAGAAACACTAATACATCGGAGAGTAAATTAAGTAATAGCGGTATCTTTCGTAGCCTGTTTGGGGCAAAAAAAAAGTAAGATGAGCTTTATCGATAATTGATAATTGCTAAACATGACTTATCAACCACCTGCTGGAGCTAGAGATTTATTACCCTTAGAAGTAGCCCAAAAAGCTTGGATCAATGACCGCCTACAACAGATATTTCGGCAACACGGCTACTCTAGAATTGTTACTTCAACTCTAGAATGGCTCGATACTCTTACTGCTGGTGGTGCAATCAAGCCTTCTACTGTGATTCAGTTAAAAGATAACTTGGAAGGAACTTTAGGGCTACGCCCTGAAATGACTGCTTCTATTGCTCGTGCAGCAGTCACCCGCATGGCTGGTAATATCTATCCACAACGTCTATGTTATCGTGCCAATGTCTTTCGTAATCCTCCCAAAAATTATGATGGAGGTCAACTAGAGTTTTATCAAGCAGGAGTCGAATTACTTTTTGCAGGAGGAATCATCGCAGATGCAGAAATCTTGCTACTATTAGCTAACTGTCTGCAAGATTTGGGGATTCCTGACTGGCAAATTTTACTAGGAGATGCTGGTTTAACGCGATCGCTTTTGAGTGTTTTTCCGCCAAATATCAGAAAGCAAGTGCGCTATTGTTTGGCAAATTTAGACCGTATTACCCTAGAAAATTGGGATTTAGAACCAGATTTAAAAGCTAGAGCCTTAATGTTATTCGAGCTTCGTGGAACACCCGAAACCGTATTAAAAAAGGTAACAACTTTAGATTTAGACCCCACAGCAGAAGCCACAGTAATCAATCTCCAATCTCTGATTGATTTACTAAATCGTAGTAGCAAGAATCCTCTTCCCATAACCCTTGACTTAAGCCTTCTCCAAACTTTTGACTACTACACTGGTATTGTTTTTGAAGCAGTGAGTTTTCATGACAATCAATGCTATCTTTTAGGTCAAGGAGGACGTTATGACCGTCTATTAGGACTGTATCACCCTCAACAAGAATCTTCTCCTGGTGTTGGTTTTTCTCTCAATATTGAAGATCTCCACAGTGCCTTAATTACTACTACAAGACTACCCCAACAAACTCCCGCTAGTGATTGGTTAGTGGTAGCTGATACTGCTGAAGCTCAAGTTGCTGCTTTTTGTCATGCAGAAACATTACGCAATTCTAACCCCGAAATTAGAGTCGAATTGGATTTAGGCGCTCGCGATCCAGAAGCTATTAGAGAATATGCTCGTACTTGTCGGATCAAAAATATTGCTTGGATCAAGCTGGATGGAACATATTGTGTCGAAAATATATCATACTAATTTAATGACAATCAACTTTTCATCAATTAACAATTAAAAAATTGCTTGTTCTACTTCTTTAATAGCGGTGGTCAAATCTTGATTAACTATACAAATATCAAACTCATCTTTAGCTGCAATTTCCGCTTTGGCTCTAATTAAACGTTGATTAATGGCAGATTCAGAGTCTTTACCTCGGTTTCTGATTCTAGCTTCTAATTCTTCTAGGGATGGAGGCAAAATAAAGATGCGGAGGGCATCGGGAAAAATATTAGCGATCGCCCTTGCTCCCACTAATTCTATTTCTAGCAAGACCCATTTACCCGCATCGATTAATTCTTTGACCTTGGTTTGAGGTGTGCCGTAATAGTTACCAGCATATTCTGCCCATTCTAAAAAATCCGCAGAGGCGATCGCAGCTTCAAACTCAGCCTTACTCATAAAATAATAATCTTGACCATCCACTTCTCCAGGGCGTGGGCTTCTAGTGGTAGCAGAAATGGAAAGATGAAGTGAGGGATGATTCTTAATGAGCGATCGCACTATTGTTCCTTTCCCTACTCCCGATGGACCAGTAATAACAATTAATTTCCCCTGTGGCATTAGATTTAAGAATTAGTTAGAGTTACTAGGAGTCTCCTTTGCTCCCACAAAACGGTGAGCAACTGTTTCTGGTTGAATGGCTGATAAAACTACATGAGAAGAATCGGTAATAATGACAGCGCGAGTCCGACGACCATAGGTAGCATCTACTAGTTGCCCTCTGTCCCTAGCTTCGGTAATAATCCTTTTGATAGGGGCAGATTCAGGGCTAACTATAGCAATGATACGGTTAGCCGAAACAATATTACCAAAACCGATATTAATTAACTGTATATCCATAATATTCAACGGTATTAGAGGCTAATAGAGAGATTAAGCAAATATAATCTTAATGTTATAGATAAAAATCTGGCTTTACAACCTCGAAAGCAATGTTATACCGATTTTTTACGGAAATTTTAGCTTTTTTTCAGCTTTTTTCACATTTCGCTAACTTCATAACCTAGAATTACTATGCAGCCTTTTGACTATACGACTTTAACTGCCGTTCGTAGCGAATTGGTTAGGGACTGGATACCAGCCCGTGTTGAACAAGTATATCAGCGCGATCGCTTTACCATCGCCCTAGCATTACGAACTATTAAGCAGCGAGGTTGGTTAACTATTTGTTGGCATCCCCAAGCAGCTAGAGTATGTATGGGGGATCCTCCTCCTCGGACTCCTGATACTTTTACTTTTAGTGACCAACTACGCCATCAATTTAAAGGACTGGCTTTGACCGCCATTGACGCGATCGCTCCTTGGGAAAGAGTTTTAGATTTGCAGTTTGCCAAACGCCCTCAAGACCCTATTTTATGGCATCTCTATGTAGAAATTATGGGCAAATACAGTAATGTGATTCTGACAGATGCTAAAAATCTCATTATTGCTCCTGCTCGTCAAATTAGCTCTACTCAATCTAGTGTGCGCCCTATTCAAACAGGACAACCCTATGAAGTACCACCACCCCTTACAGGAACTTTACCCAAAATAGATGAATCTCAAGACCGCTTCCGAGAGAGAGTCAGCCTGATTCCTGGTAAACTACAACGTCAGTTACTCAAGTCCTATAGGGGTCTGAGTCCAGCAGTAGCTACAGAAATTATGGGAGCAGCAGATATCCATCCCCAGGAGACAACAGAGAACTTAAAAGATGCTGATTGGGATAAATTATTTATAACTTGGCAAAAATGGCTGAAAATGCTGGCTCAAGAAGAATTTTATCCTGGTAACACTCCCAAAGGTTACACTGTTTTGGGTTGGATAGAGAATCAACCCACTAGTAATTTACAACATTTAATTAACCGTTACTACAGCGATCGCCTTAATCTCGAACAATTCCAACAACTGCACCATCAACTCCAACAAAAAGTCACTAATTGTTTAAAAAAGCTGCAACGGAAAGCCCATACTTTTCGTGAAAGATTACAACAGTCAACAGAAGCAGACAGCTATCGTCAACAAGCGGATTTACTGATGGCACACTTGCATTTGTGGCAACCAGGAATCCAATCTATTAGCTTAAACGATTTTGTCACAGATGAACCAGTTAAGATCAAACTTAATCCTGAAAAAAACGCAGTGCAGAATGCCCAATATCTCTACAAAAATCATCAAAAACTCAAACGGGCGAAATCTGCGGTAAAACCTTTATTGGAAGAAGTAGAAGCAGAAATCAATTATTTAGAGCAAGTCCAAACCAATCTTATTCAACTGGATAATTATCATCATGCAGAAGACTTACAAACTTTAGTAGAAATCCGCGAAGAATTAATCGAACAAAACTATCTGCAAACTGACCGTCCATCCCCCAAAACTCAAGATGACTCTCAACCCCATCGCTACACTACCCCTTCTGGCTATCAATTATGGGTAGGACGAAACAATCGTCAAAATGATGTTCTCACCTTTCGCACTGCTAATGATTATGATCTGTGGTTTCACACTCAAGAAATACCAGGAAGCCATGTCTTACTGCGTCTTGAACCTGGAGCAGTCCCCCAAGAAGCGGACTTACAATTTGCTGCGCACATAACGGCTTATTACAGTCAAGCCAGAGAAAGTGATACTGTTCCTGTAATTTACACTAAACCCAAAAACGTTTATAAACCCAAGGGTGCAAAGCCGGGAATGACCATCTATAAGCATGAAACTGTTATTTGGGGTCGTCCTCAATTGGCAATTAAGCAAAGATAAAAGTAAAATACTTAATTTTTTTTTACGATTTGTTCGTATCTTCTGTTACAATTCTTAGTAAGGAAAATCAAAGGTTGCTACATTGGGAACGTGCAGCTAAGATTTCTCCAGGATTAAAACGACAACAACCATTAAAAGAAACCAGCGACGCGATCGCTGGTATTTTCTTCCAGATCTTATTTTAAAGTAATACCATCAGTATTAATATCTCCTACACTCTGAACGCTTTTAACAACAGAGACAATTTTTTCCAAGGTATTGCGATCAGGTACATTGCCTTTGAGAAATATAGCACTACCTTGTTGCGCCACATAAACTTTAGCCAAACCATTAATATCAGGTACACTATCCAAAGCTTTGGCGACTTTTTTAGCTAAAGCATTCTCATCATATTCACCATTAGCCCCTAATTTTTCTGGAGCGATAGTCTTCTTATTAGAGACATTAACTGTATTAGAGTCAGAAGATTTAGTAGAAGTACTATCACTTCCACCACCGCAAGCTGCTAGGGTCAGAGTAGCGACTATTGCTACACTAGTCAGTATTAGTTTAGAAAAAGTAAATTTCATTACAGTTATTTTCCTTAACGAGGAGATATCAGTATATAAGCTATTTATCAGAAAAAACAATAAGATAATTAATGTTTATTTTAATAATGTAAATTTTTTCCTCAGTAATGTGAAATAATATATCTAAGTTAATAAATTATTGAGTTTTATTGTTGATTTAGCGGAAAATAATGCTAAATTCCTCAATAGTTATAACGAAATCGACAATTAGAGAAAGTTTATTTTTCAGTAAATATACTGTAGTCACTGTAATTAATTTTTAATTAAGATGCTATTATAAATTACATTTTCAATGATAAAATATCAAGCTATTCAGTATAGTTGCTCTAGTTTAGTTACCAAAATCATTTAAAAATATTAAGAGACAAACCCCCACTAAATCAGTCAAATTAATTATTATTTAAGAGTAGTTATATATGAGTATCACTGGTTCTCTAGAAACCTTCCCCTTACCAGAGTTATTTCAAATAATCGAATCGGGTCGTAAAACAGGAAGATTATCAATTAATCCAGGTTTAAAAAATACAGGCTCAGAACTCAGAGGAGCTTTTTATCTCTGGTTTGAGCGGGGCAATTTTGTAGTAGTTCTCAATTCTTTAAAATATCAATCTCTCATTAGCGAGATTCAAAGAAATGGTTGGGTAAATTCAGGGCTTTTAGTAAAAGTTAAAAAATTGTGTCAAAACCAACCACTAGGTACTTACCTCCAGCAAAAAAAGCTGCTTCTTTCATCACAAATTGATTTATTATTTCAACTACAACTAGATGAAGTAAGCAAATTATTTGAAATCAACTCCGCTTGGTTCAAATTTGAAGAAATAGATAGTAACAACAAAATTCCTAGTGATGGTGAAGAGTTCCCCTGGGAAGAAATGACGGGAAAACATAAACAAGCCACTAAATTATCATTAGAAGCAATGCGTAATTTCTCTAATTGGGATAATTATATGGAAGAAATGCCCCCACAGGATTCTGGCTTAGTCAAACTGCTAGACGAACATGATTGCCAACTTCTTCCCTTAGAAAATTATCTTTGGAATACTGCTAATGGTACAGTTCCACTGCAAAAAATAGCTCAGGAAAAGCAGGTTTCATTAGAGAAAGTTCAACATACAGCATTATCAATGATTTTCGCGGGATTAGTTGAGGAAGTCCCTGTGGTTTATAAAAGTACTATAATGACACAAACACCAAAATTATCTTCTCAAACTGCCCTTGTAGGAGGAAGCAATGTAGCTATTAAATCACCAAATAAATCAAAAGTTAATAACTCTTTACTAAATAATTTGATAGGCTTTTTAAGGAACAATTTTTAATGGAAATTTTTAAAATTGCGGTTACGGGAAATGTAGGTGCTGGAAAAACAACTTTCATTCGGACTATTAGTGAAATTGAAGTTGTTGATACCGAGCGTCGTACTACTGATGAAACAGCTTCTTGGAAAAAGACGACTACTGTCGCTTTTGATTTTGGTCGATTAACTTTAAACTCTGACCAGGTTGTCTATATATACGGTACACCAGGACAGTCTCGTTTTGATTTTATGTGGGATATTATTATCAACCAAGCTAACGCTTATGTGTTGTTAGTTGCAGCCCATCGTCCCCAAGACTTTCGTGGAGCGCGTCGAATTCTCGCTTTTATGAATCAGAGAGTACAAATTCCTATGGTTATCGGTCTAACTCATATGGACTGTGAAGGTGCTTGGGAAGAAGATGATATTGCTTTAGCTTTGGGTTTTAAGAATCTAGACAATTGTCCGCCAATCATAAATGTCAATGCAGATGTTCCTAATTCTGTAGCTCAATGTTTGATTACTCTATTAGAACAGTTAATTCCAGTACCAGTTGCTTAACTACATAAGTTTTGGGATTTTTTTATTGGGGGCTTTACACAAGTCGCCAATATTTTTATAATAGCTGCCTATTGGATTATTTTCTAAAATTAGAAATAATCGCCAAAAATAAGATTTTAACTGTCAATTTTAACTGGTTTAATCCTATTTTGTTTGATAGATGAACTATTTAATTTTTGATTTTTGAAAAATTGGTTCTGATTTTTGATTTTCCCAATATTATTGGGAACTATAAACTTAGTGTTTCTCAGATCATTTTAATATATTTCACTTGAGAAATACTACAAACATAATAAGTAGTTGTGAACTAAGAACACTTAACTAGTAATTAAATTGCAACACACATAGAGAGGAAAAGTAAAAGTAATGGTTCAAGGATCAATGCTGACCGAAATAATACAAAAATTTGTTATAGAGAGTATTCACTCAGCAATCTTACCAAAATTAGTAGTATTTTAAGAATATGAAAGCTTTGTTTTTCGATTACTAACTATTAGTGAAATTTTAATACATATAGA
>JASJCP010000063.1 GCA_030065935.1 Xenococcaceae cyanobacterium MO_167.B27
TTACCTCTAGTACTGGCACTATTGGTGCTAGAGTGATCTTCGACCCTGGAATTGAGAGTGTTGGAGAAGTGATTGCGGTGATCGAGAATGTTTCTCCTGAATTAAGCTTAGACGATTCTGAATTCCTATTTATCTAAGTCTAATGACATAATGAAATGAGCGTCGGGGTAATTCCTCAATTCCCCGACAAAGATATCTCCTCTTTTTTATTCCAATTGATGTGAGTAGCCATGACCCAAGTCGATAGCAAAAAAAAACCATCTCTAGAAATTAAAGGTTCTCAAAACCTTGCTAGTTGGTTAGTAAAACAACAAGTAAGCCTTGCTTTTACTACTTATCAAGCAGGAAAAATCTTTTTTATTGGTGTACAACCAGATGGAAGCTTATCTATTTTTGAGCGGACTTTTAATCGTTGTATGGGTCTTTGGGCTACTCCTCAAACTATTTGGCTGAGTTCTCTTTATCAGTTGTGGCGATTAGAAAACGCCCTGGAACCAAATCAACTACATCAAGGTTATGATCGCCTGTATATTCCTCAGATGGGCTACACTACAGGCAATCTTGATATTCATGATGTGGTGATAGACAAAGATGGTCAAGTAATTTTTGTTAATACCTTATTTAGTTGTTTAGCAACTATTAGTGATACTCATAGTTTTATCCCTCTGTGGAAACCCAAATTTGTTTCTAAGTTAGTACCCCAAGACCGTTGTCATCTCAATGGTTTAGCCTTAGAAAATGGTGCGACTCGTTACGTTACCGCAGTAGGTCAAACTGATACCCCTGATGGTTGGCGCGAAACTAGAAAGGGTGGTGGTTGTGTTATTGATGTTCCCAGTAATGAAATAGTTGCTACTGGTTTTTCTATGCCTCATTCTCCTAGAGTATATCGAGAGCGTTTATGGTTGCATAATTCTGGTACAGGCTATTTTGGCATAGTAGATGTTAAAACAGGTAAGTTTGAGCCATTAACTTTTTGCCCTGGATATCTGCGAGGACTGGCTTTTATTAATGATTATGCAGTGGTAGGAATTTCTAAACCACGGGAGCATAAAACCTTTTCTGGTTTACCTCTCGACGATAATTTAGCAGCTAACAAAACTGAGCCTTACTGTGGACTGTTAGTAATTGACCTGACTACAGGGAAAATGGTTCATTCTTTACTAATCGAGGGAATAGTCACTGAATTATACGATGTGGCAATTTTACCAGGAGTCAAACGCCCGATGAATCTTGGCTTTAAATCGAAAGAAATTCGTCAGATGATCAATATTGGTTCTATATAAACTGGAGAACGAGAAGCACAGAAATCCTACACTATTACTTTCAGATATCTGTGCTAGTTTAGTGGAAAGTGTTTGATGATGGTTGGCTTTGGACTCTACTTTGTCGCACCTACAACCGCAGGACAGTTATATTCTTGAGTTGAATTCATAGCTACTGAATTTCCGCTCAAATAAAAGTGTTCTGTTTGTTGTCCTTGATAGGTACGCTTAGTCAATTGCCAACCTTTATTTAAAAAGATTTTTAGCGAACCTTCTACAATCCCGTGAGTTTTACCAATATACAGCCTTGGAACTTTGGGGTCACGATGAATTCCTACTAAATGCAATTCTCCTCCTTCTTCCACGATGTCGATCAGGTAGTCCATACCTAAGTCTTTTCCATCTAGACGAATTGAGTAGCCATTACTATCAGTACTGCGTTTGCAGACACGAGTAAAATCAAACTCTAGTAACAGAGGATCGATCGCAACAGGATTACTTCCATGTTCGCTCCAACATCTTCTTTTATAGGGGATTTGCTCCACCACCATGAGAGTATAACCATGGCGATAAGGAGTAGCAATTATCGCCACATTCTCTTCTTGGATACTTGTTTCGCCAAAATTAACTGCATTAGTAGGCTGAAAAGAATCAACAGAGATCGCGCCCACTATAAACACGAACGGAGTTAAATAATTATGCAACTTCCGTAATACTTTCATGACATCTCCTATATATTTATATGATTTAATTAGGAGACATTATTTCTGTTCACTATCCTCACCAAAAAATTAGTTACTAACAATTCACAACAAAAAACTCCCCATCAATTATGTATGGGCAATTACATTTTTTATTGGAATAGTAAATACTTAATTAATTAATTAATTCAACTTAGTTTCGATATCTGTAATATAGTCGATGTTTTTCCTTAATGTGTTCAGTATTTTTGCTGAATTTTGATTTTTTTTGTAGTTACATTTACTATAATTACGATTATTTCATAAAAATATTATTATCTATAAGTATTCGTACTTCCCAAAAAATCGGGACAATTAAGCAATTATCCCTACTTAATCAAAGGATGAGGAAAAAAGTAATAAGTAATAAGTAATAAATAATAAGTATTACTCTCCCTGTTCCTGCACTACCCCGAATCTCCCACCACCGAAGGTGCGCGTTCGGTGAAGGGCGACGAAGTCTAGCGACTTCCCTAGTCCCCTCGCCCGATTCCCCCTCCTCTCTTGACCAGTGCCATAGTCAGGCTTTCTTTAAATAGAAATGCTATTATCCTTGTAAAGGCGCAAGTCAGCTTCTTGTGGAGTTAAGATTAATCTCCGGCAAAAACATAGCGGTATAATTCCCCTGGATTAGGTTCAGGGCTAGATTCAGCAAATTCTACTGCATCTTCAACAATAGCTTTAACTTTATCGTCAATGGCTTTTAACTCTGCTGCTGTGGCTAAATTACGTTTTGCTAAATCTGCTGCTAATCTTTTAATTGGGTCACGGGCTGCCCAAAACTCTTTTTCTTCCTGAGAGCGTAACTCATCAGGGTCAGCAAGAGAGTGTCCTCGGAAACGATAAGTTAAGGCTTCGATAAGGGTGGGTCCTTCTCCAGCACGGGCGCGGGCTATAGCTTCTTGCGCCACACCCCGAACCGCTAATACGTCCATACCATCAACTTCGTGACCAGCCATGTTGAAAACAGTAGCTTTTTTAAAAATTTCTGGCTGAGAAGTAGCACGCTCATGAGCCATTCCGATCGCCCATTTATTATTTTCTACCACATAAATAATGGGTAACTTCCACAATGCAGCCATATTTAAACATTCAAAAAACTGACCATTGTTACTTGCTCCATCACCAAAAAAGCAAGCTGTAACTTGATCCGCGCTCTTATCTCCCAAAGCATCTTTACGATACTTAGATTGGAATGCTGCACCAGTAGCAACAGGGATCCCTTCAGCGACAAAGGCGTAGCCCCCTAAAAGATTATGTTGAGAAGAAAACATATGCATTGAGCCACCCCGACCTTTACTACAGCCAGTTTCTTTCCCAAACAATTCTGCCATCACTTCTCTAGCAGAAACACCAGCACTCAAAGCGTGAACGTGATCACGGTAAGTACTGCTCACAAAGTCTTCATCTCTTCGCATGGCTCGAATTACCCCAGTAGAGACGGCTTCTTGACCGTTGTAGAGGTGGACGAAACCAAACATTTTTCCTCGATAGTACATTTCCGCGCACTTGTCTTCAAAGAAGCGTCCTAACACCATATCTTCATAGAGCATTAAGCCTTCTTCTTTCGTTATTTTGACGGAACTGGTGTCAAATTTTGGTAAAGTTCTTTCAGCAACCATAGGGTCTGTAGTGTTTCAATCTAAAAAGTAAATTGTACTACTGTATTATCTTATAGGGAATTGTCGGGTATTTAATTGCTAGACTGGAAGTTATGTAAAGTTATCTGAAGAAGGGTCTTACTTTTGTTGGTTTCAAGGCGATCTCAGCTTCGCTTCCGCACTGCGTGGTCTGCTTCGCAGGCGCTGCGCGGCCGCTTCTCTCTAACTTTAAGGCTTTATTTGAATGTAGGTATAGATATTCCATTATAGGAATAATATAAGATAAACATTAGATAAAAATGAAATTGTAAATAAACTTATAATTTTACAAAAATAAAGTAAGAAAAAGAGAATTGGTATTCCCTTTTACAACTATTGGGGATCAGAAGTGTTAGCTTATTTAAAGAAATAGTAAACAAAGTTTTTAAACGCTTCAATAAATTATGTCTCAACTAATTGACTCCTTACCAAATGAACAAAATACTCGTCTTTTGTGTTGTTACGTAAATGCCACTGACCGCATTCAAGTAGCCAGAATCACTAATATTCCTAATTGGTACTTTGAAAGAGTGGTTTTCCCTGGTCAGAGACTAGTTTTTGAGGCAATTCCTCAAGCATTATTAGAAATTCACTGCGGAATGATGGCTAGCGCGATCCTATCCGACAGAATACCCTGTGAACGTCTTTGTATAGAAGAAGCAAAAGAGGATACTAATAATTCTTCCCTCACGCAAAAAGCTTCCTTAGACCACAGCAAAACTAACCATAATAATTTTGTGGATCGCTCAAACACCAAGCAGATAGTCAGTGTTTAAAACTACATAAATTATCGGTAAAAAAAATTTAGAAATCAATATTAAACTGGGGTTGTTCAATATAACAATCCCATTTTTTTTAGGCATGAGAAAATAGATAAATAGCTATAGACTAGTTCAAGAATTAATTTTTGGTGACGAAATTTGAATTTACCTTCATTTCTCTGGTTGTGGAAAATTGCAGCTTGGTCAATGGGATTGACCATTCTTGCCTATGGAATATTATTGGTATCTGGTAGTGTAGTCTGGTATGCTCGCAAGAACAGAGTACGTCTATCTTCTTGGCTGAGGAGTTTTCACTACACCTCTGGTATCGTCATGGTTTTACTAGTATTACTATTGCTGGCGATCGGATTGATTGGAACTATAGGTTATTATGGCAGTCTGGGACACTCACCCCATTTAGTAGCTGGAATAGTTATGGTATTACTGACTTTATTGTCTGCTTGGAGTGCAACTCAGATTAATGGCAGAAATATCTGGGCTAGAAATCTACACCTAACTATTAACGTTGTATTATTTGGGGGATTAATTTTTGTGTCTCTAACAGGGTGGCAAGTCGTACAAAAGTATTTACCATAAAAGTACTTAATTTTAGTTCTAAGGGCATCACTTACAACTTGAAATAACATAAGCTAATGATTTGGAAACCAGGAGTAGCAATACAAGGAGGTAAATATGTGATAGAAGAAGTTTTAGGGGTAGGGGGTTTTGGCGTTACCTATCGTGCTAAAGATACATTTCTAGATAAGTTAGTAGCAATTAAAACAGCCAACGATTTGATTCAAACTAAGCCCAATTTTGATAAACAGCAAGAAAAATTTGTCCAAGAAGCCTTCCGCCTTGCTAAATGTAGCCATACTCACATTATCAAAGTTAATGATGTTTGTCGCGAAGAGAAATTGTGGTGCATGGTTATGGAATATGTTACTGGCGGTGACTTGGAACAAAAAGTAATACATCAAGGGATTTTAGCTTCCCAATCTGCTCTAAAATACATTCAGCAAATTGGGGATGCTTTAACCTATATTCATCAACAAGGTTTATTACATCGTGATGTAAAACCATCTAATATCATGTTACGACAAGATACAGGGGAAGCAGTATTAATTGATTTTGGTTTAGCAAGGGAATTTGTTGATGGTAAAGTTTTAACCCATACTAATGCTAGGACAGAATGCTATGCTCCTATCGAACAATATGAAGTTAGAGCTAAACGAGGAGCTTATACTGATGTTTATGCTTTAGCTGCTACTTGTTATTTTCTGTTAACGGGAGAACAACCCCTACCTGCTCAATTTCGCTACCAAGGAGCAAAATTAATTCCTCCAAAACAACATAATCCCCAAATCAGCGATCGCCTTAATCAAGCTATTCTCCAAGGAATGAAACTCGCTCCCGAGCAACGCCCTCAATCTATACCAGAGTGGTTCACCATATTATTGAATACAACAAATCATAAAGTTTTAGATTTAGAAACAAAATACAGCCGTTTAAAAGCATTATTAGTAGCCCAAAACTGGCAACAAGCAGATGAAGAAACTTATGATTTGATGCTAAAGATAGCTAATAGAGTTAAAGAAGGTTGGTTAGATTACGAATCAACTCAAAAACTTCCCTGTGATTTCCTAGAATCTATAGACCGTCTTTGGGTAGAACATAGTAACGGTCGTTTTGGCTTCTCTGTACAAAAACGTATTTGGCAAAAACTCGGGGGAAAAATCGATTACAAGACAGAATGTTCCTTGGGAGAGCATCTGGGATGGCGAGATAGTAATGGTTGGCTTGATAGTAGTGCTATTAACTATACTCTAAATGCACCTGTAGGACATTTGCCTTGGAATGGACATCTTCCTCAAGGACAGCTAAAACAAGTAGGTTTGCTGGGGAGTTATGCAAGATGGTGGAGTTGCCTAATTTTGTCGCGCTGCGGGGAATGTAGTTTTTAATTATTTATCTGAGAATTTAGGAAGCGGGAATTTTTTGGCTAACTGTTCTCGTTGGTTGATGAGATAAATACTAACAAGAGTCAGACAAACTCCTATCGATTGTATGGGACTGAGGATTTCTGACAAAATTAAGTTGCCAAATAGCAGAGCAAAGACGGGAGTTAGAAAGGTTAAAGAACTTAGACTGGTAAGATTGCCTAGTGATGCGAGATAGAAAAATATCCCATAGGCGATCGCGCTACCTAAAACAGTAGCATAAGCTAAAGCTAGCCAGCCTGAGAGGTCGATATTGACCCATTGTTCTGATTCTTGCCACACCGAAATCATAAATAGCGGAATTCCACCAAGAATCATGTGCCAACCCGTAGCAACCACAGGATCGCAGTGACGGGAAACGTAGGGAATTAAGACTGTACCCACCGCCATAGATAAGGAAGCTAGGAGCATCAGCCACTCACCATTATCAAATAATCCGAGTAAGTCTAAATTTACTGCTGTTAAATCTCCTTGGAAAATACTATAAATCCAGCGATCAGGCAATCCAATTAAACTAATGCCCAAAATCCCCATAATTAAGCCTAAAAATCCAAAAATACCAATTACTTCCCCAAATAGCCAACTAGATAGTAAAGCTACTGCTATAGGTTGAGAATCAATCATTACAGAACCCAATCCCGCATTGGTACGCACTAATCCTGCTGCCAGAAATCCCTGGAACATCGCTCCGTCTATCACTGCAAATAAAATAATCCAGAACCAAGCTTTCCAGGTTTTGGGTTGAGGACGTTTTAAGATAATGGCAACAATTAGAACTAAAATACCAGCAGGTACTAAACGGACTCCTGCCATAAAAAAAGGAGTTGTGTAAGGAATTACTCCTTTCATTGCTACCATTGCAGTTCCCCACAAAAAGAAGGGAGCAATAAATATCAAGGGTGTCAGAGGAAAAATGGTTTTTTTATAACTTAGTTCCATGTAGTTCGGGTTATGAGAAAATTAATTAACTTAAATTTTAATCAAATTTGTACTTTTGTTAACTAAATTTAAACATAGATTTGGTAGATGGGGGCAAATAAGTATTTATATACTGATAAAAAACTCAGATTAACATTAAAATTAGCTTAATCTCGCAGAAGCGGAACACCCGTATGGGAAGCATCGTTGGTGGAATCCCTCCCGCTTAAAAGCAAAGTCGATAGGCTTTAAGTCTCATCGTAGATATAATGAGGAAAATATTTTGCTCAGGTTGACCATAAGTACACCAGTCAAATTTGTCCTGAATGTGGTACTCATACAGGGAAAAAGGAACTTAATCAAAGAATTCATTTTTGTCCTGAATGTGGATACTCTACTTCAAGAGATCATGCTAGTGGTCGAGTGATTTTAAATCGAGGATTAAAATCAGTAGTACGGCTGGATGAGTCGGAAAGGAAACTGTCTGCTGAATGCGTACTGCCAGGGATAGCAATATCTAGGTAAGTGCAACGCAGAAAATTCTATTCGCGAGAGTAGAAGCCCACACCCTCTCTTTACTAAAAGTCAGTGTGTGGAGAAATCACTCTTTATATTGCCTTGATAGTTCTATTTTTTAAACATATCTGTATAATGATCTGGCCCTTTAGAAAAAAAACCCGCAAACAAATAGCAAGAATTGAGATTACAGGGGCTATTGGTTCTGATACTCGCAACCATGTCCTGAAAGCTTTTAAAATCATAGAAGAAAAGAAATTCCCTGCTCTTCTATTACGTATTGATTCTCCTGGAGGAACAGTAGGAGATTCTCAAGAAATTTACTCTGCACTACAAAAGCTGCAAGAAGAAAAAGATGTTAAGGTTGTAGCCAGCTTCGGTAATATTTCTGCTTCTGGGGGAGTATATATCGGTGTGGGAGCAAAACACATAGTAGCTAACCCAGGAACAATCACTGGTAGCATCGGAGTAATCCTCAGAGGAAATAACTTAGAAAGGTTACTAGATAAAATTGGTGTTTCTTTCAAGACTATCAAATCAGGACCCTATAAAGATATTTTGTCTTTTGATCGTCAACTAACCGAAGAAGAAGAAAGAATCTTGCAAGAACTAATAGATACTAGTTACGACCAGTTCGTCAAAACTGTAGCAGAAGGACGCAACCTAGAAGTTGAAAGAGTTAAGACCTTCGCTGATGGCAGAATTTTTACAGGAGAACAAGCTCTGGAATTGGGAGTAGTAGATCGCCTGGGGACAGAAGAAGACGCTCGTCGTTGGGCTGCGGAATTAGCAGGACTCGACCCAGAGAAAGCAGAATGTTTCACCATCGAAGAACCAAAGTCCTTGGTAAATCGTTTTCTACCAGGAAGAAGCCAAACCAAATCCAGTATCGCTGCTGGAATAGATTGGGTAGAATTTGAACTAGCAACTTCTGGTCAACCCCTCTGGTTATATAGACCTTAATTAATATTGTTGGCAAGATTTAGTGGAGGAAAA
The DNA here is from genome assembly GCA_030065935.1 of Xenococcaceae cyanobacterium MO_167.B27. Taxonomy (GTDB): domain Bacteria; phylum Cyanobacteriota; class Cyanobacteriia; order Cyanobacteriales; family Xenococcaceae; genus JASJCP01. Next base: position 8,837 of record JASJCP010000063.1, read on the forward strand.
AATTGTGGAGTGGAAAGTAAGGGGAATTAGAGGTGCAACTACCGTTACGGAAAACAGTATTGAAGCAATTAAAGAAGCAGTGACAGAGTTACTTGATAAAATTGAAGCTCACAATCAATTTGACTCTGAAGATATCATCTGCGTGTTTTTTACTGTTACTTGCGATCTAAACTCCCTCTTTCCTGCTGCGATTGCCCGTCATCGTCCTGGTTGGGATAAAGTACCTCTGCTAGATTTACAACAAATGTATGTCCCTGGAAGTTTAGAACGTTGTATCAGAGTTCTGATTCAGGTCAATAGTCTTAAGCCTCAATCGGGAATAGTTCATTGCTATTTGCGTAATGCTGAACAATTACGCCCTGATTTAACAGGATGTTTAGAGTCAAGCACCCGGTCTAGGGACTGGGCATAATTGCTTATACTATTTTGCGACAACAATAGTACATAATAACTTGTAGGTGATAATTCATGAATTACCCCTACAAAACGTGATCTGTGACAAACATTTTGGGAAAGGGTTTGGTACAGGTTGTAATATCAAATCACTTTAAATATGCTGCGTATTAATCACCCTTGTCCCCCTTGTCTTCCTTGTCTCCGTGTCCATCATCTGTAGCAATCTTAAAGGGAAACGATATTATCCATTTATTGTTGATGCCTTATGTGCATCAAACATTTAGTGATTTGATATAAGTCCTTATTCTGTATCCATACCCGCTCCTGAGCATTGACTTTTAGCGTGATTTATGATATTGCAGTATATATGATTTATAGCTTAATGTATGTTACCTGTTAAAGAGATTGACGAAGGTATAGACTCAATCCGTAAAACTAAAGCTAAAGACTTTTCTAATTTGATGCCTCGACCTGGTTGGGAATAGTATCAGGTGAGTATCTGACTATAGTCATAATTCTCGAATCATCTCAAAAAGACACTTCTGTTTTAGAGAATTACTAATTAAGTTAATAGGATTTTACTCAGTTGCTAAAATGCAGTCTTTGGAAAGATTAAGCAATAGGTAACTATGATACTCTATTACCCTCCAGACTTTTAGCTCAGTTATGACTCAATCATGTTTACTATTTTGCAATCAAATAAACTTTATAATCAAATAAGGAGAGGCTGCAAATCACTCTTTGAAAGTGAAAAACAGCAGTTTTTATGAGTAGGATTAAACAGTGGAAAGCTCAGAAGCTATTAAAACAATATCAACAAGGTAATCGCAACTTTATTAAGATAAAATTAACTCAAGTTAACTTGCAAAAAGTAAATCTCAATGGTATTAATTTAAGTGAAAGTAAATTGCTTAAAATTGATTTACAACAAGCCCAGCTTATTAACGCTAATTTTACTAAAGCAAACCTGTATCAAGTAAAACTAGATCAGGCGCAATTAGTAGATGCTAATTTTTTTCAAGGTAATTTAACAGAAACTTCGTGGTTAAAATCTGATTTGACGGGAGCAAATTTCAGTGGAGCGTTAATGAATCAAGCTCAACTCTCTGAAGCTGTAATGATTCATTGTAATTTAGTCAAAACCCAACTGAAAGATAGTGAATGTCTGAAAACTAACTTGACAGGTTCTAGTCTTACAGGAGCAATTTTCACAGATGCTAATTGTCAAGAAGCTATCTTGACAAAAACAGTTTTAACAAATGCTAATTTAGTAGGAATTAACTTAAAAAATGCTATCGTAATTCGGGCATATTTACACAATAGCAATCTGCAACAAGCTAATTTAGAAGGTGCAGACTTACGTTTTTCTGATTTGAGAAATGCGGATTTGACTGGAGCTAATCTCAGTTATGCCAACTTAGAAAATGTTAATCTCACAGGTGCAAATTTGACTGGAGCTAATCTCAGTTATGCCAACTTAACAGCAGCAAAGTTAACTAGCGCGAATTTACAACAAGTAATCTTACAGGAAACCAACTTAACAGGAACAAATTTACTTAATGCCAATTTAGATCAAGCGGACTTATCCCGAGCCATTCTCACCCAAGCAGGACTTTTGTTTACCAATCTTACGGATGCTAACCTAACAGGAGCAGACTTAACTAAGGCTAATCTTATTGGTGCAGACTTATCTGGTACTAACTTATGGCAAGTTTCCTGGCAAAAAACTATTATGCCCAACGGAAAAACTACTAAATAGCCAATGAACTTGTTATATTGTAGTTTGATAATAAAAGTTAACAAATTCTACTTCAACAAGGATTACTCGTCCTCTTGAGAAGAGTTTTTGACTATGTTATATCTAAATAGCTCGATTAAATTATTTCTAAGGAGTAAATCGAACGAATGGAAAAAATGGGAACTCACCTGGTTGTAGATGCGTGGCAAGCACCAGCAGAGCTACTCAATGATCCAGAGAAAATCCGTGCTGCGATGATAGACGCTATCGCTGCTGGAGAAGCTACCCTCATAGACTTATGTCTTCACCAGTTTAGTCCCCACGGGGTTACTGCAACAGCAACCTTAGCAGAATCTCATATTGCTATTCATACTTGGCCAGAATACGGTTATTTTGCAGCAGACTTATTTTTCTGTGGTCAAGGTAAACCTGTAGTAGCGATGGAAGTTTTACAAAAAGCTCTACAAGCCAAACAAGTAAAAATGCAGCAGATAGAGCGAGGTTTTCCTAGAGAAAGTATTAAGCAACAATTAGAAGCCTCCATCTCTTTGTAATATAAACCTACTCTAATGTGCTATTAGTTTCCAGTCTTAATAGTCAGGGTTAATTCCTGAATTAACCCTACTAGCCTTTAAATAACCATCAATGAACAATTAACAATTAGCAATTATCAATTATTTATTTTCTTTAAGCGATAGATAATAGACGTTGTCTTTTTGAGTGATTTCGATTGTATCTGTACAATTTTTTTTAAGGAATTTAGTAACAGATTTATCTAGTTTATTACCTTTAATAACTTCAGATAGAGATTGTTGATAGTCTTTTTTAAACTCTTGAGATAATAGACTCACTGTAACTGGCTTGACAGAGCTACGCTTGAGTTTACTGAGAGTTAATTCGATTTTATTTTGGAGTATTTTTTTTAGCTCTTGACTTGAGGGTTTGCTGGTTTGAGTTTTCTGGGTATTTTTTTTTGTCTTATTATTAATTGTTGAGACTGTATAAGTACAATTGTCGGCAAAGCTGTGACAATAAATATTCCCGGATTGTTGATAAACTTTATAAGTTTTACATCCTTGTCTCTGTAGAGTTTGATGTAAATAATCGAAAATAGAGTCCTGAGAAACTATAGCTATCTCTACTATTTGAGGATGCTGCAATAATAGGGATACCCCTAGGGTTAAAATTTGAGCATCAGCAGCATTTTTTTCTTTTGGCACATGAATTAATTGGTATCTTTGTTGATGTAAATGTGTATCTAATTGTGCGATCGCACTATTGCGCCAATTGGCTACAGCAAATTTAATTGTGATGGGATATTTACAGTAAGATTGAAGGTGCTGTTCTAAGTCTAATTTGAGAGCAAAGTTTTCTACATCTAGTAAGATAGCTGCCGTTGGTGGTAAATTACGAGAAAATAAATAACGTTCTGAATTAAAATATGTCATATTATTTTAGACATTGAAATCTCTAATTTTTGGCGTTAACTTTTTCTCTCTTCTTAAGTCATCTACAGAGATTACCATATTTTAAAATGATGAGAACAGTAAACTTACAAACAAGTTAATCTCTCGCTGTTTCCGTCAAATTTCATACAAAGCTGACTTTAAATATTTCTTCCTAAGATGGCAATTTCATTAGTCTTTGAATGGTATATTTATCAATTACTATTGAAACATAGTAATACCAATTCAAAAAATGTTGGCTACAGATCATGTTTTGTGGGGGTAATTCATGAATTAGATCTACAAGGTCTTAGAAATCTACCCCTGATTTGGCTAGACAATTCACATTAGATGTAAATTCCCCCCCAAGAGCGATCGCTCCAATGAGAAAAGCCCATTCTGGGTTACAGCATTAATATTGAACTTGACACAATAGCTGTTACGCTTCGTAATCTACTGCTATAATTCCTACTTGCACGCTAAGAGGTTAGAAGCAGCATGAAAATACTAGTTGTCGGCAATGGAGGAAGAGAACACACGATCGCTTGGACACTATTAAAATCCCCTAATGTTGAGGCGGTTTACTGCACTCCTGGCAACGGTGGTACGGCAACTATGGCAAACTGTTTTAATCTGGATCTTGCAGTGGATGATTTTGATGCGATCGCCAAAGCGGTTAAAGAACAAGATATTTCCCTAGTAGTAGTAGGACCAGAAATACCTCTATCTCTAGGCATTACCGACTATCTTCAACAACATAATATAGCTGTATTTGGTCCAGATAAAGCAGGAGCGCAATTAGAGTCTAGTAAATCTTGGGCAAAGAATTTAATGATTGAAGCCCAAATTCCCACAGCCAAATCGGCAACTTTTACAGATGCTACTTTAGCTAAAGCTTACATTCAAGAGCAAGGCGCGCCCATTGTAGTTAAAGCGGACAGTCTCGCAGCAGGAAAAGGGGTCATTGTAGCGATGACTACAGAAGAAGCAGTAGCAGGAATCGATAGTTTGTTTGCACAAGGTTTTACTACTTTGGTGATAGAAGAATTTTTAGAAGGGGAAGAAGCTTCGATTTTAGCCATAACTGATGGTCAAACTATTCGTCCTTTGATACCATCCCAAGACCACAAACGCATTGGAGAACGAGATACAGGGAAAAATACAGGGGGAATGGGAACTTACGCCCCTGCGCCAATTGTCACCCCAGAATTGATGGAGCAAATTCAAACAGAAGTTTTAGAGCCTACTATTGCAGTATTACAAAAGCGAGGAATTGACTATCGAGGGGTGGTTTATGCTGGTTTGATGATTAGTCCCACTCTTAAGCCCAAGGTATTAGAATTTAACTGTCGTTTTGGCGACCCTGAAACTCAAGTAGTTTTACCCCTACTTGATACCCCCCTAGACGAATTACTTATAGCTTGTACTCAACAGAAATTAGCCCAACAACCTCCTATTAAATGGAAGTCTGGTAGCGCAGTGTGTGTAGTTGCTGCTTCTGGTGGTTATCCTGATGCTTACGAAAAAGGAAAGGTGATATCTGGAATTGAGTCCGCTACGGCTCAAGGTGCAATCGTGTTTCACGCAGGAACAACTTTTAAAGATGGTCAATTAATCACTAGTGGGGGTAGAGTGTTGGGAATTACCGCTTTAGGGGAAAATTTAAAAGATGCGATTTCTCAGGTTTATCCTGCTGTAGAATCTATTAGTTTTGAGGGAATGTATTATCGTCGTGATATTGCCCATCGCGCCCTTTCTAATTTCTAATTCCTAATTACTAATTTTCCTATGGGACTAGTAATAGCGTACCTAGTAATTACTAATTACTAATTCCCCATTCCCTATTCCCAATCCCCAATCACCCCGGGAGGAGACTTAATATATCTAGGTATTGAACCCAAAATAGATCGGTTTTGTAATGAAGTCTCCGAACCGCCCCAATCACCATTCCCCAATCCCCATTCCCTATTCTGAAACGGTTTTACTGTTGTAAAGACTCATAGCTTTTTCCATCCCTTCTTTGAGGCTACACTCAACAGCTTTAACCGATAGATACAAAACTTCCTCTATTACGGTGGTTTCTTTAGGGGTAAACTTTCCTAAAACATGAGAGATAGTTTGTTTGTTCCCATCAGATTTACCAATACCAACTCGTAAACGAGGAAAATTTTGACTACCGAGATGAGAAATAATTGATTTCATCCCATTATGCCCACCAGCCGAACCTGACAGCCTAATTCTTAATCTTCCGACAGGTAAATCCATATCATCGTAGATGACTAATACTGAGTGGGGTGGGATTTTATACCAATCCGTTACGGCTCTTACCGCTTGTCCTGAGCGATTCATATAAGTAAGTGGTTTTAACAAGCGGATTTTATTGCCGTAGGGAGATAATCCTTCGCAAAATACCCCCTGAAAGCGTTTATTTTCCTTCCATGACATCTGCCAAGCCTTAGCTAAAGTATCAACAGCCTCAAAACCGATATTGTGTCTAGTACGGTCATATTTTGGTTCTGGGTTGCCTAAGCCGACAATTAATTCAGGAATAATTGATTTTGTTTTGCTTTCTGAGGACATGATACAAGCGATCGCTAATTAGACTGTTGGAATAAACTCTCTAGATAGACTCTGGCACAAGTGCGATAGTTTTGTGAAGTCTCATTATTTTGACCTCCACTATTTTGTAACAAAAACAAAGACAAGGCTGCTGCAAAAACCCGGTCTTGATCCCAAGTGGGATGGGTTTCTAGATAACTTTTGAGGGATTGATGTAACTCCTCTGGTATTTCCGCCATAATACTAACTGCTGATTTCATATTAAAATTTCTCGCTCCTGCTAATTGAGTTTTATTAAGTAGCTTTTAGTATCCACGCTTTTAGCTTTTGAGAGTTTTAAGGGCTTAAGACTCCACTTGTAGGTGAAACTTGATCGGGTTTAAAATCCCAATTGCCAAACTAACTAAAGTGCGTTATAGCTAATAGCTAAGAAGTTTTATCCTCAGTCATGAGGATTTTGCTAGAGATGTTCTTTCAGAAAAAATCTGAGATTTAATCTCCTAGCTGGACTATTTTCATCTAACAGGGGGTGGGTTTGTCAATGCTAAAAAATGTTAACAAAATCGCGATCGCATTTTTTTACTAACGGAATAATGGGCATTTAAAGGTGTTTTTTGTAACTTTTCTTCATAAAAATTGGTTATTTTGGGACTCCATTTCTGTCATTGAGAAAAATCCCCTATTGTTGAATCAACAATTGATTCTATCGTTATTTCCTGTGGAAAAGTCTGGGTAAAATGTGGAAAACTTTATCACAGTTTGTGGAAATAGTGGGGAATCTATGGGGTAAATCCCAGAGAAAAAATAAGAATTAATAATTTTTTCTCAATGTCGAATATCTGGCACGCAAATAGAGTTGTCATCTCGAATCGTAATCAAACCTTGACGACGCAATTTACCCATAAGACGAGTCACTGTCACGCGAGTCGAACCAATACTACTACCAATTTGAGCATGAGTCAGAATGTAAGGCAGACAGTAGCCTTGTTCATAAGGTTCACCATATTCTTCAATCAGGAGATTGATAAAACTCATCAAACGGTCAATAGTCCGCCTCTGACCCAAAGCACTAAGCCATAATAGTTTACGCTGATGTTGATATCTCAAAGCTTCATAAACTTCTTTACGAAAATGAGGCCAATTATCTAAATCATGCCAGTATAACCAAATTACATGAGTGCCATCTAGATGAGAGTAAGCTTGAAGATCGTAACAAGACTGAGCAACTATTTCAAAAGGTTGACCAGCAGGAACAAAACCTAAAAAAGTTTCTTCAGGAAAGTCCTCATTAGACTCTGGAGAATCAATAATATCAGAAGCATTTTCATTGACTGAATTTAACTGAGTTGTTTTTCCTGCTAAACGAATCACTCCTTTATTGACTAGATATAATAAACCAGGACGAGCAGGGATAAGCTCGTCCTTTCTAAAAATACGATCTCGATAGTGTATTTGCGCCCAATCAACGATTCGTTGCCATGTTAAAAAAGGGCGAGATGCCTCAGAAGAGCGATCAAAAAATTGCATAGTGTGGAGGCAAAATAATTAATGTAAACGCATATTTGATTTTACATGGATAGCAATGTAGCAAAAAACACTTTTTCCTATAAGTTTTTTAAACTAAATTTTGTTAACAACAATCTGGGCATCAAACAACTTTTACAACAACAGTTATTACAAGCAATTGATCTCTATCGCCAACAGAATAACATCTGGCATAATTGGGATAGCATTCTATTTTCTCTCCCTGAGAAGCTAATTTTACGTAAGATCAATAGACAGAAAATTACAACAAATCGGGATTTTACCTCTGGCTCTTTTCCTGATGATTGGGTTTATCGTTGTGCTATTGCCTTTCCTTTGGCAAATTTTTGTGGTGTAAAACCATTAGAGATGGCACAAGAATTAGTAAGGTTTTTTCCTGAAGCCAATCTTGATTGGGCTACAAAATCACACCTCAAAGTAATGATTAAAGTGCTTTCTCCTGGTTGGATTGATTTTAGAATCGAGCTTGATTATTTAGGAGTTTGGTTACAACAATTGATTTTAGAACTAGAATGCCATCGAGGTCATAGAATTGGACAAGACACTTGTCATGAAAGTTTACAAACTGTAGCAGAAAAACCGAATTTGTTTCCTGTAAATTATTATCATGCTCGTTGTTGTTCCCTTCTGAAACTGGGAGAACGAGAAGGATTAATTAAATTATATAATCATAACTTTGAGAGTTTATCTTGGCAGATAAGTAAACCCAATCCTATGATTTGGTTTGATGCTGGTGAAAGTTTTTTACTAACTCAGCCTCAAGAATTAAATTTATTGTATTCTATATTACTTATATTGGATCATTGTGACGCTATGCCTCAAGCCAAGCCAGTGAAGGAAAAAACTTGGCTCAACTGTGGATTAAACTTAAGTGAAGCTTTCGAGCAATTTATGATTACTTGTCATTTTTGTGGAGAAATTAAACAGCAAAATCCTCCGTTAGCCCTAGCAAGACTAGGATTAATTGCTTTAGCACAGTGGTGTTTGTCCAAGCTACTGCGGGAAAAGTTACAGATAGCTTCTTTGAGAGAGTTGTAACTGGAGAAAAGAGGTTGATAAACTACCAGCACCTATCAATCAGACCGCAGGTCTGATTGATGAGGAACTGGTTTTCAGTAGCCCTAGGTTGTCACCGTCTTGAACGGGTTGCTCATGGGGGAAACCCCCAAGACCGCACCCGTCCGCAAATAGGTTAAGTTGGATATATTCTCGTACTCCAAAACTTACTCTACAAGCTAAACCTGAACCTCCAGGCGTGTTTATAGAACGCCCCAAAGCAGCTATATTCAAAGCTCCCTGATAATCAGGGTCACATCTATTTAGACATTCAGGATTGATACATCTGAAAGATTTTCCATTTCTGTTGCCAATGTGCAGACATTTGTGGCAGCTAACAGATGTGTAGGCTGGATTTACCAAGATTAAAGGGACGCTTTTCAAGACACACTTGTAGGTCAAAAATTGCCTCAACATATAGAAACTCCAGTTATTGCTGTGCCTTCTTTCTGTCTTAGACCTTGGCTTTTGATTAGTGCGCTCTCTAATTCCTGTAAGGTCTTCAATAGCAATGGCTTGACCGTTAGTTGCTGCTTTATCTACTAAACGGCGTGATATTACATGGTTTACGTGTTGCTGAAATCTTTTCTCCTTGCCTGATAACCGTTGCAAAAGTTGTCTGCATCTTCTGCGACTACTTCTTGTGCCTGACGAAGCTTTTTTTTGGAGAATTAATCTCAACCACGCATAATGGTTACGCTTGGCTTTTAGCTTTTGTCCATCCCATTTATCTCCTTCTGATGTATGACAAATATCGACTCTTCCTAGATCACACCCTAAAACCTTCTTTGTAGTGAAACGGTCTGGAACATCATGCTCTAGGTTGATATGAATGTAATAGTCCCCGTTTCTACGTTTAACCAAAGTTGCTGCCTTGGGGTCTTGTCCTTTAAGGATTCCTCTTTGGTAATTTCCAATATGCAAAGGAATTTTTACTCGGTTTTTTAGTAATTTAATACTAATAGACCAATCTGATTCTCTAAAGCTAAATATCCTGGCATCATAGGTAGCAGAAGTAGGGCTAAACTTTCTAAGGTTACGATTTTTTTGCTTGACAGTTTTTCTGTTACTGCAAACCCTTCTTAATGCTTGGATAGCAAGATTAGCTGATAAACCAAATTGTTCTCTAACCTGGTTGTAAACCAGTTTTTGCATTTTGGTTTTGTTGGTTAGGTCTTTGGGAGTATTGGCGTTTACCCATTCACAGGCAGCAGCAAACATAAATAATGTCTCGTCAATCTCTGCACTTATGTTTTTATCTACTTGGAGTTTGCAGGCTACTGTGGTGATTGCTTTCATAAGAGTTATTTTATCACCCACAGTACTAAAAGTAAATTCGACGAACAGCGGAAGCTATGAAAAGTAAAGTCAGAGGCAATGCAGAGTTGATCGAGACTGAAGAACCGCTAGTTTTTTCTGATGTAAGTGGATATGATAAGGTGCTAACCATGCAGATGTCGGCTTATTGTAGAGTTGCTTCTCCCCTAAATGAGAGAGGCAATCGTTTTGCTCCTGATAGGTCAGCCAGTCGAGACTATACAGCAGCAGCAATTGTAAGGGGGCTTAAATGTGAGTAACAATAAGCTCTGGTAGTGATTGCCATAATTTTTTCGCTGATTCTCTCGATCTATCTCCCACAAAACAACCAACAATTTCTCTAACCCACCTTCGGCACGTCAAGATGTAATATAAAGAAATACGCGATTGACAGGGATAGGGCGGTGCCGAAGGCAACAGCTTCGCTGGTCGCCAGTAGGGGATTCTTTAGGTTATGCGATCGCTGATGCTTTTCACGCAGTATATTACGAACCAACTACCAAAAAGGGCAGATATGACTCTAAACGTAATAAATAGTTACAAATAAACCCCTGAATTTTCTTGACAACAAGCTAAACTTCGTCTATTCTGTCTGTCGTGTGAGGAGCGAACCAGATAAGAGAGTCGAGACGAAACAAGGCAAGTCGTCGGCTCTCTTTCTGATCTAATACAATTGGGCATCCTTTATTGAGGCTTTTTGTTGAGCATTGGCTCTTTCGCCACAAGTACGAGGAGTGGGAAACATTTTACCTGGATTAGCTAGTCCTTTAAGGTTAAAGCTTTCTCGGATATAGCCCATAGTTTCTAAGTCGGTTTCATTGAACATATAAGGCATATAGCAGTTTTTATCTGCACCGATACCATGTTCTCCTGATAAACTTCCTCCCGACTCCACACAGAGTTTGAGAATTGCTCCTCCTAATTCTTCCACTTTCGAGAATGCTCCTGATACAGAATTATCATATAGAATCAGAGGATGAAGATTACCATCACCAGCATGAAAGACATTAGCAATTTTATAACCAAAGCGATCGCTTAAAGCTTGAATTTCTGTTAATACCTTGGCTAATTGAGTGCGAGGAATCACCCCATCTTGCACAAAATAGTCAGGGCTGATGTTTCCTGCTGCTGCAAAAGCTGCTTTTCTTCCTTTCCAGAGTTTATTACGAGTTTCCTGGTCATTAGCAGAGGTAATATTTCTCGCACCATTATCTTGACATATTTGGGCTACTTTCTTTTTATTGGCTGCTACTTCTACTGCTAAACCATCTAACTCAACTAACAAGATAGCTTCTGCATCACGAGGATAACAATTGGTAGCGACAGTATCTTCTACAGCATTAATAGTGAGGTTATCCATGATTTCCATTCCCGCAGGTATAATACCATCACTGATAATTCCTGCCACGGCTGCACCAGATGCTTCGATACTAGGGAAATCAGCCAGCATAACGCAAACTGACTCGGGACGCTTGAGAATCCGCAGGGTTACTTCTGTAGCAATGCCTAATGTTCCTTCTGAGCCGACAAAAACCCCTGTAATATCATATCCAGGCATTTCTGGGACTTTTCCTCCCACATCCACAATTTCTCCATCGGGAAGGACTATTTTTAACCCCATTACGTGATTAGTTGTGACTCCGTATTTGAGACAGTGGACACCACCGGAATTTTCTGCCACATTACCACCGATAGAACAAATAATTTGACTTGAAGGGTCGGGGGCGTAATAAAAACCAGCACCGCTAACAGTTTGAGTCACCCAATTATTAATGATTCCTGGTTGGACTGTAATACGATGATTATCCAAATCAAGATCTAATACTTGGTTCATTCTGGCTGTGACAATTAAGACGCAATCTTCTACAGGTAATGCGCCTCCAGATAATCCTGTACCTGCGCCCCTAGCTACCCAAGGAATGTCATTATCGTGGCAAATCTTGACCGCAGCAGCTACTTGTTCTGTGGTACGAGGCAATACTACAATAGCAGGTCTTTGACGATAGTTGGCTAAACCATCACACTCATAGGTAAGTACTTCTTCTTTGCGCCGAATGACTGCATCTTTAGCGATCGCCTGTTCTAGTTGTTTTATAATGGGTTGCCATTTATCCTGAGTCGAGGCAAAAATTTTATTAAAAATAGTCATGAGTATTCCATTGATGCTATCTCTTTCTTCAATTGTGTGGTAATTTCGCAACAAAAATCACAGCCAATGAAAAGAGAGCATAGAAATACTAATACCGAGAGATAGTCCTACTAAAACTTGAAAAGGTGTATGTCCTAGTAGCTCTTTGAGTCTTTCTTCATTAAGATTGTGTTTTTCTTGGAATAGTTCATCCACAATTTGATTGAGAAGTTTAGCTTGTTTACCAGCAGCTTGACGCACTCCTGCTGCATCGTACATGACAATTACGGCAAAGAGACAGGCGATCGCAAAATCAGGAGATGACCAGCCCATAGTTTTACCAATTCCTGTGGCTAAAGCTCCCACCAGTGCAGAATGCGCGCTCGGCATTCCCCCAGTACTTATAAGATAGCGGAAATTAACCTTACGATGTTTAACTAGTTCGATGACCATTTTCAGTCCTTGAGCCGTAAAACAAGCCAGGAGTGCCACCACTAATGTCTGATTGTGGAATATTTCAGCAACTTCTTCCATTTGTCTATAATATGTGATGAGTTTTACAACATTGTATTAGTGGTTACGAGTTACAATAAATTTTGCGATCGCTCTTAAGGGTTCAGCCTTTTCGCCATAGGATTGTAATTGGGCAATGGCATCATCTATCAGTTTTTGGGCTTGCTCTTGAGACTTTTCTAATCCCCAAAGACTAGGATAAGTAGCTTTCTGAGCTTGCAAGTCTTTACCAGCAGTTTTACCTAATTGCTCATCAGTGGCAGTAATATCTAAAATATCATCAACTATCTGGAAAGCCAAACCTATATCTTGAGCATACTTTGATAATTTAGCGATATCTTCCTCACAAGCCCCTGCTAAAATTGCTCCTGATACTACGGAAGTTTCTAACAAAGCTCCTGTTTTATGAGTATGAATAAAGCTGAGAGTTTCTGGGGTAATATCGGTTTTCCCTTCTGATTCTAGGTCTAATACTTGACCTCCCACTAATCCAGCAGCACCAACAGTACGTCCCAACCTAGCGACAACTTGAATCAGCCGTGAGGCTGGAACATCTTTAGTTGCAGTAGCTACATACTCAAAAGCATAGGCTAATAATCCGTCACCAGCCAGAATTGCAATGTCTTCTCCATAAACTTTGTGGTTAGTAAGTTTTCCTCGACGATAATCATCATTGTCCATAGCTGGTAAATCATCGTGAATCAAAGACATAGTATGAATCATCTCTAATCCACAGGCGGTAGGCATTGCCATAGCTAAAGTTCCACCCATGAGCTTGCAGGTAGCTAAACAAAGAATTGGACGAAGGCGTTTCCCCCCTGCGAGCAAAGAATAACGCATTGCTTCGTAAATTTTTTCGGGTTTTTCGAGAGGGAGCGACCGATCTAAAGCCGTTTCTACTAGGATTTTATGTTCTTTGAGATAACTATTAAGGTCAAATGTTGGGCTTTGTTCTTGCTCAAGGGATTTTTCGTCCGTTTTTACCATATCTAGATTTGATGAATCGACTTGCTTTACATTATTACCTGATTTGAGTCACTCCTCAAAATTGTCTTTAGATATTTTCTTTCAGGTATGGAATGTAGGATATGAGTGGGATGTATAGTGATAATCTATCTAGATTCTGAAACAATAGTCTTTAGGGCGATTTCTACTCTTGATTTTTTTAATTGATGACACGCCCTAGTTATTAGCGCATTGTGTGGGGTTTTGCCAAGGATCATAGCCCGTAACATTATTGACATCAGCCACAAGTTCTACTTTACCGTTTTCATTTATAGTCCAGCCAGTAGCTTCCACAATTTGGGGAGTAGGATCAGGAACGGAAAAAGAAGATGAACTTATTTCAGAAGAGTTATTTGGTGCTGGAGGAAGCTCTACCCAATCTGGTGGGATAGGATTTATTTGCAGAGCTTCTAAATTGTTGGGAGCGATACCGCCCCTCCCAGTGAAGGTAAATTCACTCTTGCTTTCTGCTATTCCTGGAGTACAAAGACGGGAAATTTGTGTATTTAAAGGTTGGTTGGGTAAAATAAATGTTTCCCGAATAGGGTCTATTTCTAAGGTATTAATATTTATCTGACCATTTAAGTTAGGATTGGTCTGGGAAACAGCAATAATATCGTTGTTTAGTGTTGCTTCTTGTCTAGTTTCAATACCAAAAATACCTACTGCATTAATGTTGATTTGACCTCCACTACCAGAAAAGGCATTAGCAGTAATATCGTTGTTTTCATCAGGGATAGCTACCAGAAATAAGGTGTCAATAGTAATATTTCCTCCATTTCCTCCAGTTTCTTGTAAACCTGCACTGGTAGATATACTACCACTACTAGCTAAAAATATTAATTCATCTACTGCTAGCGTAATATTTCCTCCATTTCCTCCCGCAGATTCAGCAACAATGCGTCCTCCATTTTCAAGCTGAAGAGAATCTACTACGATATTTAATGTGCCTGCATTTCCTGAACCTTCAATTTCAATGGTATTGAATACTGGCACTACCCGAATCAGAGGAATATCAAAGCGATTTAAAATTGGCTCTCCAGAATCATTTGTTAAAGTTTCTATCTGAAAACCTGTTTCGATAAAATTATTGACCCCTATTTGAGCTTGATCACGAATTCTTAATTCTGGAGTTGTAATATTTATATTTCCTGCATCTCCTATACCACCAGTACGACTCAATAAACCACTTTCTAATCCACTTACTTCTACTAACTTGTTAGCATTAATTTCTAAAGTTCCTGCTGTTGCTTCACTATTTGTTTGGGTTGAAATTTGAGCATTATTGGTAACAAACAAAGAACCAGTAGTGATGTTTAAATCCCCTGCATTTCCAGTGGGAATTTCTTGAGTTCGTTCGTCTATTAAACTTCCTGTATTAATTACACTACCAAATTGTTGATTAGTGCCAACTACCTCTACAGACTCAGAGGCATTTATGATTATACTCCCACCATCACCATCACTAAAAGTAAAAGCTAGTATCTGTCCTCCATCTTGAAGTACCAATTTGCCAGTTTCGATCTCAATTGAGCCACCATCCTCGCTTCCTTCTGTTGCTGCTCTTAATTGACTTGCAGCGTCACCTCCCGCTGAGATACCAATTATCTGGACAGACTCGCTAGCATTCACAATTAGATTACCACCACTACCCCCGCCAAAGGTATCAACACTTATCTCTGCCCCATCTCTGACCAACAATTTATTAGTGTTAATCCTTAAATCTCCCCCATTACCTGTGGCATTTGCTGTGGAGCGAGAAGATAAAGCACTAGGGATAGAGAAGCCCTCATTAGAAATACCGCCAATGCCAACTACTTTCACTGCTTCTGAAGCATTTACTTCTATGGTGCCACCCTGACCCTCACCGAAGGTAGAAGCTGATACTTCCCCTCCATCTAGAATTTCTAATCGCTGAGTGTTGATTTGGATAGTACCACCATTTCCTACAAAACTCTGAATTGCTAATTGACTAGATTGTTGATTAGAGTTTACGCCTTTTACTGTGACCAATTCTGAAGCATTAATGATTATATTTCCTGTTCCCGCTTCGTTAGAGAGTAATTCTGGAAAAGGGAACAAATCAGATGATAAAATTCGTGCGCCGTCTTCGATGGTAAGTTTTCGGGTTGAAATATCTATATTCCCAGATGAACCTTGTCCTTGAGTTACATTAAATAGTGCGCTAGGGTTTCCAGTAGCAGAGGTTCCACTCAAAAGTATCTCCTCAGAAGCAGATATATCTATTGCTCCTCCGACTTCTGCTCCGATATTGAAACTAACAATCTGCGCTCCTTCTCTAAGAGTTATTTGTCTTCCCTGAATCTGAATTTCACCAGCTTGTTCATTGCTTATATTTAAAACAAAAGCTTCTTGGGATAGAAGAATATTTTGAAAGTCTTGTACCTCCTCATAGCCCAATGACCAGCCTGGATTAGTAGAAGTGAGACTAACAAAACTATTATCTGCCACACTTCCTAACTCGATTCTTCCTTCTTCTACCGTAAGATTACCTGCTTCGAGTTCTAAATTACCTCCTACCAGTGCCAGAGTTTGATTTTGTTGCACCTCAAGTCCTGCGGGGAATCCAAAAAAATTGCTTCCAGCTTGAGAGCGATTAACGATCTTTCCTGGCTCTTTGCCGTACTGTAAACCCAAAGGTATATTGATAGTCAATAGCGGTGGTACTTCGGGATTACTGGCACTAAAGGCAAAGTTGTTATCGAAAATCACACTATCCGCAGTACTGGCAATAAAAGAACCATTAACATCCAACTGGGCATTTTCTCCAAAAATAATCCCATTAGGATTAATTAAGAACAAGTCAGCATTCCCCAATACTCCCAGTGTCCCTAAAATATTCGAGGCATTATTCCCTGTCACACGGCTGAAAATATTTTGAAAGTCACTGCCTTGAAAATAAACTTGCTGTCCTTGGTTAATACTAAATTCTAAAAAACTATGAAATAGATTAGCTCCTCGCTCTGCTCCCCCTTCAATGATATCGGCTGGCAGATCATTTACCATACCAGGGGTGACAACAGAATTTTCCGAGTTTAAACTAGTATCTGGTGTAATTTCAGCCAGAAGTTGCGAGTTTTTTCCACCAAAACCTGGAAACCACAGTGTTAATATTCCACTCATGGTTAGAACGCCTAACAAGTTATACCATTTCCATTTAAGTTGGCGACTTTTGACTGACGAGAGGACTGGGGAGAAAGTGTAGCAGTAATGTTGGCAATTGGTGTTATACTGTTCAATCATGATCACTCCTGAAATACCAAGAAATTCATTTCTTGGCTGAAATTGAAAGTCCGTTGAAACGGACTTATACTATCAGACAGATAATTTATTCTCTGGAAACTAGTCAGTAAAAAATAAGGTTTTCAGCCAAAGATTTAGAGTTTTGAAACCAGAATTGCGATCGCTTTTTCTAGTTTGGGTGACAAAAATTGGCTAAAAATTGACCGCTTTTTCCTATTGTTCTCCTAACAGCGATAAATCACCAAGAAATCAATTTCTTGGCTCATAGCTCAAGTCCTCTCAAGAGGACTTCAATTTAGTTTTAGTAGGTTGGGTTTAAGGATGAAACCCAACCCACACCAAGAAACAAACAATAGCAGTAGCTCCCAAAATCACCACAGAATCAGGTTTTCAGCCGAGGAATTAGAGTTCTGAAACCAGAATTGCGATCGCTATTTGGAGTTGGGGTCACAAAAATCTGCTGAAAATTGACCGATGTTTCCGATTGTTGTCCTAGAGCGATAAATCACCAAGAAATCAATTTCTTGGCTAATAGCTCAACTCCTCTCAAGAGGACTTCAATTGAGTTTTAATCACAGTTAGAGTCTATTTTAATAGACTTATGATATTAGCCTTAAACTTCAGTTTGAGGCGGTATGGGTTACAGGTGCAAGATTATGAGTAGAAACTAGATTGCAAACTTGTCCTACAAGACCAAAAAATTTATTTCTTGGCTAAAATTCAAAGTCCGTTTCAACGGACTTTAAGTATCAGACAGAGAATTTATTCTCTGGAAAAGCTTAAGATATCAACCGTCGGCGAGTTGCCAACAAGCCCCCAGCACCAAAGATTAGCAAAGGCACTATAGTTGAAGATTCTGGGACTGAGGTGGGTGCAGTAGCTAAATCTGCACAAGGATTAAGTGAGAGTTGTCCGTCAGCTTGTCCCTCATCGAAAGCCACTTCAGCAACAGCAAGAACATCAACAGCAGAAGGACATTTCCTTTCTCCAAAGGTGATAGTTTCTAAGCCCACTGGTGTAGGAGTGTTAGGTAAATCTGTGTCCAGAGCGATATGAATAAAGGGTTCAAAATCCGTAGGAATTTCGTTACCATCGTTAGTAACAATGTTTCCATTGCTGAAACTATCATCATCAACCGCTTCAGAGTTAGTTCTAGTTGTTCCTAATGCGTGCTGAAGTTCGTGTAGGGCAACAGAGAATAAATCCACAACCAAGATGTTTTCATCATCTTGTTGCAGGGGAAATTGGCTATTGTTTGCAAAAGAGCTACGCCCAATATTTATTCCTGCAAGAGAGCCTTCTCCATCCCTTTCTGTAAGTGTTGTAGCAGAGCCAAACACCTCACTGTCAAGGGGATTGTCATCCAAAAAGAATTGAATAGTCTCGTCTGTACCATCTCCATCAATATCGAACACTAAATCTTCTTGACTGTTGAAGACAATAGTTCCAGAACTCGGGAATTGAGCTCCCTGATTTATGATTGTTCCATCTTCAAAGATTGCAGGAATGAAAATAGCAGCCAAGCCATCTATTTCGATCTCTTCAGGGGTTATACTGATAAAAGTTTCTTCAAATTCGTTAATCTCTGAGGACGGTGCATCAGGGTTAAAAGTCGCTTCTACATCCGGTGTATCAGGAATCTCAAAAAAATCGATAATAAACTGTTGAGATTCACCTTCCCCAAAAGTCAAGGCATTTGTTATAGATGGATTAGCCGTAGATGTAAGTAGAAATAGGTCGTTAGTTTGTTGAAATTGCTGTATAAGAAGAGACTCATCTCCTTGAAGTGGGTCATCTTCTTGCAGTTCGCTTGCAAGAGATACTAAGCCAAAATCAGCCCAAGCAACATTGATTTGAATATCCTCAAACTCAGGCAATGCTTGTGTCCAGACATCAGCAGCAGTGTTGACCAAATCCAGTAAACTTCCATCCCCATTACTGATTACATTGTCAGGAAGATTAGTATTGTCTATGATGCTAAACTCGTCGTCAAAAGTTAATATTGTTCCATCCCCAAACACATTAGAACCTTCAAGAAGAGCTATACCAGCACCACCTGTAACTGGACCGGTTGGTGGTGGTATTTCTTGTTCTCCTAGGACAATTCCAGCTTGAGCTTTTGATGTCATACCACTCCAGCCCAGCAGAGTAATCATAGCTGTAAATCCCACACGAACTAAGGGAGTATAAAATAGCCCAGAGCCTAATTTATTAAATTTCATCTCACACTTCTGCTCCATTGTTTATCTTGTTGTTATTACCAATTCCCGCTCATTACTGCTACAGCTATTTCTCCTTGTCCCGAGCCTCATCTGTAGCAAACTTAAATCAAAATGGTATTACACCAAATCCTGTTTACATATCCCACATATATCTACAGCTTCAATAACTCTCCGCAGGAAAGGGGGGATTTTCAGTAGGGGCAAGGCACTGCCTCGCACTTACTTATTAGGCTAATAGATGTTATCTGATTGGATATGTCCCCCATTCCCGTACCGCATCAGTATCAAAAGTGGGTTTTCTGAATCGGATTTACTGTTAGGGGCGTTTTCAACACCACCAATACCTTTTTTTATACTATTTAGACTTGGTTAATAAAAGCGGAAAATTTCAGGTGTTTTAATATTGTGTAGTGAGCCTTGAGTTGATAAAAGGGGAAAATTTCAGGTGTTTTTGCAAGAGTTCACTGTATTTTCAGGGTATTTCCCACTGCTAAACCTATCAAATACCAGCACATCGTAATGCAATTGAGAGACTGGAATATTGAAAATTTAATATCTGGAGCCAAAAAATAGCTAATCTAGTTCTAATGTTAAGAGATGAACCATTATTGAACTGACAATAACCAGGAGATAGCAGTCTTGAGAGGAAAAGCGGATTCATTTTTACCTCTTGATTACAAAAAAACTTTATTTAAGCTGATAGAGGTGCTGCGAAAGCTAAAAGATTTCGCTATTAAACTACAATTGTCAGAATTAGAAACTGATATTGAGGAAATTATCCAAAAACTGGCTCATGATAGTTTTTCTCTGGCTGTTGTAGGAGAATTCAAGCGAGGAAAAAGCACTTTTCTCAATGCTTTACTAGGGGCTGATATTTTACCATCTGATGTTTTGCCTACCACAGCAGCTATTAACCGAGTTACTTATGGTTTAACATCAAGAGTCAAGCTGATTTTTCGTGATGGTAGAGAGGAATTTATTGAAATAGCACAATTAAAAGATTATGTTACCCAATTAACCCCAGAATCAGAACAAATAGCTTCACAGATACAAGAGGCTATAGTTTATTATCCTGTTTCCTACTGTCGCAATAATAATCTTGATTTGATTGATACACCAGGATTAAGTGATCGAGCAAATTTGACTCGAATTACTCTTTCAGTTCTGCCTCAAGTTGATGCTGCTATCTTTGTGATGATGGCGCAGTCTCCTCTATCTACAACGGAATCTAATTTTTTAACTGAAAATTTACTAACTCAAGATTTAGGTAAAGTAATCTTTGTCATTACAGGAATCGATTTATGTCAATCTCCTGAAGACATAACCAAAGTTATTCAGTATGTAAAAAAACAACTGCAAAAGATAATCATTGAATATGCTAAAGTCCACTTTGAGCCAAATTCAAGAGAATATCAGAGTTATATTCGCAAAATCGGCGAATTAAAAGTTTTTGGTGTATCTGCTAATCAAGCTTTGCAAGGCAAAGTCACAGGAGATGAAGATTTGCTCAAGCAAAGTCGATTTCCTGCTTTTGAAGCTAGTTTGAAACGGTTTTTAGAGCAAGAAAAAGGCATAATTTTACTTCAAATTCCCACTTATAAAGCGATCGCATATTCTCAAAGAATTTTACAAGGGATTGACTCAAAAAATTCTGACTTGCTCCAACAACAAGAAGAATTAGAACAGATTTATCAAAAAGAACTTGCTAGATTAAAAACTCAAGAAGATAATTACCGTCAACAATTGAGTGATCTGATTTCTCCCGAAATACTCAAAATTCAAGAGCAAAAAGTTGAGCAACGAGTCAAGAGGGAAAGAGCCAAAGTCTTAATTGAAATCGAACAGAAAAAACTCCCCCAAATGACAGCAGAAATCCAAGAGATTTTAGCAGAGGTTTATAGTATATCCGACCAATTGAGGTCTGTTACAGGACAAATTTGTTATAGTTGCAGTCGCATCAACCGAGTAAATGCTAAATTTTGTATTTACTGTGGTACTCAGATTAGTTGTCCCAACTGTAATGCCAAACTTACTACTCAAGCTTCATATTGTAGTAAATGTGGACAAAAACTAAAATTTAGTCCAAAACCCCAAAAATAATGATATTTTAAGCTCCAAATCCTAAAATTGGATAAAACAAAACAAGAAACTTACTGAATCTGCCTATTGTTAGAGTTTAGCCAAAGTAAAACTGCCCTTTTGCATAATTCCTATGACTAAAACATAAGTAGTTATGCACAATTAATTTGATACTTGAGATAGGTGGAGCGGTGTTAGGAAAAAATGGAATGTACAAATATGCTGAGTTACTGAACTGATAACTGATAACTGATAACTGATAACTGATAACTGATAACTGATAACTGATTACTGATTACTGATTACTGATAATTGATCTCGGAGTATCACAATAATGACAGCAGAACAATTAGATATTGAATATCAATCTACTTTTGGTGGTGTACAAAAAGCGATTATCTCTTTGGTAGGAGACTTAAAACAACTTAAAAAATTTTCCCAACAGCTTAAGCTAGACCAATCAATCCCTCTAATTGATGATGTAATTGAGAGAGTACAAAATAAATCCTTCTCAGTAGCGATCGTTGGTGAGTTTAAACGAGGTAAAAGTACTTTTATTAATGCCCTATTGGGTCAGGATATTTTACCCTCTGATATTTTACCTTGTTCTGCGACTCTCAACCGCGTTACTTATGGTGTAACTCCTTCGGTCAAGGTTATTTTTAAAGACCAAACTGAAACAGAAGTTGGGATTGATCAATTAGAAGATTACGTTACTAAGTTGACTTTTGAGTCTGAAGATACTGCTGCCAAAGTTAAAGAGGCTATTGTTTATTATCCTGTACATTACTGTCAAAACAATGTAGATATTATTGATACTCCTGGGTTAAATGACGAATCTAATATGGATGAAGTTACCTTATCCGTATTACCCCAAGTCGATGCTGCCATCATGGTTATTTTGGCACAAGCTCCTTTTGCTGAATCAGAAAGAAAATTTTTAGAAGAAAAACTCTTAACCAATGATTTAGGAAGAATTATTTTTGTAGTTAATGGTATTGATAATTTTAAGCGGGCAGGAGATGCAGAGCGGGTAATTCAAAATATTCAACAGCGCATTCAAAAAATGGTAATAGACCGCGCTAAAGAACAATATGGCGAAAATTCTCCAGAATATGAAGTATATCTCAAAAAAATCGGTACTCCCAAAGTATTTGGCATCTCCGCTTATCAGGCATTAGAAGCCAAGGAAAATAACAACTCAGAATTACTGACGGAAAGTCGGTTTCCTGAATTTGAAGCATCTTTAGAAAAGTTTTTAACAGAAGAAAGAGGAGCAACCTTTTTACAAGTACCCGTCAACCGTGTTATTGCTTCTGCTGATGAAATTCTTGCTACCCTGGATATCAAAGAAAATGCTTTGGGGATGAAACAGCAAGAATTTCAAGCTAAATATCAGGCATCTGTGGCAGAAATCACTGAATTACGCCAAAAAAATGCCCAAGAAATGCGTAATATTGATACAGCAGCGATTGAAGTAAAAAGAAGAGTTCGTCCTTTAGTAGCAGAATTTTCTGGTAAATTAAAGCGAGCAGCAGAAAGTGCGGTAGATTCTGCCAATATTGAGCCTGGAGAATTGAAAAACGCGAAAGCTGTCAGCGAAAAACTAGGTAAGGTAGTCGCTGAAGCAGTGCAAAAGACTGTTCAACAGCAATCTGAAAAAATCCAAAAGGAAATTGAAATTGGTTTAGTCAAAGAAGTAACTCGATTACAAAATTTTGCTAATGATGTGGTGGGAGTACTGCAAAAAATCGAAATGCAGTTTGTTTCTATTGAAGCCTCCAGCAAAGCCCAAGTTAATGCCACAGGAGAAGGTATTACTGCTGCTTTAGCTGTATTTACAGGATTTGGTGGTATTTGGTCTGGATATAAAGAAGCTGGAATTAAAGGTGCTGCGGTAGGTGCTGCGGGAAGCTTTGGCACATTTTTTGCTGCTGGTGTAGTAGCAGGAATTATTGGCTTACCAGTTACTTTTCCCATAGTAGTAGCAGTGGGGGTTTTATCGGTATTTACAGGACGCAAATTAGTTAAAACAGTTTTTGGTGGTGAACAAGTCAGAAATTTCAAAAATAACTATAAACAAGCAGCAGTTCAAGAAATTGAAAGCAGGTTAAGGGAAGCTAAAATCGAACAAACTACCAACCAACAAATCAGCGAAACTTTTGACAAGCTAAAACAAACCATCCGTCAAGAAGTAGATGCACTTTTGGATAATACCCAAAATACCCTAGCTGATATTAGTGCCAAACGGGAACGAGATGAAGTGATGACAGAACAAGAGCATCAGGAAATTCAGGAAATGAGGCAGCAAACTGAACGGATTTTAGGTAGCGCCCAAGGTTTATCTCGTCAGTTAATGCAAAAGGTCAATTTAGCTGATAAATTAATTGCTTAATTCCGATTAATTACTCATTTTTTATCTCTTTCCGTTCTTCATAATGAAAGATCTATCTTCTGACAATCCGACGGCAAAAATTGATTTGTCTTTTGACCGCTATCTCCAAACTAGAGCCAGAGAAATTGATTCTCATCTGGTAGGGGGAATTCCTGATTATGCCTTTTCCTTGGATCAGAAATTGCGCCAACAACTAGCAGCAATGGGTCCAGTAAGAGCGATCGCAAAATCTCTAGTTTCCATGGCAGTACCGATTTATCGTCAAGTGCAGCAGATGGAAGCTGTAGCCGTCAGTCCCCAACAATATCCTGAAATTTATGCTTTAGGAGAAGAATGCGCTCATCGCCTGGGAATTGGCATTCCCCAAATCTTTGTCTATTATTCTCCTTCAATTAATGCTTATACCATTGCCACAGATGATGTAGAACCAATTGTCATTCTTTCTAGTGCTATTGTTGAAGCTTTAACCCCAGAAGAATTAAAGTTTGTCATTGGTCACGAATGCGGACATATTCATAACCTTCATGGAGTATATAACACCGCAGTGGAATTAATGACCAATACTATGGCAGCAGTTATTTTACAATCTGTTCCTGGTTTGGGAATTCTCAAAATCTTGCTACAAGGGGGCTTACTACTGTTTTTCTCCCGTTGGAGTCGTTGTGCCGAAATAACCTGCGATCGTGCTGGCTTAATTTGTTCCCGCGATCTCTATACGGCGCAAATGGCTTTGGCAAAACTAGCCACTGGTGGAGTGAATAAATTAGATCGGATCAATCTGGAAGAATACATCAAACAAATATCCCAAGTGCAAGCTACTCCTGTACGTCTCTTGGAGTTGACTCGCTCTCATCCCTTGCTTCATAAAAGGATTGAGGCTCTAAGATTATTTGCTGAATGCGAGGTTTTAGGTAGTTGGTGTGAGGAGATGAC
The DNA here is from genome assembly GCA_030065935.1 of Xenococcaceae cyanobacterium MO_167.B27. Taxonomy (GTDB): domain Bacteria; phylum Cyanobacteriota; class Cyanobacteriia; order Cyanobacteriales; family Xenococcaceae; genus JASJCP01. The sequence continues at coordinate 33,432 of JASJCP010000063.1, forward strand.
AATTAATAACCCTCGTAATAAACAGGAAACAGATCGACTTTGCGAGGAATTTATCAAGGTTTTGGCAACAGGATATCAATCCCGCAAATCCTCTATGTCTCAACCAAGAGAAATTGAGATTCAATAAAATGAACTTAACCAAAACAATTAGATACGACCCTCAAGAATTACGACAAGAGTTCGGCAATATACTTAATAGCCTATCTCAGAAGCTAGAAGTAGATCCGATTAAGCAAGCTCTTGGTACAGACTTAACTCAAAAAATTGCTTCAACCGTAAATATTGTCACCAAAAGACTCCAAGGAAATTTTTCTTTGGTAGTTGTGGGAGATTTCAAGAGAGGTAAATCAACTCTGATTAATGCTTTAGTGGGAGAAGAGGTTGTTACTACTAATGTCACTCCTGAAACAGTTACCATTAATTACGTTGAGTATGGAACAGAAAATAATATTGAGGCTATTCTCAAGGATGGAGGAAGAGTTAAGTTAACTCCAGAAGAACTTTATGCAGAACAGTTAGAACCAATCTTAAAAGAACTACCCCCCATTAAGCACCTCAAAATTACAACTCCTATAGAATGGTTGCAAGGGCTTTCTCTAATTGATACCCCTGGTACAGGGGATATTTTTGAAAGATTTGATCGGGATGTGCAATCTATTTTAGAACAGGCTGATGCGGTGATTTTTACTATTTCCGCCCTTTCTCCTCTTTCTCTATCAGAACAAAATTTTTTACAACTATCTCTATTACCCCAGGATTTTCCCAAAGTCTTTTTTGTGATCAATATGTTAGATTACCCTCGCAGTGAGTCGGAAGCACAACGGCTTTTGAGTGCAATTCAAACTAAAATTGATCGCTTGTTTCCTCAAGCCCAAGTGTTTGGTATTAGTGCTGTAGATGAGTTTTGTCGGCTTCAGTCTTTACCTAGACCCAATCCTGAGCGAGAAGAAATCTTAGCAACAGCTTTTGCAGATTTTCGACAATCACTAGAAGATTCTATCCTATTGAATCGAGATTTGATTCATCTTTACCGTCTTGCTAGTCAAATAGATCGGGATTTGAATCATTGGAAATCACAAATTCTATTACTACGTCAGGGAATGCAGTCAACTCAGGTAGAATTAGGAAAAGCGATAGCTGAATGTCAAGATGATTCTTCCCAATTATTTGCTCAAATCAAACAACATAAACAGCAAATGAGTCAGGAGATTGAGCAATTATCAAAGGAAACTCAACTATGGTTACAAGAATTTCTGGATCGCTTTGAAACAGAAGCGATTAATTCCCTATCTCAATATCAATTAGCTCCACTCCGTCGTCATTATCCTTTCTTTTTTGCTGATTCTCTTCAAAAAGCAATTACCTCTTGTCTGGACATTCATCGCCCGAAAATTATTGCGAGTCTAGATCGAGCAGCCCAGAATATTGTGCAAGAAATCCATTTATTGAGCGATTATTATTCAGAAACTCGCGAATTAACTGATTTTTCTCTGGTTCAGCAGCAATGGACTAATCTAGATACCTTACAGATGATGATGAGGATGACTCCTCTAGGAGCGATCGCAGATTTGTTAATCCATAGAATCAAGGAATCTGATACCAGTCCGAAAGTAACAGATTATCAGAAACAACTCCAAAATTCTTTTCCTCAACTTAGAACCTCGATTATGGAACAAGTTGAATCAATCTATTTGGGTATTACTGAGGAACTTGAGACACAAATAGATAATATCTATCAACAAGAAATCGAATCTTCTATCTCCGCTCTGCAACAGGCTCAAAGTTTATCTAGTCAAGGAGAACAAAAAGTAACCAAAACCAATGAAAGCTTAGGTAATGCCTTGTCTATTTTGAGTGAAGTTCACCACACTTTGAATAATTTTAAACAAAAACTTTGGGATTAAATTAGAGGTTGCTGAAAAAGTAACCGCAAAAATTAACAATAATCATCTTGTTTAATTTTCTAACTAATTAAACTGACTTAATATAACAACTAACAACTAACAACTAAATTCGATTTCTATCGAGCTAGTTAATCTGGTACAATAGCCTAAAATTATCTCTAAAATTAAGGCATTGTCTATTTTAAAATCTAAATTTTATGCTTGGCTTATCCTCAGTATTATAGTTTCGATTCTATTTAGTTGTGCTGGATTAAAGCTCAGTTTTCAATCTATATATACTATCCAAGATGATGCGAGACAGCACATTTTTTGGATGCAGCAATTTAGCGAGAGAGATTTGTTTCAAGGAGATTTAATTGGTAACTATTTTAAATCAGTTTCTCCGTGGGGATTTACTACTTTATACAAACTGGTTAACCATCTGGGAATAGATATATTCTGGTTTAATAAAATATCCCCTTTACTAATTGGTATTGCCACAACAATCTACTGTTTTATAGTATGTTTAGAGTTTATACCTGTCCCCTTAGCAGGATTTTTTAGTAGTTTGTTACTCAATCAGAATTTATGGATGGTTGATGATTTATCTTCTGGTACACCCAGAGCTTTCATTTATCCTTTATTACTAGCTTTTATTTATTATTTACTTAAACAAAAGACATTTTTGTGTGTCTCAGCAATTTTGTTACAAGGTTTATTTTATCCTCCAGCAGTCTTACTATCTGCTACTATTTTATTGATTAATTTTTTGAGAAAGCGAACTGCAAAAACTATTTACTTATATGGCTGGTTAACTGCAATTATAATTTTAAGTTTTTATGCTTTTAAAACTTCGGATTTTGGTGAGATTATTACAGTCAGTCAAGCGAAGTTACTACCAGAATTTAGTGCCACGGGAAGAAGTGCTTTTTTTACAGATTCTTGGTCAGAGTTTTGGTTAACAGCTAGAAGAAGTGGCTTATTTCCTATCGAATGGCAATATAGTTTGATGTGTTCTTATGGCTTACTTGTATTGTGGCTACCATCTTTGCCTAAGATATTTCCTCTCGGACAAAAAATAAATCGTAAGCTACTAATTTTAGGAGATGTTTTCCTGGCTTCTGTAATAATGTTTATTTTGGCTCATGTATTTTTATTTCGATTACATTTACCTGGTCGCTACACTCAGCATAGTATTAGAATTATTATTGCTTTACTAGATGGGATAGTATTAAGTATTGTTTTTAATTATGCTGCTAGAAAAATTAATTATTATTTTAAATCCTATCATACTTTATATAAAACTGTTATCTTAATTTTATTAACTTGCTTATTACTATTGCCTACTTATGCGGTACAAAGCTATCCTAATCGTTTGGGGTATGTTACAGGAAAATCCCCTCAACTCTATGAATTTTTACAACAGCAGCCCAAAGATTCTGTAATTGCTACTATTAGTGAAGAAGCAAATTTTATTCCTAGCTTTACAGGGCGATCTGTTTTAGTAGCCGAGGAATATGGAATACCTTATCATCAGGGATACTATCAAGAATTTAGCCAAAGAGTACAACATTTAATCACAGCGCAATACAGTGTCAACTTGGCAACTATTACTGATTTTATTCGCAAATATAATATAAATCTGTGGCTGCTAGACCAAAATGCTTTTGAACTAGAATATTTAAAAAGTAATCAATGGTTAATGCAGTTTCAGCCAGCTACAAATGATGCAATTAAAATTTTACAGCAAAAGCAGCAGCCTATATTATACCAAAAAGGCGGGGAATTACGCGATCGCTGTATTCTATTTAAAAAGCAAAATCTAATCTTATTGTCTGCTAAATGTATTACCCAATAAGAATAAGAGAGAATTATTAAAGAACTGAGCAGGAATTCCCGTCCCGTTCAGGATCGATCAGCGAGGGCTAGATTTACGCTATTTCCCTTGGCACTCAGTAATATATCTTCTAATGACTTCGGCAGATACATTTCCCGCAGTACCAACATAGTAAGCAGAAGTCCAGAGCTTGTCTTTTCCACATATCTTTTTTAGTTTAGGAAACTTTTGGCGCAAAAACCTAGATGTATAACCTTTGAGCAAATTGGCAATATTAGCAGGAGAATATCTGGGTGGTGCAGAGATAAAAACATGAACGTGGTCTATGTCTGTTTCTAAAGCTAATAACCTTAGTTGATGACGTTCACAGCACTCTTCTATCAATCGCTTAGTTTCCGCTTCAACATCTCCAACCAATATCTTGCGCCTATATTTGGGAATCCAGACCAAATGATAAGCAATTGAATAGTGGGTATATCTTGTTTTACCCTCCTGTGATACTTGACTCATTTTATTGATGTATATTATTTTAATAAAATGCAAACCACTAAGATATATAGATTACCATACCAAAAACCAGAAGTCTTTGAGAGACTAAAAGCTGCTCAAATGGAAGCAGCAAAAGTTTGGAATGAATGTACCCAAGCTCATAGGAAATGTCGCATTAATCAAACACCTTGGCTGAACCAAACTGCTTTGCAGAAACTAACCAAGGGAAAATATCAACTGCATTCCCAATCAGTGCAGATGGTAATTCAGGCATTTTTAGCCAATATTGATAGCACCAGAGCTAATCGTAAAGCTCTAATCAAAAACATGAAATATCCTTGGAGAACGAAGCGGTTTTATCCTGTAGCTTGGGCTGCTCAATCAGTCAAATACGAGTTAGGCATACTGACTTTACCGATGGGTCGTGGTAGAAAATCACTATCCTTTAAGTTGGATTTAGACTTTCTACCTGGTGCAGTATCTTTGGTCTGGAATCGTGGTTTTGAAATTCATATCAAACAGGAGGTGCAATTAGAGAAGAAAAAAACAACAGGAAACAAAGCAACTATTGATTTAGGAGAAATACATATATCTGCTGTTACTACTAACACAGGTCAAGGATTGATTGTTAGTGGTAGAGGGATTCGTTCTCTGAAGCGACAAAGAAATATTGCTTTAGCCAAATTACAAGGCAAGCAATCCCGATGCACTAAATATTCTAAAAGATGGAAAAAGTTACAAAAAGCTAAAAATAAGTTTTGTCTCAGAAATTCTAGACAAATCAGAGAATATAGACATCAAGCTACTCGTCAGGTTGTTGAGTTTTGCAGAACTCATGACGTGGATACGGTCTTTATTGGCAATCCCGATGGTGTCAGAAAGAAGAATTGTGGAAGATGTCACAATCAAAGAATGGCACAGTGGGAATATGGTAAAGATATTGACTATCTAACATACAAGTTTAAAATGGCTGGTATTTCAGTTCTAATTGGAAACGAAAGAGGTACATCCAGCACTTGTCCCGAATGTGGGCATCGACATAAACCAAAAGGTAGAACTTGGAACTGTCCAAAATGTAGCTATAAGAAAAAGCATAGAGATATTACAGGTTCTCTCAATATGCACAATCTTGCTTTTGGAGAAAAAACTAAATATCCTGAAACTATCAAGTATCTACGACCAGTTATTACTGGAAGTAGTAGATGGCTCGACACCGCCCAAAGTAGTCTAACACTAACTAATACCACAAGCACCTCTGTTCGAGGGAAATCATTTGATTTTTGCCCAAAGTATTAGTGTTGTTTAGAAGCCCGTGCGCGTAAATGCGCACGGGAGTGTCACTAATATAATAGTATCCTTAACGGTTGATAGCTGTTTTCAGACTCATTAGGTTTTTCCCTTTCTCCCTTACCCTAGATATAGCCAAGGTTTACCTAACCTAACCAACAATTGCTATATATTCATATATCAAGCTACAGAAATTGTGAAACAAATTTTTCTTGTTGTTAAGTCTATGTTCTCTTCTAACACTAGACAGATTGCATTAGACTTATTAATTTTAATCTTACCCTTGGGGTTCATGACTTTGGGTTTAGGAATGTACGGTTTATATGAACCCCACGAAAGTCATTTTGCAATGGTAGGGAGGGAAATGGTTTTAAGAGGAGACTGGATAACTCCCCATCTCAATGGAGCACCCTATCTTAATAAACCACCATTACTATATTGGTTAATTGCTATTTCTACAAGCATTTTGGGAAATACAGAATTTGCAGTAAGATTACCTGTTGCGATCGCAGGTTGGTTAGGAGTAGTATTAGTTTGGCGATGGAGTAGAGACTTATGGGGAATTGATGCCAGTCGTATTGCAGTTTTGATGATGTCTGTTACTTTGGGATGGTTTATTTTTACCCATCAAGTATTAATTGATGTCCTCTTAACTACTCTAATGTTAGGGAGTAATTATTTATTTGGGAAATTTTTATCTAATCCTAAATCTTGGTTATATTTATTTAGTTGTTGTTTCTGTTTAGCATTAGGTTTACTCGCCAAAGGATTAATTGCTGTCATTCCTGTTGTAACTATTTGGGTCATAATAGGAGCGATTAAATATAAATTTGCTAATTTTAGTTATCTCAAATTCTTCTCGGGACTGTTACTAATACTTGCTTTAGTACTACCTTGGTTTATCGCTGTAGAAAAAGCCAACCCAGGATTTATCCGCTATTTTATTATAAATGAACATTTAGCTCGCTTGTTAGATAAACGTTTTCCTCCTGACTATGAAGTTTCCCGAACTAGTATTCAAGGATATTTAGGTTTGACTGCTATCTGGTGTTTTCCTTGGATACTGTTTTTACCAGCAGTTACTCAAAATATTTGTAAAAAAATAACCCAAAAATATCGCAAAAATTTAGTAGTAAAAGACCAAAACAATCTCAATAATATTTTATTATTAACCCTGGCTTTTTTGTTGCCAATAATTATATTTATACCCGTCCCTTCTCGTCTAGTTTATTATAGCCTCCCTGCTCTTCCTCCTTACATTATTCTTTGTGCTGGCTTCTACAGTGATAAGTTAGCACTCAATCCCCAAAAATCAGTATTGCGTAGTCCAATAAATCCCCAAATAACTAGTCATCTAGTTTATGGATTAATTTTTATCTTACTTGGTATATGTTTTTGCTTGTTATTAATATTTTTTCCCAACTTAACTACTTCATTACCAGCAATCAATCAGCAACCAGCAATTAAAAGTTTTATCATCACAATAGCTATTATCTTGGCTCTCGGATGGTTAATTGCTGGAACTGAGATGTTACGTCACAATGCTAGAAATTCTATTAGAGTTTTAGTAGTAAGTTTAGCAATCATTTACTTAACTTCTATCATGGGCTTTGTTTTCCATCAAAATATTCGTTCTAGTAAAAATCTTGTATATATAGCAGAAGAAAAACTTTGGCTTAATCCTGATACTTTATGGATTTTTGAAGGTTCGAGAGAAGTGGGAACAGCAGCAGGAATTAGTTATTATCTTAATCAAGGAAAAGACTATGTTAAAAATCAAATTTTAGACAAAAATTCTGGTCAGCTTCCTGCGGGATGGAGAGAAGGAAAAGAAGATAAAGTTTATCGTACTGTATTAATTTTAGCTGATGGTGGTGCTAATCGTATTCCCCCCAAATTTCCAGGGAAACAACCTTATTATTTAATTAATAAACAACAATTACAATCTTACTGGTTTAGCGATCGCCCTGTAGTCTTTGTCACCGATTTTTTGCGGAATCCCCAAGATATTAATGACCCTTTTAATATTAATTTACCCCCAGGAGCTAGCAATCCTTTCTTTACTGTGGGTCAACGAAGAATTTATGGTAATCAAATTGCTGAACTGTTATATCGTTACAATCTGTTGTTAAATTTGGATAATCAATAGGGAATGGGGTCTGGGGATTGATTGTTGTTATTACTGATTACTTATTACTTCATCATCCTTGATCCTTCATCCTTCTTACTGAATGCTGATGAGTGATGAGTGATGAGTGATGAGTGAAAGGGGGATTAGGGAGACCCAACTCGTTGCGAAGCTAGTGGGGAATTGGGGTTGATTGTTACTGAATACTAATTACTGAATGCTGATTACTGATGACTGATTACTGATGACTGAAAGGGCGATCGCTGTTTTTGAGGAGTAAAATGTAATCTTTGGTCACAAAACGCAAGATATCTTCTCAGAAGTATCAATATTTGGTAGCTTAATAGTCAGGAAAAATTTAACTAAATAAAAATTTTATTTAGGACAAGCGTGAATTTAGTGTGCTATTTAAGGAGAATCAAACTATGACTATTCTATTTCAGTTGGTACTTACCCTTCTGGTAATCTTTTCTTTTGTGATGGTAGTTGGTGTTCCTGTTGCTTACGCCTCCCCTCAAAATTGGGAGCAGTCCAAAACTCTGATCTATCTTGGTTCTGGAATCTGGACTATTTTAGTAGTTGCTGTTGCTGTGCTGAACTTCTTTGTAATCTAGAAACAGAAAACTTGATTACTCTTTAATAAATGCGATCGAGAAATCCTCATCCCCTAGTGGGTGAGGATCAAAGCTCAAGGTATAAGTACTTGGGAAGCCCCGATCTTTTAAGTCGGGGAGGAACAATCTTGAGACGGTTTTAACCGTGGGTGAAATATACAAAAAAAATACAAAATATTTATACAGCAAGAGTTCTAGCCATTGTATAATAAGCTCAAGCTGAATCAAGGAAAGGCACTTTTTAAGCTGAAGTAAACGGTTATCCAGTAGGCTAGTATCTGGCGAGTAGATACGCAAACCAGCTAGAAGTCTAGATAAAAAAGACTTTGTGGGGCAGGGGTGGGAGATAAAACCATCCAGGGACAGGGAAATCCTGACAATGAAATTTGGTTGAACAAGTTCCATTTATCTTGTGCATAAGTTGAACTAAAGTAGGTCAAAGAGTAAGTATGTAAGCCTGCCTTAGAGGTTCGAGATTAATATCAGTCCCTCGCTAAACGAGAAGGGATATTAGTTTCAGGGCTAGCACAACACCCAGATTTATTGGTTGAGCGAAAGCTTCGCGGATTTATCGCCAGGTGAGCTTACCCGCAACGCTATGTTATAAGTAAAGCTGGTTGTGTACCCACCCGAGCAACTAAGAGACTAGGGGGTAGAGTAAACAAGATTTTTCTCATCCTCTAAATCTTCAACCTGAAAATTAAACGCGATCGCTGTTTATTCACTAGATTTGTTAAATTATGACTGTATTTGAGGGGACTTTTGCCCAAGATTCATCGAAATTCCGTTTTGCAATTATTATTGGTCGTTTCAATGATTTAGTAACTGATAAACTACTATCGGGTTGTCAAGACTGTCTCAAGCGTCACGGTGTTGATGTGGATCCTCATGGAACTCAAATAGACTATATCTGGGTTCCTGGTAGCTTTGAGTTATCTATGATGGCGCGTCAAATGGCAATTTCTGGTCGTTATGATGCGGTTATTTGCCTTGGTGCGGTTATTCGTGGACAAACACCTCATTTTGATTATGTATCCGCAGAAGCAGCTAAAGGAATCGCTGCTGCTAGTTTTCAAACTGGTGTTCCTGTAATCTTTGGAGTGCTAACAGTAGATACAATGCAACAAGCCCTAGAAAGAGCCGGAATTAAAGCTAATCTAGGTTGGAATTATGCCTTAAACGCCTTGGAAATGGCTAGCTTAATGCAACAAGTCAGAGGAAATATAGCAACACCCTCTGCTTTACCAGAAGCAACTATACCTTCTCTTCCGCAACAAAACTTAATTAATTCTGATTGATTACTGTATCTGGGGTGTAAGCCATAAACCCAATACCAAATCCAAAAATGTTTGCGACACATACAATTTATGTGGGGACGTAGCATTCTACGTCCCTACAATTTATCTGTAAAAATACCCAGGTAAAATTATTGATACCTACATTTTTCTTCTCTGTTACCTATTAGCTGTCACCTCTAACTTATCTACAGGCTTTGACTTTGTAACTTTCCATAGACCTAATCCGATAAAACCAACAATCAAGGTTAAGATACTGTTGGGTTCAGGGACTTTAGTACAAGGATCGTTAGTTTGTGTTGCTTGAGAACAAGTAAGGTTCAAACTACTAACTTCGAGTCTGACTTCAGTATCAGTAGTGAATGTTTGGGAAAAATTACCACTTAAGTTAATAGCACCAAACTCTTGATTACCTCCAAAACCAGGATCTCCAGAGCCATCAAAGCGGACATTATCAGTAGCATCAGCAAAGAGGAAATCATTATCAAAATCTAACAGATTGGTGGTTAAATTCCCCTGTGCCAGAAAACCACCTAAAAAACTATCATCACTGTTATCTAGTAGGGAAAAACGGACTCCACTGAAGTTAGAAACTGAGCCATCCTCAACACTATCAACGATATTGCGTAGGAATAAATCTACCTCAAAGTCAAAGCTTAAAGTTTCATTTTCTGCAATCAAGAAGCTACTACTGGTAAAAGAGAAAGCATCCCCAACACCAAAATAATTATCTCCATCCCCTGTAACGTCAGTCTGAAAGTCTAAATCGATTACAGTGTCATTATTTTCATCAATGATAAAAGATAAAGTTCCATCCGCATTAGCATCAACTGTGCTATCTTCACTCCCCGTGAAGGCTATTGAATCGCGAATGCTATCAGCATCAGGATTTTGTGGTGTAAGGCTAAAATCAGAGAGACGAATGAAAGCGAAAGCTTCCGCAAAAGTTGCTGCTTGAGTGGGTAATTCTCCCCATAAAGTACAGCTAATTAAAGAACTTGCAGTAACTAGAGCAATTTTAAAAGACAATTTCATTGTTAAAAAAATTTCTAAATTTATATAACTCAATCAGAGATAGTTTCTGGGAAAAAGCGATCGCTCACAAGTCCCTGATGCACAATGACGAGAGCCAGTAACTTTTGTTCCGATTTCTGAGCGCGGAATTCGCGGATATCTGTAAGGATGGATGTAGCAAGCTAAGTCCCTACTTGACTCTACAACCCCGATTCTCTACATTGTTATGTGGTTAGTCTGCAATCAAATCCGAGCTTTAATAAAATTGTCATGACCTTAACTGTCTATAACACTCTTACCCGTCGCAAAGAACCGTTTAAAACCATAGAATCCAATAAAGTGCGGATGTATTGCTGTGGCATTACTGTATATGACTATTGCCATTTAGGTCATGCTCGGACTTGTTTAGTATGGGATATAGTGCGAAGTTATCTGCAATGGTCTGGTTACGCAGTCAACTATATCCAGAATTTTACTGATATTGACGATAAAATCTTGAATCGTGCCAAAAAAGAAGGCTCATCTATGGAAAATGTCGCCGAACGCTTCATTAAGGCATATTTTGAAGATATGGAACGATTAGGAATCAAGAAAGCTGATGCTTATCCCCGCGCAACCCATACCCTAGATGGTATCAAGCGATTAGTTGCAGAATTGGAACAAAAAGGCTTTGCATATCCAGCAGCAGGAGATGTATATTACTCCGTCAGACAGTTTTCTGAATACGGTAAATTATCAGGTAGAAAATTAGAAGATCTGCAAGCAGGGGCTAGTGGTAGGGTAGAAAACCCCGAAATAACCAAGAAAAAAGACCCCTTTGATTTTGCTTTGTGGAAAGCAGCTAAAGCTGGTGAACCCTCCTGGGAGTCTCCTTGGGGTGCTGGTCGTCCAGGTTGGCATATAGAATGTTCTGCTATGGTCAGAGATAGACTGGGAGAAACTATTGATATTCATGTTGGTGGCAGCGATCTAACTTTTCCCCATCACGAAAATGAAATCGCCCAGTCAGAAGCAGCAACCGGAAAACCTCTCGCTAACTATTGGATGCACAACGGGATGGTAAAAGTTGACGGAGAAAAAATGTCTAAATCTCTGGGAAACTTTATTACTATTCGAGACTTACTAGATAAATCTGTTGAGCCAATGGCAGTGCGTTTGTTTATTTTACAGACACATTACCGCAAACCTGTTGACTTTACTAAGGAAGCTATTGAATCTGCTACTCATGGTTGGGAAACTTTGAAGGAAGGATTACTATTTGGCGATCGCTTTGGCAACCAGTTAGGATTTACTAATGCAGCAAAAGATGATACCTTAACCCAGAAGTTCCAAGATGCAGTAGACGATGATTTTAACTTTTGTGGTGGGTTAGCAGTGTTGTTTGAAGTAGCTAAAGAATTACGCAAAGAAGGTAATATCCTAGTCCATCAGGGTAAAACCGAAACTAACCCCAAACAGTTAGAAACTCAATGGCGTACTTTAGTGGAATTAGCTGGAGTGTTAGGTTTTTCGGCACAACTAGAAGCAGAAACAGATCATAGTGAAGATGATTTAACTGATGCTGAAATTGAAGCTTTAATACAGCAGCGCGCTGAAGCTAGAAAAGCTAAAAATTGGGCAGAAAGCGATCGCATTAGAGATGAACTCAAAGCAAAAGGTATTAGTTTAATTGATACCAAAGAAGGCACAACTTGGCATCATGGATAATATCCTTCTTGTCTAATTACCAAGAAATAAAATTCTTGGCGCTTTACAGAAAAGTCCTCTCAAGAGGACTTTTATCTGGTTTTCATAACAAAGAGTTATAGTCTATTCATCATGTCTCTTTTGAATTAATAACTTCAGGCTAATAAATCTGGATCGACTAAAAACTATAATCTAAAACTATATTATTATGAGTCCCAAGAATTTTACCAAATGTCCGAAATTTCCCAAACAATTCAATTACCTAGCATCGAAAGTGCGATCGCCTTAGCAGGAATAGGAGAAGCCAATTTACCAATAATCTCTCGTCACACGGGGGTAAAAATGGTGTTGCGAGGACAGCAATTACTGATTTTGGGACAAGAAAAAGCAGTAGCGCGGACAATGAGTATAGTAAGATCGCTCCATGACTTGTGGGAAGAAGGAAAACCCCTCTCAGAAGCAGATTTGATGACAGCATTTCAAGCTGTAGATACGGGTAGAATCGAAGAATATCAGGAATTGCAAAAAGATGTTTTGGCTCGCACTAGAAAAGGAGAATTAATTAGAGCTAAAACCTTTAAACAAAAACAATACGTCAAAGCGATTCAAAATCACGATATAACTTTCTGTATAGGTCCTGCTGGAACAGGTAAAACATTTTTAGCAGCAGTATTAGCCGTAAAAACCCTCCTCAATGATGAATGCGATCGCATTATTCTAACTCGTCCAGCAGTAGAAGCAGGAGAAAAGTTAGGCTTTCTCCCAGGAGACTTACAACAAAAAGTTAATCCTTTCTTACGTCCTCTTTACGATGCGTTGTATGAATTTATTGATGCGGAAAAGATACCAGACTTGATGGAGAGAGGCAAAATTGAAGTTGCTCCCCTAGCTTATATGCGAGGACGCACTTTATCAAATGCTTTTGTCATCGTAGATGAAGCCCAAAATACCACCCCTGCTCAATTAAAGATGGTTTTAACCCGTCTCGGCTTTGGCTCAAAGATGGTAGTAACAGGGGACATTACTCAAACTGATTTACCCAAACAGCAAGATTCTGGTTTAATTGTGGCGACTAGAATTCTGAAATCAGTAGAAGGTATTGCTTTTTGTCACTTCTCTCAAGCGGATGTAGTGCGTCATCCCCTAGTACAGAAAATAGTTGCTGCTTACGAAAAATTTGAGCGATAAAGTTGATCAGTAATAAAAGAAGTTATTTGTAATCTAAATATTAAGCAAAGATTTCTGACAAACTCTATTAATATAAAATAATTTTAACTAAATCTTGTCTCACCCAGTTGATAGCCCTTGGGACAAGGAAAATTATTTATGGAAAATAAGATTAAAAATAATACTAAGGTCATCGATCTGGCCATTAGACTTTTTATCCTTGGCTTAATTGCTGCTTGGTGCTTTGTCTTAATTCGCCCATTTATAGCGATTATACTTTGGGCAGCAGTCTTAGCAATTGGTTTGTTTCCCATTTTCCTATGGCTCAAGGCAAGGTTGGGAGGAAAAGCTAAATTGACAGTAATAATCATTAGTTTGATTGGTATTGGCATTACTATTGGTCCTGTTAGCTTTATCGCAACAGTCTTAGTTAGCAATAGAACTCTTGCAAAAGTTTTTCGTGGTATAATCAGAGATTTTGTAATTTTTGCTCTTGGTGGTTTCGCTACGCAAGTGGGTTTTAATAGTACAACTTAAAAACTTGATTGGAACTGGTACAAAAGTTTTTT
>JASJCP010000243.1 GCA_030065935.1 Xenococcaceae cyanobacterium MO_167.B27
TTTCTAAAGACTGGGTATAGCAATCAGGGAAGCCTTGCTTATAGATATCATCTACTACAGAATATCTTTGTCCTTTTGTATAATTTCCTCCCTGAGTTTCCTGCAAGTAAGTATCCGAGTCAATAATACCTCCTTTTGCTGCTGCTTCCCAATCTTGTATCCGTTGGCAGCCGTTGCGATTTTTCTCGTTAACCAGGAATTCCACATCAACTTGTTCCACAACTAAAGAAGTCCAGCCAGCACCTACAGATTCAGCGATAAATAGACCACTCCAGTCAGGATTGAAACGATATATTCCTGCACGGTCGGTTTTAAGTAGTTCTCGAACTTCCTGAGTAACTGTCCGAAAAATACCGTTTAATTCCAACGGCTTGCGGATTCTCTCTACAACTTTAGCTAATGCTCTTTCTCTTTCTAGCTCTTGCTGCTGTTGTTGACTGCTTTCTGTCTGCTTTAAAGCTAGAGTTAAATTCTGACTTAGTTGATAAGTGAGATTGATTTCTTCTTCTTTCCATTCATGGGAACTATCACACTTATGTATGACTAATAATCCCCAAACTTTGTCTAAATCATAATTCGCTCCAGAATTAGACGACTTCACTAAGATGGGAATAGCCAGAGAAGCTTGTACTTGAAATTTCTCTAGTAGCTGTCTCTGATAAGGAGTAACTCTGGTTTGGTTAAAATCAGCAATCGCTACTATTTTTTCGGTGTGATAATCTGCTGCTGTTTCTGCTCCAAAGCAAATACTAGGTAAGGTTTCTCTCCAAGCAGGTGTCCAACCAGAATCTAAAGATTCCATAACCACTTTACCTTTAGTATCATCTTCAAAACAATAAATCAGAACTCGATTGGCGTTTAATTCTCTACGTAAAGTGTCTGTTGTTATAGCTAAAACATCGTCTAAATTTTTGCCTTGGCGGATTTCGGCGAGCGCGTCATCAATACGGATTCGCTCTTTTAAAAACAGGTTATTTTTTGATTGTTTAATTAAATATTTATCTTCACAAGAATTACCAGGTGTTATTGCCATCTCAGCCCTAGATTCTGGGAGTTTTTCTGGATTATTACTAATAGATTGATTTTCATAAAAAGAATTCATATTAGACATAGTGTTGATTTCTCAAAAAAATAGCTGTTTTCCACATAATTTAATCATTACATTTTTGAGATATTCAAAGGTAAAGATTGAATTATTCCCTCAAGATCGATGATTATCGATAGTTTATCTAGTAGTTATTGAAAATAACCTTTTAAAAATATCGACAATATTTCAAAAAGTATTATAAATTATTATATAGGTATTTTATAATAGATTTATAAGTAGTTTGGATTTTAATTTTTGTCAATTATAATCATTTAAAATTAGCGTTTTTATAGACCCGCGTGTCTTCTTCCCTAGAGTTACAATCCTTACCTTGGTTCTAAGTAACGCTAGCAATATATATAAGGATGAAGGATGAAGGATGAGGAAGTAATCAGTAATCAGTAATAACAATCAATCCTCCTGACCTCTGAGATATGACCCAATCCTCACTCCTCATCCCTCAACAGGTCGATTGGATATGGCGAGGCAACCTCGCCATCCCTCGACCTCATAATTTATCCCTCATAATTTATTTTTTCGTAAACTCAATCGATAACGATATATTGCCACAGGACGATCGCTGGCTTGAAAATAATCGGGGTCTTGAGGGGAAAGATAGATAGCGGTAATTTGTTCGGCTTGTATTTTTCCTGGTTCAATTAGTTTATAGTCGGAAGTAGTTTCTACTTCATTCAGATAAATTCTTGCTGGCGATCTAAATAATTGCTTAGTAACTTCAGTAGCAATAAATTCAGTAGGTTGGGGTGTTTCCGTACCTCGTCCTGTTACAGTAGAAATTAATCTGCGTTCTCCTCGTAGCAAAGTAATCTGTTTATTAGGGTTATCAGGATCCACCTTCACATCGAACACATTGTTATCCCCTAAATAAGCTTTAGCAATATTTTTTCCGTTAAAAACTCGGTCTGCTACTACAGGATTTTCTACTCTAGATAAATTGGGTAAAAATAATCTTTTCTGGGGGATAAAATATTCCTGACCAAATCTTACCCGAAAGGCGATCGCTTTATTCAAATACTGCTGATTGTCTTCAAAGCCAGGAGTCACAATATCTGGTGCGAGGGGTGCTACCTGTTCAATAAGAGTGCTAGTAGCTTCCCATTCTCCAGCCATCCATTCAGGATAGTATAAATCCCCTCTAGCTATTGCTACAGGTGGTCTATTATTCCAATAGGGAAATTGCTCAAAGCGATCTTTCAAAGAACCAGCAAGGACATTGTCCTCAACTCCAAATAATATTAATACCAATAAACAAAATTGCAGCAATAACAATCTAAAATTAGCCATTAGCAAATATTGATGACACAACAATTAACTATCAGCATTATTATCCCTGTTCTCAACGAAGCGGGAATTATTGAAAATACTCTTAAAAGACTTAAAACGGGTTCTGATGTGGAAATTATTGTAGTTGATGGCGGTAGTAAAGATGAAACCATAGATCTAGTTCAGCAATGGGAAAAGAGTGGGACAGAAAATCAACCCGAGATTAAACTAATAGTCTCTTCTAATTCAGGACGTGCTAATCAAATGAATCAGGGGGCAGCGATCGCCAAAGGAGATATCCTCTTATTCCTCCACGCAGACACTAAGTTACCCCCTGACTATTCCCAATTCGTCAGAGAAACTTTAGCACCACCCCAAGTTATTGCTGGTGCGTTTGAATTAGCCATTGACAGTCCCCAAAAATCGTTACGGTTTATTGAAACTATGGTGAATTGGCGATCGCGTTTTTTCTCCCTTCCCTATGGCGATCAGGCTTTATTTCTGAAACAAAAAACCTTTCAAGAAATGGGGGGTTTTGCAGACTTACCCATTATGGAAGACTTTGAATTTGTTAAAAGATTACAACCTCAAGGAAAAATCGCGATCGCACCTGCTCAAGTAATTACTTCCCCTCGTCGTTGGGAGAAATTAGGAGTATTTAAAACTACCTTAATTAATCAACTAATTATTCTGGGTTATTACCTAGGAATTCCCCCTATTAAATTGAAAAACTTGTATCGAGGAATAAAGCAGTAAAGCGGGGTAGTGCTAAACAAGTAATGATGAAACAAATATATAAATATCCTAAAACTTATCACTTAGAAGGTTCGGGATTGCGTTCTCAAAAAAAAACCAAAGATCGGACTCCTTTTAAAGCGATCGCATCTCGTAATGTGGTTGTAGAAGAAAAAATGGATGGTGCTAATGTTGCTATTAGTTTTAGCGATACAGGGGAAATGTTATTACAGAGTCGCGGACATTTCTTAACGGGAGGAGTTAGAGAAAAGCATTTCAGTCTTTTTAAACAATGGGCGTATAATTTAGCTAATAAATTGTATTTGGTTTTAGGTACTCGTTATATTCTTTATGGGGAATGGTTATATGCCAAGCATACGATTTTTTATGATTTTTTACCTCATTACTTTCTAGAATATGATGTACTGGATCTAAAAACTGAAAACTTTTTGGATACTCCTTCTAGGCAGAGATTATTACAAGATTTAGCGATCGTATCAGTTCCTATTTTATATTCTGGTAAGCCCAAGAAATATAGTGAATTAACCAGCTTAATCGGACAATCTAATTATATTAAACGGGGACATATTGAGAGACTAAAATCTTTATGCAAAGCCAATAATTTGGATATAGAAAAAACTATACAAGAAACAGATTGCACTGATTTCATGGAGGGTTTATACATTAAAATAGAGGAAAATGGCATAGTAAAAGAACGTTATAAGTATATTAGAGAAGATTTCATAACTACGATTTTAAATGCACGAGGGCATTGGTTAGATAGACCAATTATTCCGAATCAGTTATCAACAAAGAAATTGGATCATTTTTAAAACCAAGCGATCGCTGTAATATTGTGTCTGTTTGATCGCTTTAACTATATGTACAATGATATGTAAGTATAAAAAACTATTTAACTCAAGTAACTATGGATAAATAAAGCAACAATCTAAGAAATAATTTGCTTAAAAATATGTGTTACTAAATCAACAAAATCTTCAGGCAAGATTTCTCCTGTTGCTTGCCACCATCTATCTTTTAAATCTATAGTTCTCACTTGTTCTGCTATGACTGATCCTGTAACTTTAAAACCACTAGGAACTTGAACCAAAGTCTTAACTTCTGGTTTAACAGTATTAGTTAACGGAGTAATTACCACTATTCCTTTCCGACGTTGATTAAATTGGCTATTACTTAATACTAAACAAGGACGGGCATTTCCTGACTGCTCTCTCCCCTGAGTTGGGTTTAAATTAATCCTAATTATTTCTCCTCGTTGTATATTCAAATAATCTCTCTGCCTCTTGGTTCACTTCTTACGAAATCATCCACATCATCAGGATATTCAAAATCTTCAGGAATACTATCTAAAATTTCGGATAAATCTGGTAATTTTTCGGCTTTTTGTATAATTATTTGATTATCTTTTTCTGTAATTATAAGTGCAGTATTTTCTTGAATTCCCATTTTTTGAGCTATTTGATGAGGAATTCGTAACCCCAAGCTATTCCCCCATTTTCTTAGAGTAACTTTAGTTTCCATGTAATTATAATAATTTTACTTTTCCTGGTTATTATACAATATATAATATTGTATCATCAAAATAAATTACATAGTGATAATAGGGAACTGAGTTTAGCGTAGCAATAACGTAGTATGCTACATTCCTACATAAATTAATCCGTTTCACCCTGTTTTATTATGGTTTACTCTCTCTCAAACAATACATTCAATCTATTTAAGAGCATCTTTACCATAATGCCGTTTTACTGAGGAGCGCAGTGAGGTGAAAGTCTCATGCTGTCTTCTGGAGAGCAGTGGAGTGGGTTAATGCTTCACTAACTTTCATTCTTAGAGATTCAATAATCGTGATCCTAGAGAGCGATTCTGCCTACAATAGGAAAGATTAACAAATATATACAATTAGATACTAAATCTTACTTATGTTACGTAAAATTCCTTTGGCTTTAGTCGGGTTGACTGTTGGTGGAACTCTCACTGTTATTGGTATTGTTGCTTATGCCTTAGATTATGCCACTCTCAATCTAGCAGGATTATTTTATGGAGTACCCTTATTACTGGGAGGACTTGCCCTTAAAGCTGCAGAATTAAAACCCATACCCTACAGTGTCCCTGTTTCTCCTGAAATTGTCGCCCTGCGAGAATCCCAAGCAACTCCCACTCAAGATCAAGTACTAAAAGATGTAACTCGCTATCGTTATGGACAAGAGGCTCATTTAGATGAATCGCTTGCTAGAGTTGGTCTAAGTCCTACTGATGATGAAAGACCTGAATTAATGAGTCTTCAAGAAAAAGCTATTGATGGAGCATATGCTCTAGTTTTACACTTTTATTCTCCCTTGGTGAGTCTAGAAAAGTGGCAACAACAACAGGAAAAAATTACTAAGTTTTTTGGTCCCAATATCAAAACCGAAATCACTCAACCAGAAGAAAATTGGGTTGATTTAGCTTTGATTAAAAGTTAACTTTTAGTCTTTACGGGTTTAAATCCCTTCTTCAACAAGTTTATTGGGTATGGTCGAGTTTTTCGACCCTCCCTTGACTTCTATCCCAGATAAATAGTTTTAAATTAAAAGCAGATTTATCAGATGTTTAAATGATTAATGATACATGATAAATAAGCGGAAATATATAATGCTTTTTAGACAACTATTTGACCAAGAATCTAGCACTTATACTTATCTCATAGCTGATAGAAAAACTAAAGAAGCAGTTTTAGTCGATCCAGTAATAGAACAGGTATCAAGAGATATTCAATTATTAAAAGAATTAGACTTAAACTTAAAATTTTGCCTAGAAACCCATATCCACGCTGATCATATTACAGGAACAGCAAAATTAAGGCAAATAACTGGTTGTCAAGGAATTATATCGGAACGCGCTGCTCTGAGTTGTGCAGATGGTTTTATTAAAGATGGAGAAATAATTACTTTAGGAGAAATTAAAATCAAAGCTATTGAAACTAACGGACATACTGATAGCCATATGTCTTATTTAGTTAATGATAATCTGGTATTAACTGGAGATGCTCTGTTTATTCGTGGTTGCGGTAGAACTGATTTTCAAAGTGGCGATGCTGGAACACTTTATGATTCTGTTACTCAAAAACTTTTTACTTTACCTGATAGTACTCTAGTTTATCCTGGTCATGATTATAAAGGTCAGACAGTATCTACTATAGGAGAAGAAAAGCAATGGAATCCTAGATTTAAACGCGATCGTTCTAATTTTATCCAATTTATGAACAATCTAAACCTCTCTAATCCTAAAAAGATGATGGAGGCTATTCCTGCTAATGAACGCTGTGGTGATAGTATATCTTAAAAAAGAGCGATCGCTCTTTTTTTGGGGTGTACATTAGCAAAAAAAAGTAATTATCAATTATCAATTATTGAATGTTGTTCTGGCTGGTCAAGTGCTGGAGAAATATTTGATGGTAAAGCTTGAATCTGATTAGTGGTAGTCGAAGGTAGTTCATTACCCGTCTGCGTATCCTGCTTCGACTTGATCAAATTCAACTCAGACTTTTTATTAATTACTTTGGGATTAGGTTGAGTTTCTGATGTTATTCTGGTAACTTTACTAACAATAAATACTACATCAAAAGGTTGATTCATTTTTTCTTCGATAAACTCTTCTACTAGAGCAGCTTGATTGGTAGTAATTTCTTTATCAGTTTGGAGATTAATATAGATAATTGGTGGATTTTTTGTCCAATCTACTTCTATTTTATTGCTGTTGACTCCTTCTCCAACCGTGATAGTTTCATTGAGTAATTTATTGGTAATTTCTGTGGTTAATTGAGACTGTCTCACTAATTGTAAAAAACTTGCTCCCAAGGGTAGAACCAAAATACTAGTAAGAGCAAAAGTCCAACCTAAAGTATGATTAGGTTCGGTATATCCTGCAATAATAAATACCACCATACAGGATAAAGTAATCCCTAATAAGTTAGTTAAATATAATAAAAAAGCTCCTTTAGCAAAGTATAATTGACTTTGAGATAAGGATAATCCTACAACGCATAAAGGAGGCATTAAAGCTACTGCGATCGCAGTTCCAGCAACAGCATCACTTACCTCTTTTCTAACCTTAGCAAAAGCACTAATGCCCCCTGCAACTACTGCAATTCCTAAATCGACTAAATTAGGTTGAGTACGGGATAATACCTCTGAACCAAAGTCAGTAATATCTATTAAATGACCAGTTAAACTAGACAGGAAAAGAGCCACTATTGTTGCGCCGACTATAGATAAAAAAGCTTTACGAAATAAGGAAAAATCCCCTTCTAAAGCAGCAAAAGCTAAGGCTCTTAGAGGTAACATTAAAGGTGCAACCAACATCGCACCAATAATTACGGCGGTACTATTACTGATTAAACCGAAAGTTGCAATAATACAAGCACTGATAGTAAATACAATATAGTTAATGTTCCAGCTAGCATCAAGCCATAATTCCCGATGAAGCTTTTTAATATATACTTGTTTAACTTGTTTGGGTAAAAATTTACGGATCAATCTTGTTGTTTTCAGCCTAAAATATCTCCAGGCACGGCTATTAACTATTTTCTTGGAACTGGTTTCGGTATTGTTCGCTGTCATGAGAGTATTTTTACTTAATTTACATTACCAATAATTGATTGTATTACTCATAATATATAGCTCAAACAAGGATATTATTCTGTCAACATAGTATGACAAAACTAAAAATACTAATAGAGATTAAGTACCATTACAAAATTATTTGTACATTCCCTACAAAAAGGATGAGGAATAAAGGATGAAGGAGTCAGAAGTAATAATTAATAAGTAACAACAATCAATACCCCAGGGAAGCGACAACAAAATTGGCATTTTCAAGAAATTAAATATCGCCTTGTGCAACTACTTCGCCTGTGAATTGGGATTGGGGGATTGCTGTATATTTTAGGTTTATTTCCCGAAACTCTTACTATACAACTGATTATTGTTACAGCTATTAGATTACCTCTAAGATTTACGGCTATTATTTTAATTTCCTACTTTGGCATTCGTTTAGCTATGCTTTGATTAATCGGCTCTCTTCCGAATTAATTAGTAGCCAATTAAGCCCTAAAGCTAATAGACCCTTCCAACTTAGAATTAATACGATTGCTTAGGAGTAGATAAGTAAGAGCGATCGATCGCGGAACTCTAATTAGAGTCTGGATCAAAACCGAACCTCTCAAACAATGGGAAGTCTCAAGAGAGTTTCGCCGTCGGATTAAAATTGCTTTTGATAAGGCTGGTATGCTAATTCAACCACCACAACAGCAAATTTGGCTAAATCGACGCAACAGTAATCATTAATTAATTATTAATCCCCCAATCCCCTATCTCAACCATTTTCTAACTAAAGAGAAACTATGGGTTAGGTAATCAGGTAGAATAGGTTGTTGGTTTTTCTAGAATAATTTTTAGCTTCATGATTT
>JASJCP010000244.1 GCA_030065935.1 Xenococcaceae cyanobacterium MO_167.B27
AACCTGGGTGTGACACGTTAGCTAGAAACCTTATCTCATAAGGGATAAGGGGTAAAAGCTGCAAGGACATTTAATGTACCTTGACAACTGAATATCCATGTTGGTGAGTTAAGTAATGTAACAAGTTAACAAAAATTTAACTTAGTAAAGTTTCTAAAACAAGTCCAACCCTCTTGGATGCTGGAGTGAAAGCATCTTCCCCATTATCAAGCTTAGTAAACTTGGTGATGCCAGCAGGGAAGAAACGGAGGTAACTCAGAACCCACTGAAAATCCCTTCTAGCAAGAGCCTATGGGTAGGAATACGAAAATATGTAACCGTCGTTAACCAGAACTAGCGTAATGGGTTGTCACGCTAGAGCCAAAAGGCAACAGGTTAAGGAGTCAACATCTAGGTGGTTGATTCATAAAGGAATGTAGGTGGATTTACTACATTCTGCATCCCAGTAAACCTCGGCGGATAGTATTGCCCTAAAGTCTCAAACCAATGGATATTCGGAACGTGGAAACCCTTTAGCACCTCTTGGTCTAGGTCGATAAACCAAGTAGGAAACTATCTATACGGTGCTAGGGGGAAGGATTGAGACTGAAGCTAAAGTCTAGCTGTAATAGCTATGAATATGCCCAATGTCTCACGATGATTTGGAGATAAATACGCGATTAACAATGAATATGTCTAAAACGAGTTTAAAGACTACGGCGGAATGGAATATGCTCAACTGGCGCAAGCTAGAACGAGCATCATTCAAGTTGCAAAAACGAATTTATCGAGCCTCTCAACGTGGTGACTACAAAGCAGTTCAAAAGCTTCAGAAGACACTAATGCGCTCGTGGTCAGCGCGCTGTGTAGCTGTACGCAAAGTAACTCAGGACAATAAAGGTAAGAATACTGCGGGTGTGGATAGAGTGAAATCCTTAAATCCCTCCCAAAGACTCAAAACTGCCCAAAACCTGAAAATTGATCGCAAAGCAAACGCTTTGAGAAGAGTTTGGATACCCAAACCTGGACGAGAAGAAAAAAGACCATTGGGAATACCAACCATTAGGGATAGAACCAGACAAGCTCTAGCTAAAATGGCACTCGAACCCGAATGGGAAGCCAAGTTTGAGGAATCAAGCTATGGTTTCAGACCTGGAAGGTCGGCTCATGATGCAATAGAACATATCTTCATTGCTTTAGGGCAAAAGAGTAAATATGTTCTTGATGCGGATATAGCCAAATGCTTTGACAAAATAAATCATGTCGAATTACTGAAGAAGATTAATACTTTTCCAAAGATGAGGAGACAAGTCAAAGCCTGGCTGAAGGCTGGAATACTTGAAAGGGACACACTATTCCCGACCCCAGAAGGAACACCACAAGGAGGAGTTATCTCCCCTCTACTCGCCAACATTGCCTTACATGGAATGATAGATGACATCAGGAACCAATACCCTGAGAGTAAGAGGATAGGAGGTAAATCTCAGAAATGGAAGCCTATCATTATTAGATATGCAGACGACTTTGTGGTCATACACCCAGATTTAGAAACGGTCAAGGAAATAAAAACCAAAATCTCGAAATGGTTAGAACCAATAGGACTCACGCTCAAAGATGAAAAGACTAGAATTTGTCACTCACTCCAAAAGATTGGTGATGAGAAACCTGGATTTGATTTTCTAGGTTTCAACATCAAACAATTCAAGGATAATAGAGCCAGATTAGGATACAAAACAATTATCCAACCTAGTCAAAAGAGTGTGAGAAAACACGTCCAACAACTCAGAGAAATTCTCAAGAACAATAGAAGTGCAAGAATAAGCGATTTAATCAAAAAGCTAAATCCTGTAATTAAAGGATGGTGCAACTACTTCCGTTCGGTATGCAGCGCAATGACTTTCAAGAGAGTCCATCACGATTTATATCAAATGCTCTTCTTATGGGGTAAGAGAAGGACAGGTAAGTACAAAATTTCCTACCAGAAATACTGGAGAGAAATAAACGGAAAAATGACCTTCTGCTCAGATCCCCCACAAGGAGGCGAACCGATGATGCTCTATACCCATAACGAGGTAAGAATCCAAAGATTCGTCAAAGTAAAAGGAGATAATTCTCCCTACAACGGAGACTGGACTTACTGGGGAAAAAGAATGGGGTCATACCCTAACGTCAACGCAAAAATACAAAAGCTTCTGAAGAAAGATAACGCCAAATGCAACTGGTGTGGACTAAGCTTTAAACCACAAGATGAATTAGATGTAGACCATATTATCCCCAAAATCGACGGGGGTAGTAATAGGATTAAAAATCTACAGTTACTTCATCGTCACTGTCACCATGAGAAAACTGGTATTGAAAACCAGCAGAGGTACGCAAGAAACCCTATGCAGCCAAATCATTGAGGAGCTGTATGAAGCGAAAGTTTCACGTACAGTTCTGAACGAGAGGTGGGAATAGTGATATTCCCATCGACTCTAACTACACTCAGAGTCAGGCTTTAGATGTTTGTACTCAAAAAAAATCTTTACATTTTAGTAATCAAATCTTCATAAAATAGAGGCTTGTAACTAATGTAAAATGAGAGCGATAGCCTTCTCCAATATTATTGATTGAGATCAAAAAAAGCAACCATAGTTAATAACTATTAGTATGAAATAAACCAGAAGGGATTATCAATGGTTAAGTCTAAACACCAGGAAGATAAAAGCGACAGAAAGCCCATTTCTTACTGTTTTAATCGAGATTGTAAGCAGCCAAAAAATTCCTATAACTCCAACAAGTGTATTAGTTGTGGCTCTTCTTTATTATTAAAAAACCGTTATCGGGCTGTAAAGTTGATTGGTCATGGTGGCTTTGGCAGAACGTTCCAGGGAATAGATGAGTCTCAAGTGTCCAAGCCCTACTGTGCGATTAAGCAGTTTTGGATACAGTCGGGTAGTCCGAGTATAGAAAAAGCAGCCGAGTTATTTAGTCAAGAAGCTCAACGTTTAGAGGTGTTGGGAACACATCCCAATATACCAGCGTTGAAAGATTATTTTGTTGAGGCACAAGATCAGTATTTAATACAAGAGTTTATCAGTGGACGTAATTTATCTCAGGAACTAAGGGAAGAAGGAGCCTGGACTGAGGAAAAAGTAAGGAATCTCTTATTAAATTTGTTGCCTTTGATGCAATTCATCCACAGTCAACAAATTATACATAGGGATATAAAACCACAAAATATTATTCGTCGCCAGCGCGATGGGGAGTTGTTTTTAGTGGATTTTGGTGCTGCTAAAGTAGTGACAGAAACAACTCTGGACAAAACTGGCACGATTATTGGTTCGGCTGCTTACACTGCTCCAGAACAGTTACAGGGTAAGGCGGTGTTTGCTAGCGACTTTTATAGTTTGGGTGTTACCTGTATTCATCTATTAACTCAAGTTCATCCTTTTAATCTGTTTGATAGTGGCGAATATCTCTGGAATTGGCGAGATTATTTAAGTCAACCCGTGAGCGATCGCCTTAAAAACATTATCGATAAAATGTTAGAACGGGCAGTTAATAAACGCTATCAGTCTGCGGAAGAGATACTCAAAGATTTAAGAGAAAAACCAGCAAAACCCAAGAACACTGCCAAAAAATTGCTAGGAGCTAGTGCAGCAGCTGTGCTGGTATTACTAGGTATGAGAGCCTTAATGTCGCCAGTGATACGGCAAGTTTCCACTACCATCGAACAAGAACCATCTCGCCAATATTCTTCTCTTCCCCAAGTCAATTCTGAGTTGGGAGGACTGTATGGCTACTCAGAAGGAGAACAAGTACAGACATTTCCTCTCGAACATACAACAGTAACAGCGAAAATTGCGGGCAATCTGTCGCGAGTAGAAGTCAAACAAACTTTTAGTAATCCTAACGATCAGCCCTTAGAGGCTATCTATAAGTTTCCTCTTCCCGACGATGCAGCAGTGGATGATATGGAAATTCGCATTGGCGATCGCGTAATTCGTGGGATAATTAAAAAGCGAGAAGAAGCCCAAAAAATCTACCAAGAAGCGAAACGGGAAGGAAAAACGGCTGGATTATTGGAACAACAAAGAGATAATATCTTTACCCAATCTTTAGCTAATATTCAACCAGGAGAACAGATTGATGTAATCATTCGCTACACGAATACTCTCCAATTTATCGGTAGTAACTACGAATTCGTTTTTCCCATGGTGGTAGCACCGCGCTACGAATCTGAAACGCCAACTAGTAAAAATTTCAATCCTTTTGAAACAGCAGCTTGGGCAAGCGGTTTACAAGAAACTCGTTCTGGACGTGATATTGATGTAAACATAGAAATTGATGCTGGGGTAGCTATTTCTGAGCTTCAGTCTTTTTCTCATCCCATCAAGATTCAAAAGAACAGTTCTATTACGCGAGTCTCACTGGCGAAGCGAGATGTTATTGCTAACCAAGATTTGATTTTGCGTTATCAGGTTATGGGAGCCAAAACTCAAGCTACAGTACTCACCCAAAGGAATCAGCAGGGCGGACACTTTGCTACTTATTTGATTCCAGCAGTGAATTACAAACCCGAACAGATTGTCCCCAAAGACGTGATATTTTTGATTGATACTTCTGGATCGCAAAGAGGAGAAGCCATAGAGCAATCAAAAGAACTAATGCGCCAGTTTATTAGTGGTTTGAATCAAGATGATACTTTTAACATTATCGATTTTGCTAACAGTACCAGTAAGTTAGCGGATGAACCTTTGGCAAATACCAGAGAAAATCGCGCCCAAGCCTTAGCTTATGTAAGCAAGCTAGATGCCAATGGTGGAACAGAACTGATGAATGGCATCAATACCGTGCTGAATTTTCCTGCTGCTGCTGATGGACGTTTACGCAGCATTGTCTTGCTCTCTGATGGTTTGATTGGCAATGATGAGGAAGTTATCAGGCAAATCCGAGAAAAACTTCAGCCAGGCAACCGACTGTATAGCTTTGGCGTAGGGCATTCTACTAATCGGTTTCTGCTTAATCGCTTGGCAGAATTGGGGCGTGGCACTGTTACTATTTTGCCTCCTAAAGAAGACGCAGTAGAAGTCGCAGATAAGTTCTTTAGAGAAATTAATAATCCTGTAGTAACAAATATTGAGGTCAAGTGGATTGGTGAGGGAAAAGCACCAGAAATCTATCCCCAACAATCTCCAGACTTGTTTGCCAGTCAACCACTCATACTTTATGGACGAAAGCAGGATAGCAAAAACGGTAAATTAAAAATTATCGGAACTGTTGCGGGTGGTCAATCTTATGAAAAGGTATTGGACGTTAATTTTCAACAAGTTAGTGGGAATAGTGCGATCGCTCAATTATGGGGACGTTCGCGCATTAAAGATTTAATGAATCAAATGTATGGTCGA
The DNA here is from genome assembly GCA_030065935.1 of Xenococcaceae cyanobacterium MO_167.B27. Classification (GTDB taxonomy): domain Bacteria; phylum Cyanobacteriota; class Cyanobacteriia; order Cyanobacteriales; family Xenococcaceae; genus JASJCP01. Next base: position 5,370 of record JASJCP010000244.1, read on the forward strand.
GAAAATCCTGAAGGGGTATCAGCGGTTACTGAGACTGCTCTAGACTATAATCTGCTCTCTAAATACACTGCGTTTGTAGCAGTTGACGACTCTAAGGAAAATAACAATCTGCTTTCACAAACACCAAGAAGGAATAATGTCAGCGCACCAGAACCCAGGGATATTATCGGCAACTTATTAGCTCTGATATTTATATTACTTTTCTTCACTCGCAAGCGATGGAATCATTTAGCAAAATCTATATTACAGAAATTAGAAGCTACTAAATCGTAGAGATGATGCAGGTCAATGAGGTCAAGATAAGTTTTTCCTCGTTCCATTGGCTACGGATTGGGAAAATGTGATTGCCACCAGTCATACCAGTCATACCAAACGGTTTCTAGGGTACGATAGGTTTCTTCAGTAGAAGAATGATGGTCTAAAGGCAGGGATAAATGAGTCCATAGACATCTTCGATCTTTAATTTTTTCCCTACCAAGGAACCAGAGAACAAGACGATCTAAACGCCCATCATAAATCATGCGATTACGATTAAACTGATCGCTGGTAATTGTGCTGCCACCACGAGAATTTATACAAGCACTTAAATAAGCTTTACCATCATGAGAAAATACACTATAAAAGCCTCTATCGCGATCGTCTCTTAAAACAGATACCAGTTCTCCCGTTTTATGAGTAATAAAACTTTTCAGATCGCCATTAGTATTGATTAAATAACGCATTTCAATATCTAAAAATCTTTGATTTTGACCATAACGATAGTACCTTCCCGAAACAACATTGCCTGAAGGGTATTCTGGAGATTCAAATAAATGGGGATTAATAGAGTCACTGGTTAACAGCTTCCATTGCTCTAAAGGAACCGACTCTGGAAAAATAAAATCTGTGAAGTGGGGAAATTTTGCGTTCGGATGGACTAAAGATTTTCCTAAAGCTAAAGTAGTTGCAATCATAACAGCCCATAAGAGTAAAGTTCGAGACTTGTTCATAGGTTTCGGGTTGTGTCATATCAAATCACTTTAAATATGCTGCGTATTAATCTCCCTTGTCTCCGTGTCAATCATCTGTAGCAATCTTAAAGGGAAACGATATCAGTTTTCGCTCTTGACTTAACCTTAAAAGACCTCTTTATTTTCGTGGATAATTGTTCTTATACAGATAGCCCCAAATATCAGTACAGAGATTGCTGAAAATATTAAAGAACCATTCCCAACGTGCCAATAAGTAAATCCTTCTGAGTCAGATAATGCCACTAACACCGCCATCAAAGCCACTCGTATTCCATTAACAATAAATCCTATAATAATTGCTGCAATCGGAAGCCATACTTTTTGTTGCCAATTGGTTTTGGCGATCGCGCAGTGCCTCGGCGAAGCCGAGACCGCCAAGACAATCCAACTTAGTCCCAACAAATGTAACATCATCTGTACTCCTGAGCATCCACTATAGACCTCAACTGAGCCTGTTGGCAAAATCAGCCAAACACCCTGACGAGTTACCTCAAATCCTAGTATCCACAAAATAAAAGCTGAAAATTTAGCCGTTATCAAGGAAATATTAAATACATAGACCAATTCCCAAGGAATAGCTAGAAATCCCAACAAAAAAATTTCTCGCCAGTATTGCTTTAACCCTTTAATTCCAGATGCTAATAGTCCCCACCCTAAAAGGGAAAGTAATGGCGCAATCCTTATAAAATAGTCTCCTTGAAACAGATGCAGACTCTTATATATTACTAATGCCAATAATAGAGAGCCAAGAACACTTGAAGTAGTATCACTTTCTAGATATAATCTATCTCGCTTTTGCCAAAGTAAAAAAACTGTGGTTATCCAAAACAAAATACTATGACTTAGAAAGTCAGACTTTCCAATTCTATAGCTTAAATTTAAGTTAAGAGCCATCAAATTAGCTGCTATAGCTAACAGCAAGAATTTGGGATGGTTACGACAATATCTAGGAAGTATAGGAAAAATAGATAAGGTCATAGTATTAGTAAATGCTTATGGGCTATATAAAAATATAACCTTTCCTTTAATATTATTAATATTATTCATACTCAAACAGCTTTTCTATTTGAGCCAATAGTGATTCTAGTTTTTTCCGCTTCCTGGCATTTCCCAGAATTAACTTTTTAGATTTTTTGATCTGCTTATAAGTATTGTCCACACGGTTAAATATTTCCTCTTTCTGTGGTTGTGGTTTTACTGCTTTGATTCTTTCCTTGATTTCTCTCAGAGATAACGAAAGTGCGGTGCCGAAGGCAACCAGCTTCGCTGGGTCGCCTCTGTCATTAATTCTTTTCTAGTTTCTTCGTCTTTGAGGGATGCAAGTGCTTTGGCTTTAGTATATTCGATTTTTCCTTGACGTAGAACTTCTAGGATATCTATAGGAAGCTTGAGTAAAGGAAGACGACTACTTACGAATGATGACCAACTCATTCTGCCCAAGCTATCAAATAGAGCGATAATCTTCTGTTTTATATCGTTACCCAAAACGTTTTGGGTAACTTTCCCTTTAGTCTCATTCTCCATTCGATAAAGCAAGAGTAAGGCTTCTTCTTTTGTCACATCGGTTTCAATAGATAAAAGTTGTAAAATCCCTTCAGTTTCCTCCAAAGGATTAAGATCGACTCTCTGTAGATTCTCAACTAGAGAAATTTGTAAAGCTTCAGTGTCGGTTAATTTCTTAACAACCACGGGAACATGAGGTAATTCTAATGCAGATGCAGCTAGATAACGACGTTCTCCCGCTACTATTTCATATTTTCCTGATGGGAGGGGTCTTACTAATAAATGTTCTAGAATCCCCTGTTGGGCAACAGATGTTTGTAGTTGCTTTTGTTTTACAGGGTCAAAATTTTTTTCTCATTATTTATATTAATCGAAGCTAAAACCAAGGGCTTTAGGGGCGAAAGAGACGCAGTCTCGGAGAACCCGTAGTCATTGGATGTAAGCGTGCAGCTTAAGCTGCCTAGATACAATTTCGACACAGAATCTTTATATAATAAGGCTTCTAGCCATTGTATAATTAATTTTAATATCGCGACTGAGAAGACGGATATGTGCGATTCGTTGATACCCGAATCCTCTAGAAAATAGAGAGCATAAGGTATCCAAGGGATGATGGAGATAAAACCATAAGTACCTTGAACTGTCTCGTGGGATGTGGGTTTAACTCCCACCGCTAA
>JASJCP010000064.1 GCA_030065935.1 Xenococcaceae cyanobacterium MO_167.B27
GCTATTTCATTCTCAAAAGCCAGAGAATAAATTCTCTGTCTAAGAATATTAAGTCCGTTTAAACGGACTTGGGCTTTAAGCCAAGAAATTCATTTCTTGGTTGATTATAGTCAGAATGAAATAGCCCTGTTATTAAGGGGGGCTAGGGGGGATCGTAACTTATAGCTTAATGAATTCGATCCCCCTAAATCTCCCTTAGAAAGGGGGACTTTCGATCAAGCTATGTATCGATTGACAAATAGCCTCAAAATTATTCAACACATCATCATTAATAAAACGAATTACCGTTAAACCATATCCCTGTAAAATATTGGTTCTTTTTTCATCTTTAATTCTGGCTGCGTCAGTAAAATGACTATCACCATCTACTTCAATTACTAGCTTTAGTTTGGCACAATAAAAATCAACGATAAAGTTATCAATTGGTTTTTGTCTTAAGACTCTGAGGGGAAATGTTCTTAAGCATTCATCCCATAGCTTTTTCTCGGCTGCGGTCATGTTTTTACGTAGTTCTTTTGCTTTAGGCTTTAGCAATTAGGTTTCTGTTGTAGGGAAGATGAAAATCACTGGTGATAAAATTATTTTTCATTATTTTTCTCTTAGACAAAGCGATCAGTTTTTGACCCCCCCCCATTTTAATGATTTTGCCGAACTGCTGTTTAACAAGAATAAGCCGATCGATAATTGCTAAATTTACCAAGGGAGAACTATTACTTACGACGGGCATAGTTTAAATCTTCTTCTAATTCTTGTTGGGTATAATGTCTGTTTATGCCTCTTTCTCCTAATAGTTGGCTAAATTCAAAATGACTCAGATTAGCAAGTTCTCTGGCTTTACCAAAGGAGAGTAATTCTTGTTGATATAAGCTCAGTGCTAATTCTTTTAACAGTTCACTTTCAAGGCGTTTTTCGGGTAAACGAATTGACTGTAAAATTGAGTCGGGAATTGATATTTGCATTTGTTTTAAGTTGTTTAAGATAATGATTTATTAGGTATGGGAACTTGGCGTACATCAATTTTACCCATGACAGCATTGGTAATTAATGCGGTGCGATATTCTTTTAATAGAGCGATCGCGTGTTTGACTTTGGCTAAAGCGCGATCGCATTTTTCTTCAACAAAATACCAAAAGTTAATCTTGTTCCAACCAATTTTCTACTTTTAAATTAGAAACGCGGGAAAATTCACTAACATTTGCGGTAACTAAGGTTAAATTTAGGGATAAAGCATGAGCAGCAATTAATAAATCGTTTGCTCCAATAGGTGTTCCTCGCGTTTTTAAATTGTGGCGAATCTCAGCATAGTAAAGATCGGCAGGAGAAGTAAAAGGCAAAATATCAATAGCATCTAAAACTATTTTTAGTTTTTCTACTAGTCTGGGTGAATTTTTATTTTTAATTCCAAATCTTAATTCACCAGCAACAATAATACTGGTACAAATTTTTTCTTCGCCAATTTGTTTGATTTTATAAAAAATAATACCTCTGGGATGTTTTATAAGTTCAGAAAGTATATTTGTATCTAACAAATAGAGATAACTCATCGTTAAATTTCAATATCATCTAAAGGTAATAAGTCTTCATCGCTAACATCAATATCCTCTTCACTGTCTTCGAGGGTTGCCAGAACTTCAAGGAGTGATTTTTTCTGATAAGGTTCAATAATCAGTTTTCCTTCTTCTTTGCGGATAGTGACTTCTGATGTTGATAGGTTTAATTCTTGGGGAATAGGTAAAGTTTGAGTATTGCCATCTTGAATAATTTTGACGTGATATTCTGCGGTCATAATAATTCTCCTGAATTTAATTTAAGGAATAGTAACTTTGCGCACATCAATTTTACCCGTGACAGCATTAGTAATTAATGACGTGCGATATTCTTTTAATAGTTCAATTGCTTCTTGTATTTTGGCTTTTTGATTGTCTATTTCTGCTGTTTTGCGATCTAAATATTCAGCAATTTCTTTTTGTTCTTTAAGAGGCGGGATAGGTAATCTTATATTTTTATATAGATCAGTTCTTAAAACTTTTGTTCCGTGTGCAGCTTCTTCAACAATACCTAAGATAACTTTTTTTATCCCTCTTAAAAGTAATGCTAGGTACTCTGAATGCAATGTTGTTCTAATGATTTTTAGATCCTGATTAATAGTTATATAAAGATCATTAATAGCAACGGGGAAAGAATGAGCTAGTATCATTCCTCTAGCAACAATTACAATTCCACCTTGAGAATGTAGATGAATTGATGTATCTCTTAATGCTTGTTCGGTAATTTTATCTATAGAAGATATTAATCTATCCGTTTTCATATCTTTTGAAGAAATCCAAGGTATTTCACCATCCCAAAATTCAGGATTGCTCTTACTAGGCGTACTGCCACCTTGCATAGAAATTAAAAATCTTTGTCTTATAACTTCCCAATGTTCGGGAATTTCTCCTAACCACTTAATACCAGAATCTTTCATCGGCACAGTCGCATCTAAACCCTTAGTAACCCCATGACTGATGAGGGCGGTGCGTTTTTCGTCTAGTTTTTCGAGGAGGGCTTCTTTTTTAGCAATTAGGGCATCTATTTGATTTGTTTTATAATCTAAAAATCGCGCGATCGTTTTTTGTTCTTCTAGTGGTGGAATTGAAATGCAAAGATTAGCGTATTTTTCAGCACTTATATTTTGTATTGTTGCTTGAATAAAAATACTATTAACCCAGTCCCAATAAGAACTTGATTGAAGAAATTTATAAACAAAATCACTGTAGTTCTTTTTTGATATTCGCGCACGAATTAAATATCCTGCATAAGCAGCTTTGCCCCAGGATTCTCGATAAATAAATGTTTTTCCTACTGTTGCTCCACTACGAGCAAGTAATATATCTCCTTCTTCAAGCAAATAATCTTGTGCAATATCTTTTGGTAAAGAACGAAAAGTATCCTCTCTTAAAGTTCCATCTTCTCTAACATCGGTAATTCTGATATAGCGAGGAAAAGATGGATCGTCTATCTCTGCTGCTTCATTTGCTCCATATTTAAACGGTTCTGAAAGTAAAAATTTGAACCTATTAACTTCCCAATGCTCAGGAATAGCCCCCAACCGTTCAACCCCAGAATCCTTGTAACTCTCATAAGCCCGATACTTACCCATCTATTCCGCCTCCAATTCTTCTGCTATAGTCAAAACCTGAATATTTTACTCTTGCGATTGAACTACTTCTTTCGGACTTACAGGAGTAATTTCTGCTATGAAACGCCGAAAATCTTTAATATTAAAACTTAAGATATGACTTAACTGATGAACCAACATAAAAGCTACTAGGCGAGTATCGTGAACCTTTGCCCCTTTAACCTCATAGCTTATAACTAATCTTTTCCATTCTGTATAAATATCTTGAGTATCTGGCAGAAAAACAAATAATCTTTGTAAACGTTCTATTTCAGTTTTAGTTTCAGCAACAGTAAATCCTAAACCATTTTTATCGGCAGGACGAGTACATACATTCCACAACTCAATTAAGTTTTGTGGCGCAATAACAACTCGTTCTTGATTCTTCTTTAAAATTGCGATCGCCGATACAGCTTCTGGGTGCATCGGATCATTTGGGCTGAGAATTCGGAGCAATATATTTGTGTCTAAAAGATAAGCCATTACCATCGATCTGGATACATATTTTCTCTACTCATCGCCTCATCATTCAGAACAGGAATATTTTTTCCTTTGTGACTATCTATCCATTGATAAAATTCTGTTAACCATTCTTTCTGGTTTAAGGTTTCATAAATAGATTCTGCTTGTTCTACCTCCTGCTTTAATTCCTCTAAATTCTGAGAATCATCAAAAACAGAAATCCCCCATCTTCCCATCATTTCTAGTATTTCTAAACGAGAAACTCCCAGAATTTTTCCCGCTCGTCCGCTACTAATTTCACCAGCTTCTAGTAAAGCCATAACATAACCTTCTTTAGCTTTTTTTAAAGCCTGAAATTGAATTTTTTCAGGTAGTTCCAGACTATTTAAAAATTCATCTGTAATTTCCAAAGTCATTTTTTTACCTCTTAAATTTTTAAGATATGTTTGATTATTCCAATAGACTTGGATGCAAATTTTCGGACAAGTCTATTGTCGAGCGCAAAGTCAATATCGGCAGCAGCACCATAAAGGTCTAGTATGTCCGAAGACGATGTATCTTATGTTAACTTTTCTTGCTTATTAACAAGCTTTTCCAGGCGATCGATTTTATCTAATAGTTTTTGATAAGCTTCCGCATCTTGTACCACTATTTCCGCCTTGCCATTAACCGTTAATACCAGGGGATTAACCTTCTTTTTCATTTGCTTGATTATTTCATTAGTGTTGCGCTTAAAAGTAGAGAGAGATTGAATATCTTGACTGAGATTTATCACGTTCTGTTTCGCACTAAATTTACATCTAATTTGATGCTAGCACTCTTTTTTTCTACTAAACCACATCCCCTAACATTGCCATAATGTCCGCTTCCAAGGATTTAATATCTGCTTCAATTTCCTCTAATGGACGGGGAGGTTGATAGACATAGAAATGACGATTTAAAGGGATTTCATAACCCACTTTGGTTTTAGAAAAATCGATCCAAGCATCGGGTACATGGGGTAATACTTCTGCTTCTAGATATGCCAAACAATGATCCTTCACTAAAGAAACTAAATCATTTAAACCTGTTTCTCCGTCATAACCCAAGGGCAAGGGTAAGGTGATATCTGTGGGTAAAGGTACAATTTCTGTATCTCTTAAATTACTATCGGGTTCAGGTTCGCCTTTTTTATTGCAGCAGATTTCTGCTTCGGGGTCACTTTCTCCCAAGGCTGCTAAAATCGCTTTTCTAACTGGTGCTTTGATTTTTAATCCAGCAGTTTTCAACGCACTATCTAACTCTTGTTCAAACTCAGCACGAGACTTGTAAAGTTGTTCTCCATCAATAGAATTTAAAGCATTAATAATCTGATTTTGTAAAGATTCTCCTAGCTCAATTTCTAACTGCATAGCTTTGGCATCTTTACGCTTTTTACTCTTGGCTAAATTAATAAACGCCGTTTGTGACCATAATCGTTGTAAACGCTCCTCACTAACTTGAAAATTCAGCCTTAAAGGACGTTCTACGGTAATCTTAAGGAAACCAAATTCCCGATTAGCAAATATCTTCGAGCATACTCTTGTTTCCGTCTCGCCATTCTGCCCTACTTCACTCGTACCATCTTGTTCATAATCACCATAAAGCCTGACTAATTCTGCAATATGTCCCGCAGATAATTCATTACGCTTATTCCCTAGACTCTTTTTCATCTTTTGGAAATGGCGCGTACCGTCAATTAACTGCACCTGTCCGCGACGCTGGGGAGCTTTTTTATTTGTCACCAACCAAATGTAAGTGTAAATCCCCGTGTTATAAAACATCTGGTCGGGTAAAGCTACCACCGCATCTAACCAATCATTTTCGATAATCCAACGACGAATATTACTTTCACCACTCCCCGCATCCCCTGTAAATAGAGGCGAACCGTTAAACACAATAGCAATCCGCGAACCATCTCCCCCATCTTCTGGAGCAGGGTGCATCTTAGAAATCATGTGCTGAAGAAACAACAACGAGCCATCATTAATACGGGGTAAACCTGCACCAAAGCGACCCTTAAAACCCTGTTCTTTATGCTCGGCTTCTACAAAATCCTTTTCTGGCTTCCATTCCACCCCAAAAGGAGGATTAGCTAACATATAGTGAAATTGTTTATCGGGATGACCATCATGGGGTAAGAAATTATTACTCTTACTTTTGGCATCTTTTACCCCCAAAGTATCACCGTAAATCAGGTTGTTAATTGGCTCATCTTTAATCAACAAGTCCGAACAACAAATCGCGTAGGATTCAGGATTGTATTCCTGTCCGAATAGCCCCAAATTCGCTTCGGGGTTTTGCTGTTTTATATATTCTTCCGATACTGATAACATTCCGCCTGTACCTGCGGTGGGGTCATAGACAGTGCGATAAATGCCCGATTTTAAAACATCTTTCTCATTACAAAAAATCAGATTTACCATCAGGCGAATTACCTCACGAGGAGTAAAGTGATCTCCCGCTTCTTCATTAGCTTGCTCATTAAACTTCCTTACCAATTCTTCAAATAGATAACCCATCTGGAGATTAGATAACCGCTTTGGAGACAAATCAAGTTGAGAACTACAAAACTCTTTAATAATTAGATAAAGACGATTACTCTCATCGAGCTTTTGAATCTCAGTCTCAAACTCAAACTTTTCAAAAATATCCCGCGCCCGTGGCGAAAATCCATTGATGTAAGCCCTGAGATTATCGGCAATACCTTCAGAATCCCCTAATAACTTCTGAAAAGTAAACTCACTCAGATTATACAAAGGCTGACGGCGACCTGAGCTAATTACCACCTTAGAAATCGCTTTCTCTAGAGCTTCATCCTTTAAACCTTTTGCGGTATATTTTTCTTTGGCTTTTAGCACCGCATCTCTAGTTGGCTCTAGTACTGCATCTAAACGCTTCAGAACAATCAAAGGCAACATTACCCGCCGATACTGTGGTGGACGATAAGGACCTCGTAATTTATCCGCTATATTCCAGATAAAACCAGCTAACTCTTGATGATTGGTAGAAAATTTTGATGCAGTTTCGTTTGTTGCCATAAAAGGTATTGAATAATAAAGCCAGGGTCAAATTTTAACAAGTTGTCGAGCGACTGATTTAGTTTACCCAATTCCTTTGAAGAATACTTAGTATGAGGAACTAGCTATGATATTAGCGAAGCTAACTAATCCCGTTAAAATAATAATTAATTTTTTAAAACTATCTCTCAATCGCTACTTGGGTGTTAATTTTATGGGCAATAAACTTGAAAATATCTTTAACTTTTTACAGCTTACAGACTCTATTGCCACAGCAGGACAGCCAACAAAAAAACAACTATCTCTAGTTAAAGATGCTGGCTACAAAACCATTATCAATTTGGCTACTTCAGCATCAGAAAATGCTCTACCTGATGAAAAAGAGACTGTAGAATCTTTGGGAATGAAATATATCCATATTCCTATAGACTTTAATAATCCTACTTCAGAAGATTTTGCCGACTTTTGCCAAGCAATGCAAGAAAATAATCAGCAGCCTTTATTTGTTCACTGTGCTGCTAACCTTAGAGTATCTGCTTTTATGTATATTTATCGCCTGAGTCAAGAAAATTTTGATAATGAACAGGCGAAAAGAGATTTAGCTAAAGTTTGGACTCCTAACGAGACATGGCAACAATTTATTGATAGTCAATTGACTAAGTAGGGTTAATTCATGAATTAAAGGGAAAGATGATCCGCACCCTATACACAGATAGATAATCCAGTCCTCATCTCTGATATTTTTAATCGAGTCCTCATCCCTTATCATTCATCCCTCATACTTTTAATTGAGTCCTCATCCCTCATAATTCATCCCTCATACTTTTAAACACTGTCGGTAACGCTACTAAAGTGGAAATTGTTGACTTTGCAACCAGGAATTACACCGCCACCACATCTTTTAGTGATGCTCAAATCAGTTATATTGTGGAGCATTTCTGGCAAACATTGATTAAAGCGCAGATTCTTAATAGGATTGGCAATCTTTCCATTGTCAATTAAAAAAGTACCATCTCTAGTCATTCCTGTAACTTCTAGGGTGCGAGGGTTAACATAACGCACATACCAAGCGCGAGTTACTAAAATTCCTTTCTCTGTATTGCTAATGAGATCTGCAATGGTTTTATCTCCTCCAGTCATCACTATAGGATACATAGCACCTGTAGGTTGTCTATTCTGTTGCTGCGCCCAATAACGACTGTAAGCCAGAGTTTGGGGAATACCATCTTTAACAATTTCTAAATTGCTATTGGGAAGAGCATCACCAAAAAAACGACTAGATTGTAAGAGAGGATGGCTCGGATTACGCTGTATTTGCACTATTTGGCTAAATAACTGCTCTCCTACACGATTTCCTGCTGCTTTACCCTCCTTATCGCTACGAGACATAAATGAACGCCCTTCATCCGCAGCCCTAGCGTCCAGATTCCAGATTACCATAGATAGTAAAGTAGCCATAGCAGAGGGTTCAAAGATAACTGTATAGTCTCCTGGTTCGATTTCCTGGGGGTTACGAGATGTGATCGCCCTTTCGATGACTTTCTCTGTGGTTTCTAACAAGGGTAACTGTTCAATACCCCAAGCTGTATCCCGTCCCCAACTTGAACCATTATCAATACGGGCGGTAAAGCTAAAATCTGCCTCGGTACTGCGATCGCAAGCCCTTAAACCAGTAGAATTACCTATAGCATAAAGAGAAACATTAGTACTGAGAGTTCCCGAGCCATCAACTCCTTTTTGTTTAGCTTGGGTGCATACTTTTTCTAGCATTTCTCCTTTAGTTAAGGGAGAGATATTAGCAGTCGCAGTATCAAAAGCAGGTTTCCTATCTTCGTAGGTTTGAGGGCATAATAACTCGATCCATTCTGGGTCTTCTGGAGCAAAACGGGCTAAATCTTCACAACGTCGTAATGTCTCAACTATGGCATCTGAGTCTAATTCGGTAGTAGAGGCAGAAGCACTACGCTTACCAAAATAGCTAGTGATAGTTAGATTGAAGCGATTTTTATGAATATTCTGACTAATTTGATTTTCACTAAAACGGCTCAAAGCAGATTCACTGCTACTCAAACTAACAAATACTCCTTCGGCTTGAGATTGAAAAATAGCAGACTCAATAATGTCTAGGGCTTCTTCTGTACTTAGAATTGTCTTGGATTGAGCTAGGGTCATTACAGTATTAGTAAACAGTTATCCTTATATAAACTAATGATAGGATTATCTTTTGCAGATATGGAATAAAAATTATGGCAGAAACTTTAATGTTTAATGCTCTACGGGAAGCCACAGACGAAGAAATGGCGAGAGACAACACTGTTTTCGTCTTAGGGGAGGATGTTGGGCATTATGGTGGATCTTATAAAGTTACTAAAGACCTTTATAAAAAATATGGTGAATTGCGTGTCTTAGATACTCCCATCGCGGAAAATAGTTTTTGTGGTCTAGCAGTAGGAGCAGCTTTAACTGGGCTTCGTCCTATTATTGAAGGGATGAACATGGGCTTTCTGCTCTTAGCATTTAACCAGATTGCTAATAATGCAGGGATGCTGCGCTATACTTCTGGTGGTAACTTTAAAATCCCTATGGTGATTAGGGGACCTGGTGGTGTAGGAAGACAGCTAGGGGCGGAACACTCCCAGAGATTAGAAGCTTATTTCCATGCTGTACCAGGATTAAAAATTGTTGCTTGCTCTACTGCCTATAATGCTAAAGGTTTGTTAAAAGCAGCTATCAGAGATGACAACCCAGTCTTATTCTTTGAACACGTTTTACTCTACAACCTCAAAGAAGACTTACCAGAAGAAGAATACATCGTACCTTTAGACAAAGCAGAAATCGTCCGCCCAGGAAAAGATGTTACTATCTTGACCTACTCTCGGATGCGTCACCACTGTACCCAAGCAGCTAAAACCTTAGTAAAAGAAGGTTACGACCCTGAAATTATCGATCTAATCTCTCTCAAACCCTTTGACATGGAAACTATTTCTGCTTCTGTGAAAAAGACTCACCGTGTCATTGTAGTAGAAGAATGCATGAAAACAGGGGGTATTGGTGCAGAATTAGTGGCTCTGATCAACGATCAACTATTTGATGAATTAGATGCACCAGTATTACGCTTATCTTCTCAAGATATTCCTACTCCCTATAACGGAATGTTAGAAAGATTAACTATTGTACAGCCAGAACAAATCATCGAAGCAGTACAAAAGATGATGGCATCACGCATCTAAATCAGCTAAAGTAGGTCGGGCATCGCCCCACCTACAACTTTTTTCAAAGGTAGGAGATGTCAAAACTCAATATCTGTTTTTCAACCTTCAAAGAGTCCAGAGACTATTAAATATAGTATTAACCTGAAAACTTACAATAGTATTAACCTGAAAACTAAAAATAAAAATAATACTATATATCCTGCTGTTTTAAGGATACTTTTTCTAACTGGTTTTGACTGAATATCATAAAGTAGGCAAATTCCAACTATTGATATAGCTATCAGAAATAATGCAGTTATGATAGGGAAGACACTTACAGCAAAAAATATAGTAGGTACTACTATAAGAATCATGGTAAGTACTACATAAATGTCTGTTGCCTCCTGTTCTTCAGATAAAATTAGACCTTCTGGTTGAGATTTTACTTGCTGAATTATATATTGTTTGCTTTGAGCCTTTCTTAACTCAGCTAACGCTATCTTAGCCTGGCTAAATCGATTTTTTTTATCGTTTTCCAATAAGGTTTGTAACCAATCTAAAATCGGGTCAGGAACTTGATTTTTAAGACTAGTAACAGGTATTTGCCACCTACTATCTAGTTGATTTGAGAGTTGATTACTGGGGATTTTTGAGAATAAAACGTATAAACTTGCTCCTAGACTATAGAGATCGCCTTTGGGAGATATTTCACCTCTAAATAATTGTTCAGGAGCCATAAAGCCTACTGTTCCTGATAAGGTGCTAGAAGCATTAGAAGAATGGCTATAACTACTCATCCCGAAATCTACTAAATAAGCGTCATAGGTTTTTTTGTCCCAAAGAATATTAGCTGGTTTGATATCTTTATGAACTAAGTTATTAGCTTCTAAATAGTTCAATATTTCTAAGATTTGAACAGCAATCTGATATACTTCTTCCCTGGATAATTTTTGGATTTCGCAATTATCTGCTTTAATATATTCTTGGACTAAGCAAACCCCATTCTCACTATCAAAGTGTTTGATATATTTAGGAATTTTTGGATGGTGTAATTTTTGTAAGATGTTAATTTCTTTTTCTAGAGATTTATAACCTGACCATTGGCTACTTTTACCCGCAAACAAAAATTGTTTAATGACAACTGTTGTCTGATTTTTTGTATCTATGGCTTTATAAGTAATTCTACCTTGGTTATGATTTTGACCTAAGATACTTTCTATTTGATAATTGTTGATTGATTGCATAACTCTATTAAGTAGCTTTGATATTAATCAGATGAAAATCAACCTCTTTACTGAAATAATATCTCAATAAATATTCACTAAACTATAACTTAGTTGGGTTTTAAGTTTTCTGGTAACAAAGTATATTGGGAAGTAAGTTTTTGAGCTATGTTTTGTTTCCAATCTTCTAACTCCGCAGTAAATTCAGGCTTATCTAAATCACTACGCCACAAAATAAAAGCGTCTTCTCCTGTTTTGGGATAATAATTTTTCCTTCTTCCTGCTACTTTAAAACCAAATTTCTTATATAATGCGATCGCAGGATAATTGCCTGTCCTCACTTCTAGAGTGGCTCTTTCTAGCTTTCTCCCTAATGCATCTTGTAATAAAGCGTATAGCAATAGCTCTCCTAAACCTTGTCGCTGATAATCAGGATTAATCCCTAATAGAGTAATATGGGCTTCTGACATAATTGACCACAAACAGCCGATACCAAGCAATTTCTCTTCTGAATTTATTTCTCGCAAAAATAGCAACAGCATACTGCTATTAGGACTTTCAATCTCTCTTTTATATCCTTCTTTCGACCAGATACCATCGAAGCAAAGCAGATCTAAAGCTAAAATATCGGGAATTTGCTTTACTGTTGCATTTTGCAATACTAGTAATTTCATACTATCTCGTCTGAATAATAGCAAAATCTTTTATAAGATGAGCAAGTAAAAATTGTGGTAATAATTATGATTTTATTGTTCCATTGGCGATATTTTAAGTTCTTAATTTACCAAGTTAAAAAATCAAATAAGTTTTTCTCGGGAATTCTTTTAAGTATGGTTATCGTAATAACTGGCTGTGTTAAAACTCAACCTTTAACTAGTTACCCAAAGAAATTAGCCCAAGCTTCTGAACCAAATAAACCACTTAAATCTGAAGAATGGCGACCAATGACCGCAGAAGAAGAAACACAAACCTGGCAATTCATTTTAAATAGTCCATTAGGTATTGCTGCTCTTAATCAACTGGCGATTGAGGGTTTTATTAACCCTAATTGTCCTAAAACTTTTTATGCAAGTCAACAATATGGTTCATTTCAAACTTTGTTGCAAGTTAAATGTTCTAGCCCTAAAGGAATTTCCATTGCTTCAGCTTATCAAGAAATGCGAATTATATTGAATCGTTTTGAAGATAATATTGAAAGTTTTGAAGTAGAAAGAATTTATGATAATTATTAATGTTGATTTTAATGGTTGACTTTCTCTGAAATTTATTCTAGAGCTACTCACCCATAGAGCGATAAGAGTAAGAGTAGATTCAATGTAAACTAAATGATAGACAATAATATTCCAGTTCAGTACTTCTAACAGATCTTATCAATTATGCTCTCGACAGACCGTAGCTCCCAAAACTCCGGACACCGTT
Organism: Xenococcaceae cyanobacterium MO_167.B27; assembly: GCA_030065935.1. Taxonomy (GTDB): domain Bacteria; phylum Cyanobacteriota; class Cyanobacteriia; order Cyanobacteriales; family Xenococcaceae; genus JASJCP01. The sequence continues at coordinate 12,491 of JASJCP010000064.1, forward strand.
ATTTACCTCAGATAGAAAGTTCAGATGCGACCCTATCACCCAATCAGCAGTTATTACCCTTAACTGCAAAAGTTAACAGTGATGACAATTTAGAAATCGGTGGCTGCGAAATTAAGCGTTTAGTTGAGCAATATGGTTCACCTCTATATGTGTTAGATGAAACAACCCTAAGAACTGCTTGTAAACAATATCGTGATGGTTTTGCTCATTACTATGGTGGTGAATCTCAAGTTATTTATGCGTCTAAAGCTTGGAGTTGTCTGGCTGTATGTAGCATCATCAATAGTGAAGGTTTAGGCTTTGATGTGGTATCAGGAGGGGAAATCTATACTGCTCTACAAGCAGGAGTAGAAAGCCAGAATCTTTATTTTCACGGTAATAATAAATCCCGCTCTGAGCTAGAGTTAGCAGTTACTACAGGTTGTCAAATTATTGTTGATAACTGGCTAGAATTAAAAACTTTAACTACTATTGCTCAAGAGAGCAGCACTCAACCAGTAAAAATATTACTGCGCTTGACTCCTGGTATTGAGTGTCATACCCATGAGTATATCCGGACAGGTCACTTAGATAGTAAGTTTGGCTTTGATCCTAATCAAATTGAACAAGTATATGCTTTTGTATCCAACCAGCCTACTCTTGAGTGTCTTGGTATTCACGCCCATATTGGTTCCCAAATTTTTGAGCGTCAACCCCACCAAGATGTAGCAGATGTGTTGGTAAAATGGCTTAAGCCCGCACAAGATTACGGATTACCCATGACAACCCTGAATGTGGGAGGTGGTTTAGGAATTTGTTACACCGAATCCGATGACCCTCCTAGTATTACAGAATGGGTTAAAGCCGTATCTGAGGCTGTAGAAACTGCTTGCAATCATCATCAAATTTCCCTACCCAAATTAATCGCTGAACCAGGACGCTCTTTAATTGGGAGTGCTTGTGTTACAGCTTACACTGTCGGTAGTGATAAAGAAGTACCAGAAATTCGCAAATATATTACCGTGGATGGCGGAATGTCAGATAATCCCCGTCCTATTACCTATGAATCTGTGTATCGTAGTTTGATTGCTAATAAAATGTCAGCCGTTTTAACAGAAACAGTTACTGTAGCAGGAAAACATTGTGAATCTGGGGATGTGCTGATTAAAGATGCTGCTTTACCCAAAACTGAACCAGGAGATATCTTGGTAGTTATGACAACTGGAGCTTACAATTACAGCATGGCATCGAACTATAACCGTATAGGACGACCTGCAGCCATATTAGTTAATGAAGGCGAAGCTAATTTGATTATTGAACGAGAAACTTATGAAAATCTCCTAGAGCGAGATCGCCTACCTGAGAGATTAATTAACTCCACCAATACGCCAAATTAGTATTTCGTTTGATTTATTGTCTAATATGTAATTCGAGAAGTTTCCCCAATCTAGTTTGTATTTTGAACTTCAAAACACAAGCATCCAAAAGTTAGTCATCTCTAAGTTAATTAAAGTAATGTTATTGTCGGGTTTTGTTCCTGACTTAAGCTGGATTCTTTCTAGGATTCCCTCCTGGCTTCCTACCAGTATCGACTTCGGGTTGGTACTGGCTCTAAGCTATGCTCTCCTGGTCATTATCGGAGAGGGAGAGCGTCGCAGTTTATGGATGGTCAGAGGTTTTATCCTACTAATGCTAGCTACTGTAGCTAGCAAAAGTATTGGTCTAACATTGCTAGGTTCTCTATTAGAAAACCTAGTATTGGGTGCTGCTGTATCTATGGCGGTAATCTTTCAATCCCAATTGCGTCGCTTTCTTGAACAGATAGGGAGGGGCGAAATAGTACAATTATTTCAATCCACGGGAAGGCAGAGTTTGCAACCAGACAGCACCACAGATCGTATTGTGGATGCGGTCAAAGAATTATCCCAAAATCGCACTGGAGCCTTAATTTTAATGGAGACTTCTGGAGCTTTTGATGATGATGACTTTGTCTCCCCTGGAGTCCCCTTGAATGCAGAAATTTCTAAGGAATTATTACAAACTATTTTTCAAACCACAACCTTACTTCATGATGGTGCAGTTTTAATTCGTGGTTCTCGTATTGCTTCTGCTGCGGTCATTTTACCCCTATCAGAACGTACCGCGTCTCGTCAATTGGGAACTCGTCATCGTGCAGCAATGGGGATGACAGAAAGAAGTGACAAATGTATTTGCATTGTTGTTTCCGAAGAAACAGGCTCGATTTCCCTAGCAGAAAAAGGGATTTTAAATCGACCTTTAACCAGTAGTAAACTAAAAGAATTGTTACAAGCTAAATTTGCTCCCACTGTAGAAGGGGATGCAGTTCGTCTGAGTCGCAAACTCAGCTTCCAAGGAAAAATATTATTAAAGCGGATTTTCCGCTCATCATCATCCACCTCCCAAGAGAAAAAGAATTAAACTTGATTTTTCTCTTTATTCAGTATCCTGTTGATTGATAATTTATATTTGTGATAGCAGATGACCGTTAATCCTATTTCTTTACAGCAATTACCTTCCGACTTAGACCGCGAGCGCCTACCCCAGCACGTGGCAGTAATTATGGATGGTAACGGTCGTTGGGCAAAAAGAAAAGGCAGACCTCGTATTATGGGGCATCAAAAAGGAGTAGATTCTTTAAAAGATCTGTTGCGCTGCTGTCGCGATTGGGGTATTCCTGCTCTAACAGCTTATGCTTTTTCCACAGAAAATTGGGGTCGTCCTCTGGAAGAAGTAGAATTTTTGATGACTTTATTTGAGCGAATATTACGGCGAGAATTGCAAGAAATGATGGAAGAAAATGTCCGTATTCGCTTTGTTGGGAATCTACAAGCCTTACCCCAATCTTTGCAACAAGAAATTGCTCGTTCTATGGCAGATACCCAAAATAATCCAGGTATTCAGTTTACTGTAGCTACTAACTATGGTGGTCGGCAAGAAATTGTCCAAGCTTGTTGTGCGATAGCCTCTAAAGTGGAACAGGGTTATTTACAAGTAGAAGATATTGACGAAGCTATATTTGAGCAACATCTCTACACTCAAGGCTTGGTTAATCCCGATCTCTTAATTAGAACTAGTGGAGAAATGCGTATTAGTAATTTCTTATTGTGGCAAATAGCTTATGCAGAAATTTATGTTACCGAAACACTCTGGCCAGATTTTGACCGTCTAGAATTCCATAAGGCTTTACTTGCTTACCAAAAGCGCGAGCGACGATTTGGTAAAGTGAATAAGTAAGCTAATTGGGGAGACCCAACTCGTCGCTTCCCGAGTGGGGAAATAATACTTATTACTTATTACTTATTACTTTCTTCTGAGTCCTTTATCCTTACTACTGTAATAACTCTGCTAATTTATCTAATAATTTCTGTTCATTATAAGGTTTAGAAAAATAGGCGGAAGCTCCCAAATTCATCGCTAACTTTCGATGTTTTGCATTACTACGGGAAGTTAAAATAGCTATGGGTAGATTGGCAAATTCTGGTCGATCTTTTATCTCTTCAAGAACACCATAACCATCCAATCGAGGCATTTCAATATCGCAAATCACAGCTTGTACTGAGAGTCCAGCAAGCAATTTATCTACAGCTTCTCGTCCATCTTTTGCTTGTTCTACTCGATAACCAGCTTTTTCTAGAGTTAAACTTAGATAGCGACGTACATTAATTGAATCATCTACTATGAGAATAGTTTTTGTTGTCGATAGATTCTTGGTTTCTGTAAAATTGTCACTAAATTGATAGTTAGTCAATTGATTTTTTAAGCATTCTTCTATTAACAGAATCGGCTCGAATAGAGGAAGGACTTTTCCATCACCAAAGATCATGGAGCCAATAACTCCTGGCGGTAAAGGAATCAGACTATCAATGGGTCTAATAGTAGATTCTTGCTCATTCCAAAAACGACTAATTTTTAGTGCTGCAAAAAATGTTTCATCTCCTACCACTAAAGCCATACTTCGATCTATGACAGGATTACCAATTAAATTAATACTGTTATGGGGACGGCGATAAACTAAAGTTTTTTCTATTTCTACTAGAGGAATTTCTTTGCCTTTCCAATTGATATATTTAGCTTGTTCTGAAGTTTGTATTTGTTCTGATTCTAACAATAAAAGCTCTCGAATACTATTAGCAGGAATAGCAAAAATCATACCAGCTTCTTCGATGATTGCTACTCTTAAAATGGATAAACTAAAAGGAATTCTGATGGTGAATGTTGTGCCTTTTCCTGACTCTGTGGCTACCCGAACATCACCACTAATTTCTTGGAGATTGGTGCGAACTACATCCATCCCCACTCCTCTCCCAGAAAGTTCTGTTACCTGTTGTGCTGTACTAAATCCAGGTTCAAAGATAAAATCGAGTAATTCTACTTCTGGTATTTGGGCAATTTCCGACTGAGGAATACCCATTTGGAAAATGCGATCGCGTATTTTATCAATAGAGATACCTCTACCATCATCTTTAATAGTAATAATGGTATAAGTACCTTGGTTGCGTGCTTGTATGGTAATTGTTCCTGATGGGGTTTTCCCCGCAGCAATTCGGGTTTGGGGTTCTTCTATTCCGTGGTCGAAAGCATTACGTAATAAATGTATTAAAGGGTCGCTCAGAGCTTCTATAATGCCTCGGTCTAGGAGGGTGTTTTCTCCGATTATTTTGAGGTTAACTTGTTTATTAAACTGGAGACTCAGATCGCGGATTACTCTAGGAAAACGTTTGACTACTTCTGCAAAAGATAACATCTGAGTACGAGTAACGTTACCTTGCATGGATTTGGTTGTGTAGTTCAGGTTACGAACTGCTTGGGTAATTTCTTGTAGTCCTAGTTCTAGATCTGTTGTGACTTCTTGCAGTTGAACAATGGTTTCTATTTGTTCTTGACATATTAGATGAATGTCACTGTAGCGATCCATTTCTAGGGTATCAAAGCGGGTGTAGTTATTTACGGGAGTAACTGAATTTTTTGGGGGTGATTCTTTCTGAGGCAAAAATCCTTCTATAGAAGCATGGTCATACCATTGTTTTAATTGAGTGTTGGAACCTTCCATCTGAATCATTCGCTCATTCATCAAGGCAATGATGTTTTGAAATTGTTTTAATCTTAGATTGATAGCGTTGCGGTCTAAAATTAATTGTTCAAAAAGATTATTAAATTGTTTGAGTTGTGCAGCAGAAACTCTTACCATCTTGCCTACAGATGGGTTTTTAGCTGGGAGTAAGGGGGGGGAAGACTCGTATCTTTGAATTATGGCTTGTGTTTCTTCAGAAATATCTACAGCTTCAACAGCGGGCTGTAGCCCAGCGAGTTCTAAGTTATCTTCATCATTGAGATTCAAGCTAGTTGGCTCTTGAGGGAGAGACTCTTCTACCACCTCTTCCAAATCTTGCTGTAACTGTTGTTCTCTTTGTGCTGCTTCAAAAGCTGACTGTAGCCCACCGAGTTTTAAGCTCTTTTCATCATTGAGATTCAAGCTAGTTGGCTCTTGAGGGAGAGACTCTTCTACCACCTCTTCCAAATCTTGCTGTAACTGTTGTTCTCTTTGTGCTGCTTCAAAAGCCGACTGTAGCCCACCGAGTTTTAAGTTATGTTCTTCAAAAACTTCAGTATTACTGATGCTGTTAACTGAATTGGATTCTTGCAGACAAGAGGGTAATTTCTCAATGCTTCCTCGTAAAACTAAAGCGTGCGATCGCCTCCAAGCTTTTAAAGCTTGCTTTGCCAAAGGCGGAATTTCTGGTAGAGATTGGTTTACTGCTTGTTGTTGGATAGATTTACAGAGTTGACAAAAAGGGTCAATATTTGCCATATTACCCAAGGCAATTAATTCTTGGGCTGTGATGACTAATTCTTGAGCTAGTTCCTGTTCCTTGCTGCTTAATTCTGGTAATTGAGCTTCAAAGCGTTCTAAAACCTCCTCGACTCCTTCTTCAAAGATGAGTAAAGCAGGATCTACATCTTCATCTTCTGCCATTAAAGCATCTTCGTCTTCAGCTTCTAAATCTCCTAGATGTTGTCGTAACTGCTCAAAAATTGGTTGGGTGTGATCGCTAATATCGGACTCTGTAACTGTTATTCCTTGGCGAGATTGCTCGCTGATGTGTCGTAAGCAATCAATACTTTGTAGTAACAGGGTTTCTACTTCTGTCGTTATTTTATTGGCAGTATAGCGAACCCGCAAAATTTTCAAGAAATCTTCTAAACGATGAGCCACTTGACTTAACATCTTGAAGCCCATCATCGCAGCACCCCCTTTAATGGAGTGAGCAGAGCGCAAGACTAAGTCTATTTGTTGGGGGTTTATCTCAGTTTCGGCTAATCCTAAAAGATTAGACTCCATGCAATCAAAATATTCTTCAACCTCATCCAGAAAATTAAGGCGAATTTGTTGTTCTGTATTCATGTTGCTCGCAGTTCGGAAGTTCCTCGGTTAAACCTATGGCTAGAATGATGAATAATCAGTAGTAATAATTCATAATCCTGCTTAGTCGTTGGTTACTTTAAACTTAGCTACCGCAGATTCTAGCTTTTTGGCTACTTGAGCAGTTTCAAGAATTGATTGTGCTACTTCTCTTGAAGACATAGATGTAGTTTCGGATAATTGAGCAATTGTTTGCATTAAGTAAGTTACATTTTGGGAAGTATTTGCCTGAGATACTGTGGTTTGGGAAATAGAACCCATTAATTGGTTAATTTCTTGGTATTTTTCCAGTACCAGCCCTAAACTTTGTTTAGTATATTCCACTAGGCGTGTAGATTCTACCACCTGGGTTATACCTGATTCCATTGCTTGGCTTACTTCCAGAGTTTCCCCTTGAATTGTTGACACAATGTTGGCAATTTCTTTGGTTGCTGCTGCGGATTGTTCTGCTAATGCACCTACTTGTTCTGCGACGATGGTAAATCCTTCTCCGTATTCTCCTGCACGCCCCGCCTCAACAGTAGCATTAATAGCTAATACGTTAGTTTTGAGGGCAATTTCTTCGATAAAAGAGACTACTTGCGAGATTTTCTGAGAAGATTCTCCTAAACGCTTCATTTTCTTGGCTGTTTCCCCTATAGTCTTCCGCAGATCAATAATACTCTCTACTGTTAAATCCATATTGTTAGTACTATTAAAAATCAGATTATGGGTATCATCAGCAATCTTTTCTGCTTGACCAGCATTTTTTGCCACTGCTTGAATCGACTCAGACATTTCCTCCACAAACACCAACATATTGCGAGTTTCTTCCGCTTCAGAAATAGCTTGCTCTGCTAATGAGAGAATTGCGGATTGATTTTGCTGTAAGGAATAAGCTACTTGGCTAGTTGAGTTTTTCGCTTCAATAGCAATGTATTGTAGGCTATCAATAATGGCGTTAAATAAGTCCGCCACCGTACTAAGTTCTAAGGAATTCAAGTTAGCTCTGACTGTTAAATTTCCTTCTGTGGCATCGGAAACTTCATCTATCAGGGTGTAAATAGCTTTTTCTAGCTCTTCTTTTTCTTGCCGTTGTTCCTCAGTTAATGCTTGTTGCTTTCCCAGAGATTCTTTAATCTGATTAACCAGATTATTAAAGTTATTAGCTAAGATTTTAGTTTCTAATGTACCGTCTATATTCGCTGCAACATCTAAATTTCCCCTTGCTGCTTCCTGAGTTACAACGGATAAATCAGCTATAGGCTTAGTGATTTGCTTCGACATAACAAGAATTACACCTGAAGCAACAACACTAAGGACAATTGTTGTAACAGCAAATATTCTTAGCAAATCTCTTCCTGAGTTAAATATTGCTCCATAATCTATGATGTTGATTGATACCAAGTCAGTCTTGGGAACAGTAGAGAGACTATAAATTTTATTTTGATATTTAAATAAGGCGATAACGCTTTTGTGAGATATGATTCGTACTGGCTTAATAGTTATATTAGAAAACTCTGATTCCTGGGCGATTCTTTGTTTAGCTGCGTCTAAACTCAGAGAATTTTCTGCAACTTCAACTATAATTTCAGCCACATTTTTAATAGGATCACCACCAATTACCTCCATAGTGATTTTTCCTTGGTCGGTTATGACCCGAGCTTCATCATTTATGTGGTTGATGCTAATAAACAGACGACCATTTCGGGAGTTAATCACTTGAAAATAAGAGAATTCCGTGGCAGTACCGTGGGGGTAGGTAGCACTAACAAGCTCAGAAACCAATGTGGTCATCGGCATACCAGCTTTGATTACTCCCAGAAAGGCATCAGTTTGGGGGTCTTTTACTGCTTGGGATAAAGCGATTATATTAGCATTCGCCGAATCATCAAACTCAGCTTCACCAATATCTATTCCTTCTTTTCTACTACCTTGCCACCAATCTTCGTCGCTCTGGACAAAATCAGTGGTGGGGTTGCTAAGGGCAACATTAAAGCCGTTGCGCTCAGTGGCAAAGATTTCAGCAAACTGACCAGATTGAACTATTCGTTGTAGATATTGATTAAGGGTGTTATCGATTATTAATGATTTGCTGCGAGCAAACTTTTTTTCTAGCTCCGGTATGGGTTGTTTAGTTAATTGTTGTGCCTCAGCCTCTTTGATTCCCGCTTTCATTGCTTGAATCATCTCAGGATTAACCGCAACCAAATTGATCACTTTAAAAGAGTCTCGAATAAAAGTATTAATTGTTTTGCTTCCCAGAAAACTATGAGTTTCTATTCTCTCTAAAACTTTACTTTTGGCTCGACGTGAGGTGAGGTTATATCCGATAGAACTAGCTATTATCAGTGGAACTAACACTGCTGGTACAATTGAAAATAGCAAGCTACGACGCAGAGACCAAGTCCCCGCAAATTTGTCAGCTACATATTTAATGGGTTCTGTTGGTTCTAATTCTAATTTGGTCAATTTTGCTTGAGTCTTCATAGGGATAGGCAATTATAGTTTTATATTTTTATAGTTTTATTTATATCTGTCTGTTTGAGGAGAAATTCTACCATGGCTCTTAACTTCAGTTAAATAGATTCTGTTAGAAATTAACAATTATAGATTTAGTGAAATATTATCAAGCTCGTCGGTTGTGCTTTACTTCCACTGCTATACTTTTGAGAAACGGTATTATTCAGTATTTTTTTACTAATTAAAACAACTCAGTTTCAAGATAGTTAGTTATTAATGGTGGTTAAAGCTGCAAGGGGCAGGGTTAAACCATCTAATACGGGAATAATGGTTTCCTCTTCTTGCACCGCACCATAAAGATAAGGTGCTATGCTATAAGGAAAATTCTCGAAAAAGGACTTAATTTGTGTTTTTGGTAAACGCACAATCCCTTGGATACTAGTAACGGCTAATCCCATATAAATTGGTTGTACCGAAGCAGTTTGTAAGACAATAATTTGATATTGTCGACACGAAATTACTCCCGAAGGTAAGCTTAGTAATTGAGCTAAGTCAAAAACACAAAACACACGATTTCGAGAAGTCATCATGCCAATAACGGATTGTGGCATATTGGGTAAAGGAGTTATTTTATCTGCTTCAACCACTAATGACTCTTCCACCTGCTTCATTGACAATAAAGCTTTAATCTCTGATGTCAGTTGAAATCGGATATAAGCATCCCCTGGAGCTAGGTTAGCTTTAAATAACTCCTGTAAACTAGCTTGAATTCTTGAAGCTGGACTCGATATTGCCATTCTTTGTTTATTTAAGTCATTAAATAGAGTATATAGATCATCGGCAATCAACATTAAGAAATAGGCTACAAAAAATCAGTTGGATTATTTTTTTCCCTACTCCTTACTTCATGGCATCTTTTAACGCCCTGACTAATTCTTCTTGAGTACAAGGTTTAGTCACATAAACCTTAACACCTTGTTTTTTTGCCCACATACGATCCACAGCTCTATTTTTAACGGTACAAGCAATTATCGGGATCTGTGCTGTTTCAGGATTCCTTTTCAGCTTACGACAAATATCTAACCCCCCCATCTTGGGCATCATCCAATCAGTAACAATGGCATCAGGTTTGGTGTCTCGAATTTTGGCGATCGCCTCTTCGCCATTTTTTGCCGTAATAATGTCATAACCAGCATTGGTTAAATAGTTGGCTATCAAATCTAATTCAGATTGTAAATCGTCAACAACTAATATGGTTTTCATGATTGTTATTAGCTACTTAATATTGGATTGTTAAAAACTCTTTTGATAGCTATTGGCTTTTTGGGTTTAATTTGCCTGATAATTTTAACAGCTAATATCTAACAAATTCTTTAAACTATAATAATTGATTTCATAAAAAATATTAGATCTTTTCCAGCCACTCTCATCAAACTTCCTTTAAATGAGGCAATTATGCAAGAACTGCCGGAATAGAGATAGATTTTGATTTCCTAAGTACCTAAGCAGAATTATTTGTGTGTTCCTTATTGCCTAGTTTCCCAAACCTCCTACTCCCTAGTCTCTACTGCCTCTCTTGGTGTGCTACAAGCGTGCGGATTAAAAATTCCGCAGGGGTGGATAGGGGGGACTTTTCGGGTTTGATGTTTTGCTTCCCACAGTTGATTGTAGTTTGTTCAAGTCCCCCCATCCCCGCGCACCGCTATCTCAACTATCCCTCTTAATCACTGCATAACCACTTATTTATTTTGTCCCATGGGTGGATTCATTAGTGAAGATGCTTTTCCACTATTTCCATCAATCTTTGTTTGGTAAAAGGTTTAGTCAAATAGTCTGTAGCTCCAGCTAGTTTAGCTCTAGCTTTATCAATTAATCCCGTATTCCCTGTCACCATGATAATTGGAGTCTGTTGAGAATCTTTACTCCCTCTTAATAGCCCACATAACTTATAGCCGTTAATTCTAGGCATGGTAATATCTAGCAAGATTAGATCCGGCTTGAGCCGAAAAATCATAGACACAGATTTTACAGGGTCATCTACCACTGTAACTTCAAACTTTTCTTGATTAAGAAAACGTTGAATTTCTTTTAATATAGTGGGGCTGTCATCAATACATAATATTTTCCAAGTTTTAACCTCAGAAACTTTAGGTTTTTGGATTGGAGTAGCTGAGGTAATTTCAGATGAGTGGGGAACTATTGTTCGGAGTCGAGGAATGCTAGGTAATTGATCTAAAGGTGGTTGAGCATTACGTAAATAGATTATCTTGTTGTCTATATATGGGGATAAAATTTGTGCTACCTGAAGCTCATCTTTTTGTAGCAATAGTGATAGTTGACGAATGCTAGTACGTCCCCTTATTACCTGGGATAACTCTTTGAGGGTTTTCTGATTTAATGAACCAGAGGCGGGAAGGGGTTTTTGTTCCCAACCAGAAGTAAAATAAGGGCGTTGATGGACAGAAAGTAATTCAACACTACAATTTTGCCATTGTTTAAGTCTAGATTGTTCTACAATCAAACACTCTGATAGGTTTAGGAGTAGAGGGAAGCCCAATTTTTGTTTAATCCAAGGGGGAATTGGCTCTTGAGTATACCATGAGGAAATACCTCTATTGAGCCAAAGACAAGACTGTAGTGCATCTTTAGTTATATACTCAATAATTTTTAAGCCTTGAGATTTATTAATCTGACTCTCTGCTAGTAGCCAACAGATAATTTTACTGTAAAGATTTTCATTAGAAGGTGCTTCTTGTAAATAGGATTGTATTTTTAAATAAGATGGTGGTAAGTGTTTTAAGGATGCCAAGGCTTGTTTAAAGCCAAGATAGTGTAAATAATATTTAAGCTGTTCTAACAACTGGGCAGAACAGCACACATATTGTAAATTTCCTTGTTGTAAATAAATTTTCCAAGAAACTAATCCTTCATCGAGTTCAAGACAACCAGAACTTTGAGTGTTTGCTAGTCGAGACAATAACCCTATAGGATTAAGCTTGATGGTTGTTGTCATAATAATAAGAACCAACTTACCAAGATCATAGTTGGTTAAATAAATTGATATATACGAATTTTCACGACTTTATTATAACTTGTTATAAATTTGGTTAGCTCTATTTGTTGATACAAGAGAGACTGGGAAGAGAAATTAATTTCAAATTCAGAACATTATTCATTATAATTAAATGTTAAAAATAAATGTTAAAAACATACACCTGAAATGGGTAGTAGAGGGGAAAAAAGTTTAATACTGTTGTCATTAAATTTACTACAGATGATTGATACACGGGACGCGGGTAAACCAGACGGGTCGAAATATATTTAGCCGTTATTTTTGAAATTGGTGTAACTAAGTATTTCGACTTTATTAAACATTAAATGGTGAAGGTAGGGTGAACGGGTGTGGGGTGTAGGGGCGGAAGGAGACTTCACAACAAAGCCGATCTGTTTTAGGTTCAATATCTAGATATATTAAGTCTCCTCCCGGGGGGTGTGGGGAAAAGAAAAAATTGTGTTTCTAGTTTATTTTAAGTTTAATTAGGTTGACTTACTTATTACTGTAAGGGAAATTCATGAATCTCCCCTACAAGTATTTTAACTAACCTGGTTCAGCGGATTTGGTTTTATGGTGTGGGAATTGGTGAGATGAAGGGTGATTCAACTCCGTTAATTACACTAGCTACTACAGAAGCATCAAAGGCGGAAATTACACCATCACTGTTGACATCTGCAACTAGTAAAGGATTGATACCAGCATAAGCAGAGAATTCTGTATCCAAACCTGCTGCAAATCGAGAAATACCATAGACATCTGCTTGGGTGTAAGCCCCATCTTTATCAACATCTCCTAGAACCAGATCGCTTTGACCAAAAATAACGTAGCTTTCCCCTGCATCAGTAGTCCCGTCGGGGTCTGCTTGTGGCGCGCCTACAAGTAAGTCATCAATGCCATCATTGTTAACATCTCCTGCACCACTTACCGCTTCACCAAGAAGACTATCTGTATTATCAGTGGTGATGGTAAAACCTTGATTAGGAGTTAAGTCTGCTAATTCCAACACAGCAGAAAAGTCATTGTTACTACCGAAAATTACGTAGCTTGCTCCTGGATTATCGTTTCCACCCCTTGCACCAAGAACAATATCTTCAATGCCATCCAAATTGACATCTCCTGCACCACTTACTGATATTCCTAGTAAATCATCAGTTGCAATGCCGTTGATGGTAAAACCGTTTGTGCCATTTAAGTCTGAAAGTTCTAAAGTGGGGTCAAAACTCCCATTGTTGCCAAAGACGACGTAAGCTTGCCCTGCATTAGAGCGATCGCCTACATCAGCACCACTAGCTCCAATAACAATATCGTCAAAATCATCACCGTTAAAGTCTCCTACCTTCGCAACAGAGACTCCCCCGCCATCACCAGCTGCAACACCATTAATGCGAAAACCGTTATTGCCATCGAGACTGGATAAATCTACGCTAGGAGAAAAGTTATCATTGCTCCCAAACACAATATAAGTAGCTCCTGCTCCAGTGCGATCGCCCGCAGCAGCGAAATCCGCCCCAATCATCAAGTCATCAAAACCATCACCGTTAAAATCTCCTGCACTACTTACAGAAAACCCAGTATTATCAAGTTCTTCAACACCATTTATAGCAAAGCCGTTACTACCATCTAAGGAAGCCAAGTCAAAATTACTAAAGCTCTCATTGCTGCCAAAAATTACATAGCTTGCCCCTGCCCCAAGATTTTGATTATTGTAGCCATAAGGTGTGCCAATAATAACGTCATCAAAACCATCACCGTTGACATCTCCTGCACTACTGACAGAAGTACCAAATAAATCACCTTCAATTAAACCATTGATGACAAAACCATCATTATTATCCAGATCCGATAAATCTAGACTAGAGGGAAAGCCCTGATCTTCACCAAAAATTACATAACTTGCACCAGTATCATTGTTTCTACCATTAGCACCAATAATCAAGTCATCAGTACCATCACCGTTGAAATCTCCTGCACTGCTAACGGAAATTCCCAAGCGATCATTATCAGCTAGTCCACTGATTCTAAAGCCATTATTCCCATCTAAATCCGATACAGAAAAATTAGCTGGAAAATCTGCTTCATCACCAAGAATGACATAAACTTCTCCTGCATTGCTGTTGCTGTTTCTTGCACCAATAACAATATCTGCTATACCATCACCATTAATATCTCCTGCAGTGCTGACAGCATCTCCCAAAAGAGCATTTTGATTTACACCAGAGATAACAAAACCATTACGACCGTTTAATATAGATAGGTTTATATCAGCCATATTTTAATAATCTAAGGATAAAGTTACTTTGACGACGAGGGATGTTGAACAAAGTTCGGTAGAGCCAGTCGCCGTCTTCAATAATGAAGCAAGTTAGTTACAAAAAGTTTCTTACTTCAATTCAGTCATATCATATAAATGATCAAGGTAAATTAAGGATGAGCGTTACAACTGGCATAGATTCACTATTACAACCGTTTCAGCGTTTTGGAGTCCATCTGGGTTTAAAACGCATTCAAAAACTACTAGCAGATATTGGCAACCCTCATCATCGAGTACCGATCATTCATGTAGCAGGGACAAATGGCAAAGGTTCCGTATGTGCTTATCTTTCCTCGATATTAACTCAAGCTGGTTATAGAGTCGGGCGTTATACTTCTCCCCATTTGGTACATTGGACAGAAAGAATTTATCTTAATGAACAACCAATTACAGAAGTTGATTTAATTACAGTCCTCAAAGAGATTATCACAGCTATAACACCTGATGGAGAAAGCCCCACTCAGTTTGAAGTAATTACCGCAGCAGCATGGCTTTATTTTGCTCAACAAAAAGTGGATGTTGCAGTTATGGAGGTGGGTTTAGGAGGAAGACTGGATGCTACTAATGTCTGCGATCGCACTTTGGCAAGTATTATTGTCTCTATTAGTCGGGAACATTGGCAACGTCTTGGCTCTACTCTGACTGCTATCACTACAGAAAAAGCAGGAGTACTCAAGCCAAATTGTCCAGCAGTGATCGGCAAGTTACCACCTGAAGCTGAAGCAGTAGTACAAGCAAGAGTTACAGAGTTAAATTGTCCTACAGTATGGGTAGAAGCTGCCACAGAAATTAAACCTAATAAGTCTTCTACAGCAGATTTAAACTTCAGCAATATAATCCCAATTCCACAAGTTAATACTACAAATCTTTCTCCCAGTCTCCCATCTGTAGCCAACTTAAATAAAAACGGTATAAGGTGTGCAAAATATCAAGATATTGAATATCCCCTACCGTTATTAGGAGAAGTACAATTAATCAATTCTGCGATCGCAATTGCCACAATTAGAGAATTACAAAAGCAAGGTTGGACTATTTCGGAAACTGCTATACAACAGGGAATGGCAAAAACTCGCTGGTTGGGAAGAATACAATGGACTACTTGGCGCAGTCGCCCTTTACTAATAGATGGGGCGCATAATCCAGCAGCAGCGATCGTCTTGAGACAATATATAGATAGTCTGCAAAAACCTGTAACTTTTATTATGGGGATACTCTCTACTAAAGATCATCAAGAGATTTTTCAAGCTCTTTTACGCCCTGGTGATGCTTTACATCTTGTTCCTGTGCCAGATCATAGCACTGCCAAGCCAGAAGAGTTAGCTACTTTGGCAAGTACAGTTTGTCCTCAATTGAGAGAATGTAAAACTTACTCCGATCTTTTTCTGGCTTTAGAAACAGTATGGCAGCAAGAAATTGATTCAACTGTGGTTTTTTGTGGCTCTCTTTATCTTATTGGTTATTTTTTCAGTAACAAGGACTCAGAAGAAAGTAATAAGTAATCAGTATTACTTCCCCACACCCCCCGGGAGGAGACTTAATATATCTAGATATTGAACCTAAAACAGATCCGCTTTGTTGTGAAGTCTCCTTCCGCCCCCACACCCCACACCCTATAACCCAATCCCTATTGAGCTTAATTTGTGCCGTAGCAGTTAGGAGAAAGGCTATGTTACCTTAAGATCGAATTGAATAAAATAAATGGGACTGAAACTTATTCAACTCATCCCACGTCATTTATGCGTGGGATTTCCTGTTTATTCTTCATTGGTCAACAACTCGCAGACGGAGTCGGGGGCTTGAAATATAGTCCATAAGTTGAGCAGACTAAGCCATTAAATTGGCTAGGTTAACGGTAAGCGTTAAAGTTCCTACCTTGGGGTGCGTGCCAGCCTCGAAGCTCCTAGAACCAAGTGGTTAAACAGGTTTAATTGGGTTAAACTAGTGCTGCTTGGATAGTACCGACCCTTAACATTGTGGAGGCAAACATTACGAAGTCGAAGCAGGCTCCGTCGAGTACCTTCGACCCCAGAAATGGGAGGTTTTAAAGCTAGGTTTCCAACCAAAAAACCTGGATTTATTTGTCAACCCTGACTCGCAATTCCGACCCGCTAGTCCCTCGCGGGTCGGAATTGCAAGAAAAAGATGAAAAGTTAATTGTTATCTATCAAAGCTGGCTAAGGCTATTCCCTTGGCACACCCCTACAAGTCCCTCCGCTTAAGCGTAGCTTTCTATAATAGTTTCGTTAACAACAAACCCGTAAAATAAATTTTAGAGTAAGTAATGGTAAAGAGCGATAATAGACAACAAACTTTACTGGATCTATTGATTGGAGATGAGGAACATCCCGCCCTAGTTGCTCCAGAGCGACCGACTATAAGCTACAAAAATCTAAAACAGCAAATTGTAGATCTGGCAGCACAACTCAATCAATTAGGGATTGGTCGTGGCGATCGCATGGCGATCGCTATGGCTAATGGTCCCGAAATGGTTGTCACCTATCTAGTGGCAGCGATGTGTGGGACAGCAGCACCCCTCAATCCTAAATATTCAGCAGCAGAATTTGCTTTCTATTATGAAGACATCAACGCTAGTGCATTAATTGTGTTGGATGAAGGAGTAGCAGCAGCTAAAGAAGCTCTTACGGACAAAATGCTGCTCATTCAAGCAACATTACAACCAGAGGGACTGTCTTTTAGTCTTCAAGGAGGTCAGAAACGAGAGCCAAGACTGACTGAGTTGGCTCAACCCGATGATATTGCGATGATTCTGCACACTAGTGGCACAACTAGCAGACCCAAGAGAGTACCTATTAGACATCGAAATCTAGCTACTTCTGCCAGTAATATCATCGGCACTTACAATCTAACAGCAAAAGATCGTTCCCTTTGTGTAATGCCTCTATTTCATGTTCATGGTTTAGTCGCTTCGATGCTCTCTACTTTATCTTCTGGCGGAACAGTAATTGTTCCAGTTGGTGGATTTAATGCTCTGGAATTTTGGAAACTGTTGGCGAACTTTCAGCCTACTTGGTATTCCGCAGTACCAACTATGCACCAGTTACTATTATCTCGGGCAAGTCGTAATCAAGATGCGATCGCCAAAAGTAAGCTAAGATTTATTCGCTCTAGTAGTTCTTCTCTGCCTCCAGTTGTATTAGAAAGTCTAGAAAAAACTTTTAATGCACCAGTACTCGAAGCATACAGTATGACTGAAGCTTCACACCAAATGACCTCTAATCCTTTACCCCCCGCAGAACATAAAGCAGGAACAGTAGGCTATGGCTTCGGTGTAGAAGTTGGCATTATGGACGAGGCAGGAAATCTGTTAGAAAAAGGTCAATTAGGGGAAATAGTAGTTAAAGCACCCAATGTAGTTGATGGTTACGAAAATAATCCTGAAGCTAACGCCAAGGCATTTACTAACGGTTGGTTTCGCACTGGCGATCAAGGAGTAATCGATGAATCTGGTTATTTATCTCTTACAGGGCGTATCAAAGAATTAATTAATCGCGGTGGAGAAAAAATCTCTCCTTTGGAAATAGATAATGTGATTCTCCGTAATCCCGCAGTGGATGAAGTTCTCACTTTTGCAGCCCCTCACAAAATCCTTGGTGAAGATGTCCATGCTGCGGTTGTCTTAAAAGAAACTATAGATGAAAAAGAATTAAAGCAATACTGCTCACAGTATTTAGCAGATTTTAAAGTCCCTCGTAAGTTTCACTTCTTAGAAGCTCTACCCCGAGGTGCAACAGGAAAGCCTCAAAGACTCAAAATGGCAGAATTACTCGGAATTACCGCAGACTAAATCAGTAATTAAGGATGAAGCATGAACCTTAGATGTTGTGCATTCAAAAGTAATCAGTAATTAGCAAGAACGCAAGAGCGCAACTAACCACTAACCACTAACCACTAACCACTAACCACTAACTACTAACTACTAACTACTAACAATCAATGAAAATTTGTATTTTCGGTGCTGGAGCAATTGGCAGCTATCTGGGAGCGAAATTAGCTAAATTACCACGCTCTGAGGTAGAAGTTACCCTAATTGCCCGAGGTAAACAACTCGAAGCACTGCAAACTCAAGGGCTAAAGCTGGAAGAAAATGGTTCAGAAGAAACCATCGATAATTTTTTTGCTACCGATGACGTTAACACTGTCGAACCCCAGGATGCAATTTTTGTAACAGTTAAAGCTCAGAGTTTACCCAAAGTAGCACCTTCTTTGCCAGCTTTATACGGGCAAGCAACTATGGTAGTTATGGCGCAAAACGGCATTCCCTGGTGGTATTTTCGTGAAACAGGGGGAGAATATGAACATTATATAATTCGGGCGGTAGATCCTGAAGGCACAATAGAAACAAATATCCCCATTAAGCAAGTTATCGGTTGTGTGGTTTATCCAGCAACAGAATTAGTCGCCCCGGGAGTAGTTAGGCACATAGAAGGCGATCGCTTTTCCCTCGGCGAATTAGATGGCACAAAAAGCGATCGCCTCAAGCAACTGGCTCAAGTGCTACGTCAAGCTAATCTTAAAGCTCCAGTACGCAACCAAATTCGCAATGAGTTGTGGGTCAAACTTTGGGGTAATTTGGCTTTTAATCCCATCAGCGCACTTACTGGAGCTACTTTAGACCGCATTTGTGAATATTCTTTGACCAGAGAGTTAGCTCGTAATATGATGTTGGAAGCAAAAGCGATCGCAGAAAAATTAGGTGTAAAATTTGGCATTTCTCTGGAGCAGAGAATTGAAGGTGCGAGGAATGTTGGAGCGCACAAAACTTCGATGCTACAAGACATTGAAGCTGGTCGTATGACAGAAATAGATGCTTTAGTAGGAGCAGCGATCGAACTGGGAGAATTGACCGATACTCCAACACCCCATCTAAGTTCTATTTATGCCAGTGTGAAATTGCTAGAGCAAACTATTCTGGCAAATTCTGTTTAGCAGGATTATCTAAGCAATCGTGAAGTGGCTATGTAGGTTCACAATTTAGATAACTTTTCTTGTTGAAATCTTTATCTAGTAAGGGTACTAGCTATCGTAGGATCTAACTTGTCAAACCAGTAGCCAAGGGCGCAAGGCACTTTATGCCAGGATGCTTCCAACAATATAAACCTAATCAAAAATTTGACAATAGCTTCCTAGAATAAATATACATTTCGGAAAACTTATAAACAACTTCGACACAAAACTTGAGGTAAAAATTACAACCTATGAATATCAAAACAGGATTTTTAGTTGCTTTACTGGCAATGGGAACTACAGTAACCGCCTGCAATAATTCCTCAGAAACAGCCTCCGAAGCTGTATTTACTCAAGAAGGGACAGCAGAAACAGTAGCAGCAACAGCAGCAACCTCTGACTGGGAACCGAAAAAGCCAATTGAATTCGTCATCATGGCTGGCAAAGGTGGTGGTGCAGATAAAATGGCGCGGTTAATGCAGACGATTGTTCAGAAACACAACCTGGCATCTAAGCCGTTAGTCCCTCTCAATAAAGGCGGTGGTTCTGGTGCAGAGGCGTTACAGTATCTAAAGTCTAAAGAAGGAGACAACTACACCATTATGGTGACTCTCAATAGCTTCTATACAACTCCTTTACGACAACCCAACCTAAACGTGGATATTTCTACATTTACCCCAATTGCTCGTATGGCTGAAGATACTTTCCTTCTTTGGGTAAATAAAGATAGCGGTATTACTAATTTTGATGAGTTTGTAGCAGCAGCTAAAGAAGCGGACAAAGAATGGTTGATGGCGGGAACAGGAAAAGGTCAAGAAGATGAAATTTTGACTAACTTCCTCAATAGCAACTACGATCTAGATATGACCTATATTCCTCTAAAAGGTGGCGGTGATGTCGCCAAGCAATTAGCAGGGAAGCAGGTTAACTCTACTGTTAATAACCCTTCAGAAGCTTTAGGCTTTTATGAAGAAGGTAGTTTTGTTCCTGTTGCCTCTTTTACCGCCAATCGTCTAGAACAGTTCCCCGACACACCGACTTTTGAAGAGATGGGTCAAGACTTTAGCTACTTTATGCAGCGTAGTGTGGTGGGCGCGCCAGGAATGAGTCCAGAAGCTCAAGCATATTACCAAAATGTGTTTGAACAAGTTTACCAAACACCAGAGTGGCAAGAATACATGAAATCTAAGAGTTTAAAAGGAGAGTTTATTACTGGTAGCAACCTGGAATCTTATTGGATGAATCAAGAAGAAAAGCATAAAGAACTCCTGAAAAATACTGGCGAAATCAAATAAACTATAAGCAAGGAAAACAATGTCAACTAGACAAGCAGATATCCTGGGGTCGATCGCTCTAGCAATCCTCTCTATTTACTTCATGAACGAGAGTGCCAAGCTACCAATTGGCTACATTCCAGGTGAAGGACTGGGTGGAGGAGCTTTTCCCTTTTGGGCTTCTCTAGGAATGCTGATTTGTTGTATTTGGAATGGTATTAACTGGCTCGCCAGAACCAGCGAAAGCTCATGTTCCCATAATCTCTACCTAAATCAACAGGGTTTACGCTCGTTTGCCATCAATTCTGGCTCTCTAGTAGTAGCCCTAGGGATAATTCCTTTTATCGGGATGTATGGAGCAGTGATGTTGTTTTTATTCTCTCACCTGCGCTTTATCGGCAAGCGTTCTTGGCTGCTGACCACAATTCTAACTCTGACTGCTCCGATCGTAATGTTTTTCTTTTTTGAGGTGGCATTAACAATCACTCTGCCTAAAGGCATGACCGAGCCTTTATTTTACCCACTATATGACCTTTTTCTCTGAGCTTTTTCTCAGTAACTATGGATATCCTACAACCTCTGCTCGATGGCTTCTCGATTGTGTTCCAACCGATAAATTTATTGCTGGTTTTGTTCGGTTGTACTCTGGGTTTATTTATCGGTGTTATCCCTGGACTAGGTTCGGTCAATGGTGTCGCTATTTTACTTCCCATGACCTTTTTAGTGCCACCTACTTCCGCAATTATCTTTCTTGGTGCAATCTACTACGGTGCAATGTATGGAGGGGCAATTAGCGCGATAATTCTGGGGATTCCTGGGGCTTCGACGGCGGTAGCAACTACTTTTGATGGTCGTCCTCTTGCTCTGGGGGGGAAAGGCGATCGCGCTCTGATTTCAGCAGCGATCGCCTCATTTGTCGGGGGGACTATTTCAGTAGTCTTGTTTACCGTTTTAGCTCCTACCCTAGCAAGATTTGCCCTCGCTTTTGGACCACCAGAAGAGTTTGCTTTGATGTTACTGGCTTTTGCTACTTTTGTGGGTTTAGGGGGCAAAGATATCCCCAAAACTTTATTTTCAATTTGCTTAGGTCTAGTATTGAGTGCAGTGGGATTGGATATCGTCAGTGGTGAGCCTAGATTGATCTTTGGCAATATTCCAGGCTTCTATTCTGGTATCAACTTCCTCGTCTTGGCGATCGGAATATATGGTATTGGTGAGATGCTTTGGACACTGGAAAATAGCAACAATAAATTACAACTATTCCCAACCAAAATTTCTATTAAAAGTATCATTAATACTGCCAAAGACCTCAAGCATAATCTTAAAGCAATGCTCATGGGTTCTTTTCTGGGCTATTTCGTAGGCGTTTTACCAGCAGCAGGTGCTACCCCTGCTTCCCTGATGTCTTATGGAATAGCAAAAATGATGTCTAAAAATCCCGATTCATTTGGGAAAGGAAATCTTGATGGTGTGGTTGCACCAGAAGCAGCTAATAACTCTGCTAGTACTGGTTCAATGTTGCCGATGATGACTTTGGGAATTCCTGGCTCTCCCACTACCGCAATTTTATTAGGAGGAATGGTCATTTGGGGTTTAGAACCAGGACCACGCTTATTTGTTGATAATCAGGAATTTGTTTGGAGTTCGGTTGCAAGTTTATATGTAGCAAATCTGGTGGCACTAATTGTTAATCTAGCTTTGATTCCTGTCTTTGTCTGGGTACTGAAACTGCCAGTAACAATTCTTGTACCATTAATCTTCGTCCTCTGCATTATCGGGGGCTATGCGCCAACCCAGAATATGCACGATGTTTGGTTAATGCTCATCTTTGGTATTGTAGGTTATCTCTTACGTAAATTAAATTATCCCCTCGCCCCAGTAGTTCTCGCGATCGTTTTAGGACCTCTGGCAGAAACCTCGATGCGACAATCATTACTAATGAATCAAGGTTCTCCCACCATATTTTTTGAGCGTCCCATATCTTTAACAATTATCATTTTTACCGTTATTCTGTTTTTACTACCTCTACTGAAAAGGCGCAAGCGCGTTGGTAAAGTGACATCCTCCTAGGATAAATCCCAGGCTTCCTAACATCGCTGTTAGGTATTCCTGCTTCATTGGTCTTCCCTAGTAGTTGCTGGTACAAACAGTCTATGACTTCCCAACAGTGTTACCCCGTTCCGATACCTCCACAGGCAGTACCACTCAGAGCCCCTGAGCTACCATGTATCGTTTTGTTTATTCGATTTTTGCTTGCATTTCCCTAGCTCTGGAGGTCCCGCCTTGATAGACTGCCTTTCACTCTCATCTAGGATGGGTGCTTCCCAACTCTGGATCGATTTAGGTTCATCCCTTGCGTCCAAATTTATCGTACAACAATCAAGCTTTGTAATATATGAAGATTTTACGTCTAATTTGTTAAGTCCGATGGACTCGTTCTCTCACCGCAGGTGCGCGGAGCGACCCCTCCGCCTATACGGGGGACTTCCCACTCCCAGAGTTAAAAACTTGATGGGGCGCGATCGCTAAACTTAGATAATGCAATTGTATTCCAAACATACCATAGTAAAAAAACCTTCACTCCCAAGGGTGGAGTAACACCGCAGCTAGAGGTATCTAATGAGATTAATCATCGCAAAAAGATTTGCTTTTGGCGGAGTTTAAAAGCACTTTTTGGAGGTTAATTTTTGAGACGCTGGCTTAAAACAAAACATCGTCTTTTCCATGGTATATATCCAGGATGATAATAATCAGTAGTAGTATTCCCAAATCTGCTAGCACTCTTATATATAATTATCAGGAAGACTTACTTGCATTAGCCAGTCAGAATAATGCAGTTGCCCAAGAAGAGTTTAATAAATATTCTAACTGCGGATTTTTAAGAGGAATATACTTCAATAATTTTCTAACCATAATTTTTCTCAAAATAAAATACGGAAATGTTGTTATAAAAACTCATTCAAAGCCAAGTTTTTTTATTAAGCTGTTAATTGCTTTAGGATTAGCAAAAGCGACTTTTTGTTATAGAGAGCCTAGAGATATTATTCTTTCTGCTATTGACCACGGAGAAAGAACAAGAAAAGGTAAGGATGCTTCAGGTGCTTGTAAAAATATGATAACGATCGCAGATAGTCTTCCAATAGTCAAGTCTTGGATGAGTAACTGGTATCAATGGAAAGAATATGGTAGTAAAATTAATGATGTTTATGCTCAATTAGAACAATTACCCCCAGATACTACTCACCTCATTCTTAGTGTTGGTGGTAACAATGCACTGAGTCATATTGGTATTCTCAATGAGAATGTAGCTTCGTCGGCACAAGTTTTTAGTAAATTGGCAGATATAAGTGAGCAATTTGAGCAACAGTATGAGAAATTATTAGAGAAAATATTGAGTTTTAATCTTCCTACAGTGATTTGCACAATCTACTATCCCAATCATTCAGTAAAATTAGAAAGACAAATTGCGATCGCAGCTTTGGCAACTTTTAATGATGTGATTATTCGCCTGGCATTTCAAGCGGGTATTCCCTTAATTGACTTGCGATTAACCTGTAACGAAACTCAAGACTATGCCAATGCGCTACGATCCGATCAAACCTTCCTCCATCGGTGGAGAGAAAATCGCCAACGTAATTATGAACGCTATCTTAGAACATAATTTTCAGAAACCTTATACCCAAGTTTTTTATTGATTATAAGTCATTGCTGCTCTGGAAAATAACCATGTTATCCCCTACTACAGGATTACGAGCTAATAGTTTTCCTTTCCTGTCTTGAATGATTAGTTTCTGAAACTCGATTGGGCGCGATCGCTTGTTAATTTCATTGGATACTTGTTGTTGGCGATCGCTTTTTAGTTCGTACCATTGGTCATCAACGGTAACAAATAGGGTATTGTTCTTAAAGTCGGGTTTGATGAGAGTTATTAAGTCTGGTTCGTAGGATTTAGTAAGAGTTTCGACTTGTTTTTCGATAGCTGCAATAAAGTTTAGCTCAGGATTAGTAGCTAATTTTCCCGAGGCTTTTGATGAAGAGGAAATAATCCCTCCAGGGTTAGTAGGTAAAAATTGTAATCCGATAAGTATCAAGGCGATCGCCACTGCTGCTACAATACCAACGATCAAGGATTTATTTGTCTGAGATTCAGGAGGTTGAGCAGTTTCAGGAGTAGAGGTTACTTCTGGGGTTTCTGCTTCAGGCGATTCTTGTGGTTTAGCTTCTGGTATCTCGGTAATAGTAGTTTCTTCTTTTACTGGAGAAGGAGTTTGTTTCGCTTTGGATATGGTGCTTTCTAGTTCTTCTGTGGTTTTAACCAGAGTTTCTAGAGATGGGGATTCTGGCAATTGTTCTACATTAGTAGTGTCTAGTTCTTCGATAATCCCTTCTAGCTGATTAATAGTTGTCCGTAACTGTTGAATTGTCTCAGATTTTGATAAAGATTGCTTACTAGATTGTTCTGATTCCACCTGATTCCTCTCCCACTGCTTATGAGATTATATACCACCTACTGGAAACCTAAACATAATCAATCGTATTTAGGAGCGGGACTCGGTGACTTCCCACGAATACTGTTTGATTGGCTACTGGCAACAGAGAGAGTAGAGTAGGAGCAGATATTACTTGCTACTTACTAAAATGCCTGAATCCACTCTTTAATTTGGTATTCAGTCCAAATACTATTTTGCCAATAAGGATCGGATTCGACTAGCTCCTTAACTTTTGCTTCGCTTTCTGCTTCATAGATGCCAAAAACTTTAGTATTGTCTTTGGTAGGACCTAGAGTCACTAGAATTCCTTGTTCTTTCTGTTTTTTTAGCCGTTCTAAATGGTCTTGCCGATAGGGAGTGCGTTTTTCTAGGGCATTTTCGCAATAGCTACCCCACATGATGTATTTCGTCATATTTAGTTTCTGATTTGAGCAATTTTACTGCGTAAAGCTTCGGTATTGGCTAATAAATCAGTTTGGGCGATCGCCTCCTGTTCCCCAGAAGCTAACCACTTAAGACCGACAGTTTTGTTTTCTGCTTCTGCATCTCCTAAAACTATACAGGCAACTGCACCACTACGATCAGCCCTTTTAAATTGTTTACCAAAAGCACTACCGCTTAAGTCTAATTCCACGATAAAACCAGCACTCCGTAATTTTTGAGCTAAGACTAATCCTTGAGCTTCTGGGATTACACCACGAGATACTAAATAAAAGTCAGGAGGAGTTACAGGAGGTTGTTGGAGTTGTTGTAAGAGTAAGACTAATCTTTCCATTCCCATCCCCCAACCAATAGCTTGAGTCTCGGGTCCTCCTAATTCTGCTACTAAACCGTCATAACGACCACCACCACAAACGGTAGCTTGTGAACCCAACTCATCGGATTTGATTTCAAAAGCCGTGTGGGTATAGTAGTCTAGTCCTCTAACTAAACAGTGATTGATGTTGTAGGGAATACTTAAATCTGTTAGTAGTTGCAGTACTGTATCAAAGTGTTGTTTCGATTCATCACTGAGATGATCGATAATTTTTGGTGCATCTTGGGCGATCGCCTGAGTCTTTTCGTCTTTACTGTCTAAAATCCGTAAAGGGTTACGA
This sequence comes from Xenococcaceae cyanobacterium MO_167.B27, assembly GCA_030065935.1. Taxonomy (GTDB): domain Bacteria; phylum Cyanobacteriota; class Cyanobacteriia; order Cyanobacteriales; family Xenococcaceae; genus JASJCP01. Next base: position 38,546 of record JASJCP010000064.1, read on the forward strand.
GTCAAACGCTCTTGGGAGTCTTTATCTAGTTCCGCTTTGTAAGGCTCTAAGTATTGTACTAAAGCTTCCCGATATCTCTGACGGTCTTCTCCTCTTCCAACGGAGTTAATATCTAGAGTAAGATTTCTGAGTCCTAGTGCTTGTAAAATATCTGTAGCAATAGCTATAACTTCTACATCTGCACGGGGCGCACCACTACCGAGTAATTCTAATCCGATTTGGTGAAACTGTCTCTGACGACCAGCTTGGGGTCTTTCGTAACGAAACATCGCCCCAGTGTACCAAAGACGCTGCACTCCTTGGGAAAAAAGTTTATTAGTAATGTAGGAACGTACTACCCCTGCTGTTCCTTCTGGGCGCAAGGTCAAAGAGCGATCGCCTCTATCTTTAAAAGTGTACATTTCTTTCCCTACAATATCTGTAGCTTCTCCTATTCCTCTCTCAAACAGGGAAGTCTGTTCAAAGATTGGGGGTCGAATTTCTTGGTATAAAGCCCTAGTTAAGATTTCTCTAGCTGTAGCTTCGATTAGCTGCCAGTATCCCACTTCTTCTGGCAATATATCTCTTGTTCCTCGTAAAGCTTGTATCATTTATCAGTTATCAGTTCTCATTTAAAATTTACGATTTATAATAGAGAATAATTATTTTAAGAATCTGATTATAGCGCGAGGTCGACCCCCATGGGTTTCAAGAACTGTGGTATTACTACAGTATCGGAAACTACCTCAATCCAAACTACTGCACCACAAGATAAAGGATTGTTTGGTTGATAGACTACTCGACACTCACCTTTAATCTCTGCTAGATGACAATAGGTTTTACGGCTGCCTTGCCTAATAGTAATTACTGGCTTGTTAGTTTCCTCTTTGCGGTTGCAATCTATTTGGGGTTTATTCACATGAATCACAGTAGGCTTTTGACAACGTCGTCTTCTCCAAGTTCCTCTAAGACCCCGACCTCGTGCTTCAACTTGGGGCATTCCTTTAAATAAAGGTATTTTCCAGACTCTACCTTCTTTTATTGCCCCTTTAATTCGATTCTGTTGGAGCAATACTTTAACTCTAGATACAGAAATATTTAATAGAAATGCAGCTTCAGTTGTTCCTACTATTTTATCCATCAAACCAAATTGTAATATGGCGATATATTTCATTTTGTCATTAAATCAGTCAATTACACAAATGTGAGTGAGAAAACCCTCCTCATTCATGGGAGGGATGAAAACTTACAAAAATAATTTATAAGCAGGGTTTTGGCTTTCATCCCAATAGACGTACCCTAGAGTTTCTAGAAAAGCTTGCCATTGTTCCATCTCATCTGGTGGTACTTGTACCCCGATCGCAATTCTGCCATAATCAGCCCCATTATTCCGATAATGGAATAAACTTATATTCCAGTTGGGACTCATACAGTTTAAAAAATCCATTAAAGCCCCTGGACGCTCGGGAAATTCAAAGCGATAGAGCAGTTCATTTTCCGCTAAAGGCGATCGCCCTCCTACCATGTGGCGCAGGTGCATTTTAGCTAGTTCATCATCTGTCAGATCTATAGTTTCAAAGCCATTTTGCACAAAAGTCCGCGCAATATTGGCTGCATCCTCCCGATTTTGAATCGAGATTCCTACAAAAATATAAGCTTTCTCAGCATCAGCAATACGATAATTAAACTCTGTCAGATTGTGTCTTCCAATACACTGACAAAACTTGCGGAAACTCCCTCTGGCTTCAGGAATAGTAACCGCAAAAATCGCCTCTCGCTTCTCTCCAAATTCCGCCCTTTCTGCGACAAACCGCAAGCGATCGAAGTTCATATTTGCCCCACAGGCGATCGCTACTAGGGTTTGATCTCGGATGTTTTCTCTTTCCACATAGGCTTTGATTCCTGCGATCGCTAATGCTCCAGCAGGTTCTAAAATAGAACGGGTATCTTCAAAGACATCTTTAATAGCTGCACAAGTGTCATCAGTGCTAACTAAAATAATCTCGTCAACATATTTCTGACAGAGGCGAAATGTCTCTTCTCCTACTTCTCTAACTGCTACCCCATCAGCAAACAAACCCACTTGAGATAATCTTACTCGTTTACCTGCTTGTAAAGATTGGGACATAGCATCTGCATCCACAGGTTCAACGCCAATAATCTTGATTTCAGGTCGTAAGCGTTTTATATAGGCAGCAATACCCGAAATTAAACCACCTCCGCCGATAGCTACCATAATTGCGTGAATTGGCTGCTGGTATTGCCGTAAAATCTCCATCCCTATTGTGCCTTGTCCTGCAATCACATCAGGATCGTCAAACGGATGAATAAAAGTTAAACCCTTCTGTTCACCTAATTGTTTCGCGTAAGCACAAGCATCATCATAAGTATCCCCTTCTAATACTACTTGTCCTCCCCTAGCTCTAACTGCATTTATCTTAACTTCGGGTGTGGTGACAGGCATTACAATAATTGCTGTTGTACCCAATTTTTTAGCAGCAAGAGCGACTCCTTGAGCGTGATTACCAGCAGAAGCAGCAATTACCCCTTGTTTGAGGATTGGGCGTGATAATTGCGCCATTTTATTGTATGCACCGCGCAACTTAAAAGAAAACACCGACTGCATATCTTCTCGTTTCAACAGTATTTTATTGTGAAGTCTGGTAGAAAGATTAGCAGCATACTCTAAAGGTGATTCCTGTGCTACATCATAGACACGAGCATTTAAGATTCTCTCCAAATAATCGGAGTTCATGAGCGGAAGATGGGGAATTGTGAACAGAATGATATTGTACTACGAAGGTTATGGTTAATGGTTAATTGTTGATTGTTAGGAGTTAGTAGGAGCGTGGGTATCCGCCTATTGCGCTCCTAAGCCCTTACCGTAGGAGGGTAAGAGCGTAGTTGGGAGTTAAGCTGTCAGGCATTTAATTTACTTATTGAGATTGACACGGAGACAGGAGGAGGGCAGGAGACACGGACAGGATTTAAAGGTTTGTTTTCTAATTTAATAATATGCAGTTTAAGTGCATCGGCAGCTTAGTAATTAGTAATTAGTAATTAGTAATTGATAGTTCATTGTTTATTGGAGAAAAGCTTTTGTATTATGCTTCTCAAACAATTTAAAAAATTAGTAGTGCTAAGTTTGACAGGGGTGCTGATAGTAATTATCTTAAACTTATTAACAGTTGCACCACCTCATAAACCACAATCAAATAATTTAGTTAAAGGAGTTTGGTTAACTCATCTAGGAAATTCGTTTTTAACTTATACAACAGCAATAGATAACGTATTTCATCAATTATCACTGCTCAATTTTAATCGAGTGTATATCTCGGTGTATAACAAGGGTACAATTTACCCCAGTGAATACGCTCTCAGAAATCATCAAGTATCTTTACCCTGGACAGACCCATTAAGTTCCACAATTAAACAAGGAAAACGTCAAGGGTTAAAAATTTATGCTTGGTACGAATATGGGATGATGCTAAATAAATATGATAAGTTAGCCCAAAAACATCCAGATTGGCTCTTAAAAACTGATAATGGAACACAGTTAATCAATAATAATCTTTGGCTGAACCCAGGAAATCCCGAAGTAGAGCAATATTGGATTAATTTATTGACCGAAGTAGCGGAAAAATATCCCGAACTAGATGGAATTCAACTAGACGATCATTGGGGAATCCCCAAAGCATTTGGAAATAAAAGATTAGAGATGAATAACCTTACAAAAAAGGTTGTAGAAGCAGTTAGAAAAGTGAATAGCAATTTAATTATTTCGGTTTCTCCTAACCCCTATCATTTTGCAGTAAAAAATTACAATCAAGATTGGATAAAATGGGTAAAAGAAAAACTAGTAGATGAAATTATAATCCAGATTTATCGACCGACAGCTACAGAAGTAGCAAGAAGTCTCACAGACTCGGGAATCAAAACGGCTCATCAATATATACCAGTGGGAGTTGGAATTTACACAGGTAATTTTTGGTCAAGGAAATCTTTAACAGAAATTGCCGAGCAAGTATCAGTAGTCAAAAAGTATAATTATGGTTATTCTTTGTTTTGTTGGGAATATTTATTTACCCCTTTACACAATAGCTCACGACAAGAGAGAGAAGCAGTTTTTAAAGTAGTTAATTTTTAACATTTATAATTAGACGGGGAATTAGGATTGGGGACCAGGGTAAGCGCAAGAAAATTTACGCATCAGATGGGTTAGAGTGTAAAGGAATCGAAGCGTTAAGAACTTGAGCGCAAATACGTTACATCCTCGCCACGGCTCGCTTCGCCGTCTTGATGCAGTCGCTCATGGGGGACAGCCAAGGGGCTGACACCTGAACTTGGTTCAGGTGCTTGAACGCCCCGTCCAAGACCGCGCTGCATCGCCTTTTGACGGATGCTTCGTTTGAAGCTCGTTTCTTGATTGAGTAGATTAATGCAAATCGCTTTAGCAAAGCGATATTTTCAGGAGCATTGCCTGTACGAATACGGCAGGCATCTTCCCCAAAACTCACATCGCTCTATCCAATGGAGTTGGTTCTCAATTTGACCTGTGCCCCTAAATCAATTACTAAACTGCTCAACCAAGCGTTGAAGCTCTTTTCGCTCATCTTGAGGTGAAATTCTTTCAAATAACCTTCGGTAAGTATCGGCACTCGGAATCCCAAAAGCTAACTTCAAGAAGCTAGATAACCATTGCTCATGACTCACGCCCCCTCATTTCAATATCTTCCCATCCTTGCGCTCCGCCAATTGTCGCGAGGAAGGCGGTGCCGAAGGCAACCGCAGAGCGGGTCGCCATAATACTGATAAATGGATGAAGCACACGAAGAAGAGCCTCTGGGGTCTTCTAAATCCTTAAAATGTTCTGCTAATTGTTGCTGTATTTGTTCACAATCGATGGCAGGTCTAAGTGACGAGGATTTATTGCTTTTGTTTATGGAGACAGACGCTTCACCAAAACCTTTAACCATCGGGAATCCTGATTATTCTCTTAGCATATTACAGCTTCATTTTTCTTGCGCTTACCCTGGATTGGGGACTGGGTCAGAGATTCTAGGTAGGAGGTAAAAAGTAGCCAGTTACTTGCTACTTAATAAACTTCCTCCTTCCTCCTTTTATTAACCCATAAAAGTAAAATTTAAGTAAATCAAACTAGTTAACCAAAAATTATCAATTCCATGATTAAAATAATCTTAAGTTAATAGGCAAGAACTATAAGAAATGAACAAGATTTTAGAAGCATCAATGATATTGGGAATTGTACTAACTGTCCAACCAGTGATCGCATATCCTGTTGAATCTGATACTAGTAAAAATACAGTTTCATCAACTCAAGTTCTGAATAATCAGCAATATGTCAATCCTGTACCTGAAACACAAGACCCTAGAATGGAGGAAATCGTTTTTGACTTTAATAACTCTTATGACTATGGAACTTGTTTAGATGCAATTTTACTAGCTTATGAAGATCGAGAATTTGAACTTGAACTAGCTCCTAAAAATGATTGTACTAACAATGTTTTCAGTGTCTTTGGTCAAGATTTATCAAAAGATATCACTTTACAGTTAATTAAATTAGCTAACTCTCATGCTACTACGGAATTAGGAGGAACTAAACTTTATCCTTCCCTGGGTTTGAGAAGAAGAGTAGCTATAAATCTGGGATATATCTACGATATTGACAGAAAAAATAACGACGTTCTACAATATGTCATTTCTGAGCAGTAAACAAAGCACTTTATTTCCACGACACTTACTATCTATTGTGCAATCATGTTTTTAATATAGGTGGGTAAAGCAAAAGCAGATTGATGCACATCCGCATTGTAATAACTTAAATTGTACTTCTGAGCAAATTGTGTAGCGCGATCGCGCTTAAAGCTCAGAGGATGCAATCCTTGTTTAGAACAATAAGTTAAACTCCACATCCCACTAGGATACATGGGAATAAATACTAAATAACAATGTACCTTGTCATTATCAAAAACTTGGCATAGACAGTGATTCAGTTCCACAAAGGCTTTAGGATTAAAACAGGGCGATTCACTTTGTACTGTAACTAAACCACCAGGACGTAAGCAGCGATAAACATCTTGGTAAAATGATTTAGTGAATAATCCTTCAGAGGGACCCACGGGGTCGGAAGAGTCAATAATAATTAAATCGTAGCTACTATCAGCAGCCTCTTTAACAAATTTAATTCCATCTTCAATCAATAGCTTTAACTTGGGATGATCCAAAGCTGAAGCAATATCAGGTAAAAACTGTTTTGATCCGCGTACTACTACTTCATCAATTTCTACCATAGTAATAGTTTTTAGATTCTCGTGGCGCGCTAGTTCCCGAACTGTTCCCCCATCTCCACCACCAATTACCAACACATCTTTAATACTAGAGTTGGTTAACATTGGTACATGAACCAGCATTTCATGATAGGATGCTTCATCTGCTTCCGTACACATTACCATGCGGTCAATAGTCAACATTTTACCGCGATCGCAAGTCTCAAATACTTCTACTGTTTGATAAGGGGATTTTTCATAAAATAGTCGTTCTTTAATACGAATAGATAAAGCAGTGCGATCGTTACTGTCAATTACCCATTCATCAGGATTAAATTCTAAAGGGTTATTCATTGCATTTATATCTAAATAAAATTAATTAGACATAATATTTTACTCTCAACTGGGATTTAAAGGAAAAAGCAGGATTTTAGAGCTAACAAGATGGGCTAAACTGGGTAAAAGAAAGGGTTGTCTGACAAATTATCTTCATAGCGGAGTTTACCCAACTACCAGAAGCAAATCAACAACATGATTCAGTTAATTGCACAAATACTGGCTCAAATTCAAATTCAAATAAATCCTCAACCTCCAGTGAACCCAAATAGTATAGATATCAAAACAATAGGAATTCTCTTCACCATTATTACTACTATCTGGGGAGTGATTTGGTGGTATCGAAAGCAACTGCGAAGTAGTAAATTTTCTATTGATACGACTCCTTTTGAAGTTTTACCACCCAAGAGTGATATTCTTGCTGTAGTTTTTCCTGGGAATAAAAAAAATCCTTTGGCTGATGCTGCAATTAAATATCAACAAAGATTATCTGATAGAGATATTAAACAAGAACTTATTAATAAGTTAGAATCACAAGATTGGGTACTTATTTTAGGGAGGACCGGCTTAGGTAAAACTAGAGAAGCTGCGGAAGTTACTCAAGTTTTTAATAATGAAGATTGGACAGTTTTATATCTAAAAGATTGGGAATGGTTAGATTTACCTACAAGGAAGCAGTTAAAAGAATTAAATCAAACTCGTAAAATACTTTTCTTCTTAGACGATCTTAATCGTAAAATGGCTTTTGGCTTAAAAGATAAATCTCCTCAAGCGGAAGAATTACCTTTAGCACCTCTCACCAAGCCTCTACAAATTAGATTATTAGAAACTATTACAGAATATCAAGAGAATTTTGATTACATAAAAGTTATTGCAACAGCTAGAAACGAAAAGCAACCAGAAAATAACACTAGAATTAGTGAATGGGAAAAATTAGATTGGGATAAATATCCTAATTTTTGGGAAAAATTCACTATCTATAATTTACCCACACCAGAAGATAATGCTGTGGTACATCTTTTACAAGATACTATTCCTAAGACTGGTATTACAGCAAATGAAACAGACTATATAACTATTGCCAAGCGCAACGACAGAACTTTTAGAAACGTAGTAGAAAATTTAACTAGAATCAAGAATCGTGGATTAGATTTTACTGTAGAAAACTATCGAGATACTCTCAGGCAAAATTGGGATGAACATTATCAAAATGCTATCAATAAATATCCTTTATCTAAGTATATATATGATGCTATTGATTTGCTACTGCAAATAGGAATACCTTTAGCTAAAACCACAGTTTTGCCTACTACAAAATTGTTAATGGAAGTTCCTAAATGGCAATTTTGGCACAAGAAAAATATTAACAAAGCCTTAGCTTATTTAACGGAAGTAGAAAACATTTATCAACCCCGTGATGGACAAATTGAAGCTAAGGGAAGCACTATCGAGATTAATTCATCTTATATTTTAGATTTATACAATATTTTTATTTTTTATTTTCAGAAATCAAGGGAACTGAAGCAAAAAATATCATTTTTATCACCTTTATTGTTTTACTTGTATGAATATAAACATTATCATCAAATAATTAGTCTCTGCGATTATGAAATTAATTATTTTGGGTATAATTCAGAACTTTTATGCTTTTTATGGGGAACAAAAGGTATTGCTTTACGTAATTTAGCAAGATTCGAGGAAGCAATTGAATCTTACGATAAAGCACTAAAATTTAATCCTGATAAAGATTCAGCTTGGTATATGCGTGGTATTGCTTTAGGTCATTTAGCAAGATTCGAGGAAGCAATTGAATCTTACGATAAAGCACTAAAATTTAATCCTGATAAAGATTCAGCTTGGTATATGCGTGGTATTGCTTTAGGTAATTTAGCAAGATTCGAGGAAGCAATTGAATCTTACGATAAAGCACTAGAAATTAAACCTGATGATGATTCAGCTTGGAATAACCGTGGTATTGCTTTAGGTAATTTAGCAAGATTCGAGGAAGCAATTGAATCTTACGATAAAGCACTAGAAATTAAACCTGATGATGATTCAGCTTGGAATAACCGTGGTAATGCTTTAGGTAATTTAGCAAGATTCGAGGAAGCAATTGAATCTTATGACAAAGCTCTAGAAATTAATCCTGATGATGATTCAGCTTGGTATATGCGTGGTAATGCTTTAGATGATTTAGGAAGATTCGATGATGCGATCGACTCCTATGACAAGGCTCTAGAAATTAATCCTGATGATGATTCAGCTTGGATGATCCGTGGTATTGCTTTAGGTAAATTAGGAAGATTCGAGGAAGCAATTGAATCTTACGATAAAGCACTAAAATTTAATCCTGATAAAGATTCAGCTTGGTATATGCGTGGTATTGCTTTAGATAATTTAGCAAGATTCGAGGAAGCAATTGAATCTTACGATAAAGCACTAAAATTTAATCCTGATGATGATTCAGCTTGGTATATGCGTGGTAATGCTTTAGATGATTTAGGAAGATTCGAGGAAGCAATTGAATCTTACGATAAAGCACTAAAATTTAATCCTGATGATGATTCAGCTTGGTATATGCGTGGTAATGCTTTAGATGATTTAGGAAGATTCGATGATGCGATCGCATCCTATGACAAAGCTCTAGAAATTAATCCTGATGATGATTCAGCTTGGATGATCCGTGGTATTGCTTTAGGTAAATTAGGAAGATACTCTGATGAGATCGCATCTTTTGACAAAGCTCTAGAAATTAATCCTGATAAAGATTCAGCTTGGATGATCCGTGGTATTGCTTTAGGTAATTTAGGAAGATACTCTGATGAGATCGCATCTTTTGACAAAGCTCTAGAAATTAATCCTGATGATGATTCAGCTTGGATGATCCGTGGTATTGCTTTAGGTAAATTAGGAAGATTCGAGGAAGCAATAGACTCTTACGATAAAGCACTAGAAATTAAACCTGATGATGATTCAGCTTGGTATAACCGTGGTAATGCTTTAGGTAAATTAGGAAGATTCGATGATGCGATCGACTCCTATGACAAGGCTCTAGAAATTAATCCTGATGATGATTCAGCTTGGTATATGCGTGGTATTGCTTTAGGTAATTTAGCAAGATTCGAGGAAGCAATTGAATCTTACGATAAAGCACTAGAAATTAAACCTGATGATGATTCAGCTTGGAATAACCGTGGTAATGCTTTAGGTAATTT
>JASJCP010000245.1 GCA_030065935.1 Xenococcaceae cyanobacterium MO_167.B27
ATTTGGGTAAAAGGCTTATCTGTAAACGGATTTAGGAAAAAACATACAAAATCAAACTATCAAGAACTCAAAGTCTTGCACAGCAAGACTTTTAATGACTAGTTTCTAACAGTTTTACATCGCAGGTTCGGTAGAGCCATTTTTTTTATGACTCACTACCTTTAACAACCCAAGTATGAATTGGATTATGAGGTTAGTCAACTGTAAGATTAGGCTAAGATCAGCAAGAAGAAAAAGCAGTTATCGAATCGAACTTTTCAGTAAAATTACTGTTTAATTGATTGGAGAATTATAGCTATGTTGAATATATACAGTTTACTTAAAAAGAAATAATATGACTAATGAACTACCTAAAATAACATTAAGATACTACTTTTCAATTGAAGCACTGATTTCAGCCTATACCAATACTAATTTAAGTTTTAAAAATATTCCAAATCAAAACAATCTCGAAAGCTCAGAAGTAGATATTAAATATACCTCAAGTGTCCTAAGTGCAGTTATAAATTCTGTTATTTTTATGGAAGCTACTATTAATGAATTGTTCCTAGATGTAACTGAAGCTAAAGATGATTTATTATTGAAGATTAAATCATTAGGAGATAAATCTATTACCCAAATACAAAATTACTTCAAAATAGATGATAATCTTTTAAAGAAGGAGTCTATTCTCAAAAAATATAATTTAGCTTTATTTCTTATAGGTCAAGAAAAATTTGATACTAGACAAGAACCTTATCAGTCTGCCCAATTATTAATCGAATTACGTAATCACTTAACCCACTATAAAATTAAAACTATAGATATTAGCCAAGAAAACTCTTCAAAACTAGAGAAAAAACTTAAAGGTAAATTTCCCCTACATCCTCTATGTCATTTACCAGAGGAAAGTATCTATTATCCTTTCCCTAGAAATCACTTAAGTCATGATTGCGCTAAGTGGGCTATTGAATCTTCTCGCAATTTTGTTGAGGCTTTTTTTAATAAAATTAAGCTTCAGCCTGTGTATTTAATTCGTGAATATAATTTAGGTTCTTTTTTGACTTTTGAGGATTTATCAAACAAAAGTAATAGCCATCAGTATCAAAATAGGCTAAGAATTATTCACTATTTAAGGGTCTTAACTAAAAATAGCCTGGCTGCGATCACGAAGTGCCTCGCTTGGCGAGATCGCATCAAAGTCTAGTAATAAGCGATCGCCATTGGGGAATTATCAAAATATCAGACAGGAAATAAAGTTCATCGATTTTGCCCAGAGTAGTAGAGAACATCCAGATTAAATATATGGATTTGCTTTTTATATTCCAAGCCAGCTTTTTCTATTACCCTTCTTGAGGCAAGGTTATCAGGCAATGTCATAGCAATTAACTTATCTAGATTAGCGACATTGAACCCGTATGAAATTGCTGCTTTCGCTGCTTTAGTGGCAATTCCTCGCCCCCAATAAATCTTAGCAAGTCCATAAAGAACTTCAACTTCATCAAGCTCATCTAAGTAGCGCAAACCACAATAGCCAATCATTTGAGATGAACAGTTTTCTATAATTGCCCAAATTCCGTATCCTCGTTGTTGCCAGTGGTTGACGAAAGATTTAAGGGATTTTTCTGTGTTTTCTTTAGATATAGGAATTCCTCGACTAGGCAGAAAACGAGTCACTTCAGAATCAGCCCAAATTGCTGCAAGAGCATCCAAATCAGAGGTTTGGAGTGGTCGCATTGTAAAATCGTCAATCTGTAAAACTTTTGGATGGGCAGGATTTGTCATAGCAACAATACGTCTAGTTAAACTTTTTCCGATAGGTAATTTGGTGGTGAAACCTAATTAAAAAGAGAATAGCAGCGATCGCCATTCCGAGAGAATGTCCTAACCACAAACCAGTACCACCCCAACCAAGAGGAAAGCCGAGAATATAACCGCTAGTCAACCCAATACCCCAAAAAGCGGGAATACTTAAAAGCATGGGGGTGCGAGTATCTTGTATTCCTTGCAGCGCACCATAAGTAATTTTTTGTATTACGTCTGGTATTTGTGCCACAGTAGCAATAGTCAGCATCGGTAAAGCTAAAGTTATTACCTGAGTATTAGCAGGGTCGTTAATGTCGAGATATAAGCTAACTATTGCTTGGGGAAATAACAGCATGGCGATGGTTACTAAGATTGCAAACATAAATCCCATAGCAATACTCAGATATCCTGCTCGCTTGATTCCCTCTAGGTTTTGTTGTCCGAGCCATTGTCCCACCCTTACCGTAGTTGCATAAGACATTCCCAACGGAATCATAAAGATCACAACAATAGTTTGGAACACAATTTGGTGTGCAGCTAACATTTCTGTTCCCAATGCACCCATAAGATAAGTAACAATAGTGAACAGTCCTATTTCCAGTGCAGAAAAGATGCCGATGGGAAGACCAATTCTGACTAAATCTGCAAGAATACCTGGTTTTAGTTGATGTAGCTCTTGAATAATACGATAGGTTCTAAGTTGCGGGTGCTTGAGAATATATATTAGTAACGCTAAAAACATTCCCCAGAGAGCCAAAACGCTGGCTAATGCTAATCCTGCCAATTCTAGGCGCGGAAAGCCCAATTTACCAAATCCTAAAACGTAGTTACCGATGATATTAAAAATCGTGCCAATAATCACGATAAACATCACAGGGCGAGCATGAGATAATCCAGATACAACACCCCGCAGCATAGCAAAGCTCAAAGCAGGAAAGAAACCCCACAGTATGATATCTAAATAGGTATTAGCTAGGGTAACGGTTGTTTCTGCTTGTCCCAGTTGCAGCATGATCGAATCTAAATATGCGATCGCAAACATTATGGGGATCGTTAGCAACAAAACCAGCCAAAATCCTTGACGCGCTAACTTTTCAATCCGTGTTTTATTTCCCGCGCCATAAGCTTCTGCAATTAGTGGACTCACTCCCATAACTACCCCACCAGCAATATTTAATAAAGCTAAGAAAGTTAGGGAAGCCAAACCACCAGCAGCAAGGGTTTCTGCACCAAGTCTTCCCATCATAATTGTGTCGAAAAACCCTGTTAGAGATTGTGCCACCTGCGCGCTAGCTAAGGGGATGGCTAATTGGAGGAATTTTTTGATCTCCGTGCGAATGGAAGAATGAACTGAGATATAAGTCATAGTTAAATCTTTTATTAATATCTTTGAGTTAAATATTCCCTTGTCGTCATCCTTCAAATCTCTCTAAACTTTGCTTTACTAAGTAGATTAACCATTATATTTGTAGGATGAGTACAGTCCTTGCCTCTACCCATTGAGTCCTGATTAATTTTGGTTTTCATCCTTCAAATCAGATCTTGCACCATTGTCGGTAAGCGGAAAAACCCACCTCGGTCAATTCCTCTGCTCACAGAATAAGTCCATTCAAATGGACTAAAAAGCTTATCTAGTCTTCTTTAGAAGACTTTTTCTATTAGCCAGAGATTTCAATCTCTGGTGGTTGTTGATACTTGGACAAAATAAATTTACTGTTCACGGAGCAGTCATAAGGCAAAAAGCGTAACAATAAAACTGTTTATACAATTAATTCTGTCTAGATACTTATAAAATTTAGCACAATTGAAATAAGCAATGTTACCGAGGCTCGAAACATCTCGTCTAAACACATAGAGCATACAACGATCAACTTGTTGACCTTGATGGACGCACCCAAGCCTTATGGGTGAGTCGCTATTCTTGACTAAGGAAAATAACGATAAAACTCTCGTCTGTGGAGAACACGCATCATTTCTACCTGCTCTCCAGATATCTCAATACCGACGCGATAATCCCCAATGCGGATGCGATAGCGATTAGGATAACCTTTCATAGCTTTGACATTACTCAGGTTGGCTAAATCTTCAGCATTGGGAATAATTTCAAAAGCTAAGTTAAAAACTTGCTGATATACGGGTTGTTTTTTTAATTTCTTCAAATCTTTCAGAAAAACTTGGCGATATTCAACCTTCAAGCTGCTCCTCCAGAAACTCTAACGCTGCTTTACGATCTAACAGAGGAGAGTCTTTGGCTTCATCCATTGCCTTGTTGAGACAGTAATCTTCAAGTCCTTCTGATAACTCAGTTTCGGAAATTGATTCTGCTGTAAATATCCGTTGCCAAACTTCAATCGGAATCACAACTGCCTTGGGTTGTCCATTTTTATCTGTCAAATACTCAATTTCAAACATATTTATCAATTGTTAACAAATCACCCATGAGTTAATTAAGTCTAGTCTACTAGACTTTTTCTGAAGATCGTGCCAAGTTGAAAAAGTACGTTCGCTATTATCAGGAATGTGATCGGAATCGATTTAAATGTAGATAGTATTGCTTGGGCTTATTGTGATAGCGAGGGTAATCTTAAGGATAGAGGTCAAATAGCTATCGATTTGACTAACAAGTCATCTGGACAGACAACACATATTTTAAGTTTAGCTATAGGTCAAATTCTAGAAGTGGCAACTAAATATGAATGTCCTTTGGTTATTGAAAAGTTAGATTTTAGCAGCAAAAAAGCACAGCTAAGAGAAGCTAGTAAACGAAGAGCAAAAATGCTTTCTCAATTTGCCCATGGGAAGTTTTCTGAATTGGTTCACTTCTTAGCCTCTCTGGCAGCAATTCAAGTAATAGAAGTTAATCCTGCCTACTCTTCCCTAATTGGCATGGTTAAATTTATGAGTCTTTACGGGTTAAATAGTGGCCGTGCCGCCGCCTTTGTTTTAGCCCGAAGAGGTCTGAGACTTTCGGAGCTATGCTGTGAGTCTGTAACGCCTTATTGCAGCCAGTGGATTGTAATAAGCACGTATGGACTTATTGGGCGCGTGTTTCAAAACTACTGAAGGGTTGCCATCGGCACAGTTATTTTGGAATGAAAGTCAGGGTGGGGGTCAAGCTTAATGACCAGGTTTCTTCGCAGAAAAGGAAGTCATCAAGCAAAGATTATTCTACTCCGAAAATCCCTAGTACAATAAGTGCGCTTGGTTGTACGACTACATAACTTTACCCTAGTTTACGTAGATTTTTTGTTGCGCTTTACAGAACTAGCTGTTAACAATCTGACGACATTTCTTCTTTGACACAATTCCCCAGAAACGCCCGATAAAAGCGATCGCTGCGGTAGCTACGCCAATATAGGTACCGATCCACACCCCTCTACCAGCCAAATTTGTGTGAAATCCTAGCAAGTAGCTCGTTGTCAAACCAACTCCCCAGTAAGCAGCAGTCCCTAGCAGCATTGGAATCCGAGTGTCTTGCAACCCTTGTAGGACACCGTTAGCCGTTCTTTGTACACCATCTAAAATTTGTCCGAAGGCTGCCACTGTCATCAGAGAAACTCCAATACTCAAGACATTGGCGTTAGCTGGATCATTAAGATCGAGATAAAGTCCGATGATTTGTTGTGGATGAGTAACAAGAGCAATCCCAGTTACAAGCATAAACGTAACTGTCAATCCAATACTGACCAATGCAGCTTGTCGAACCTGTTGCCAATTTCGTTGTCCTAACCACTGTCCTACTCTAACAGTTGCTGCATAAGACATGGCTAAAGGAACCATGAAAATCACTAGAATGGTTTGCATAACAATTTGATGCGCTGCCAATACAGGTGTTCCTAAAGCTCCCATGAAAAATGTAACGGTTGTAAACAGTCCATATTCTAGTGCAGTTGCAATGCCAATAGGTACACCCACCCAAAGCAATTTCTGGAGAATTTTAGGTTCTAAGCGATGTATGTTTTGGAAGAGCGAATACTTGCCTAGTGCTTTGTGCCAAAGCATATAACCCAGTAACGACAAGAACATAATCCAATGAGCGCAAATACTGGCAACTGCTAAACCAGCAATCCCCATTTCGGGAAAACCTAATTTCCCAAATGCCAAAACATAGTTGCCAATAATATTAAATCCCGTCGCGGTAATTACAATCATCATCACTGGACGAGCTTCTGAAAGAGAAACAATAGAGCCTCTGAGTACCGCAAATGCGATCGCTGGAAATAATCCCCATGCCATCACATTGAGATAGGTATCTGCCAGAATTACTGTGGTTTCTGCTTGTCCAAACTGCTGCATTAAACCATCCAGATTGGCGATGATTTGCATTCCGATAATCGCTAACAGTAAAGCAATCCAAAAACCCTGGCGAGTTACCTGTCCCACCCTTGGATTTTGTCTAGCTCCATAAGCTTCTGACACCAATGGACTTACACCAGAGATAATCCCTACTCCAGTCATCATGAATGCCATGAAGATCATTGTAGCTAATCCACCTGCTGCAAGCACCTCCTGACCTAACCACCCCATCATGACTGTATCGACAAATCCAGTAATGGCTTGAGCAACCTGCGCGCTAGCAAGGGGAATTGCCAACTTTAAAAACTCACGGATTTCTGTTTGAATATTGGAACGAATTGAGATGGAATTCATGAGATAATATGATCTTTCTAAATTAGCTATCTGATTTTGAATAAATTGGCGATTTCTGGTACTGACAACTGGCACTGAAGTTTTTGCAAAATACTGGCAAGCTGTGATCAATGGCTAAAATTAGTAATATTTTAAGAAACCTTTGCCCTTATTAAGTTTTGTCAGTAAAATCGTTACAATTACAGAATAAGTAACTCCAACCCTAAGAGCTATCTAAATCTTGCGCGTTTATCAAAATCTTGCTGCGATTTATAAAAAAGGCTTAGTTTATCTATGGTCAGTTCATCACAGAAACCACCAGTCGAAATTCTATCACCCATAGTTTCCAGTCAAGATTTAGGTTGGGAATCTAGTATCGTTGTTGAAGAATTTAAGCAACCACCAGGAGTAGTAGAATCTGGAACTAATAATGAACATATGATTTGTTTGTGTTTGGCAACTAGACCAAATCGCATTTGGCAAACTTTGGGAGATCGCACTCACGTCGGACTATATACTAAAGGCGATATTACAATTACACCTGCTCAAGTCCATTGTTCTTATCGCACTGATAATGAAGATCATTATTTACAAATAACAATTGCTCCTCAGTTTCTCAAGCAAGTCGCTACAGAAGTAATTAATTCTGACCCCTCTCGCCTCGAACTAATTAGTGAATTTCGCGTCCGCAACCCTCAAATACAACAGCTTGCGATGATGTTACGAGGGGAATTGTATCAAGGTAATAGTGGAGTAGGACAATTTTATGTAGAGTCTTTAGCCAATGCGCTGATGGTAAATTTACTGCGATCGCATTCTGCAACTAAACCTCAAGTAGCAGTTTATCAAGGAGGATTGAGCGATCGCAAAATTTTACAAGCTACAGATTATATTAATGACCATCTCACCCAATCAATTAAACTAGAAGACTTAGCAGCATATCTGGGAATCAGTCGATTTCACTTCAGCAGACTGTTTAAAAAATCTACAGGAATATCTCCCCATCAGTATGTAATGCAGCAAAGAATCGAACTAGCTAAACAGTTATTAAAAAAAGCAGATGTTCCCATTGCAGACATAGCCAATGACTGTGGTTTTAATAGTCAGAGTCATTTAGGAAAATACTTTCGCGCCATGACAGGAATGACCCCCAGAGCCTATCGCAAAGATCAGCTTTGTTGATAATTTATTTTACTTGATTAACAATTTTATTCAAAGCTAATTTTTAAAAGTAAACTTTATGAAAACTGGTATTAGCTTGTTTCTTAACTCCTCAATCTTTATTACTGATATGACTTTTCCCAAGTATAAAAATTACGCTTCACCCAATCCATTCCCCCCTCATTATTTAACTTAATTTTTTGTGGTGCATCTGCATAAATCTTACTTAAAATATCTGTATCTTGTTCTACAACAACCTTACTAAGATCCAGAAAATTTTTCTTTAATAGTTTGGCTAATGGATTATTGACTTCACCAAACAACAATACGTAAGTTCGAGTTTTCGTTAATGACTCTGGAACAAAAAGATGACATTGAGCAAATTTACCAAAAGGATTATTACCATAAAAAATAACCAAAGAAGGGAAATAGTTTTCTAAATGAGCTTTAATTACATCAGGTAGTAAAAATTGGCTTGGTTGCTTGAGCTTTTCCCAGAAAGTTTTAGGCGCGGTAGGAGTATTAAAAAAAGCCTCGGAATGATAGCCATTGTCGATAAATTTCTCAAACCTAACTTCGATAATTTCAAATAAATCCCGATGTGTGCCATTTTGATGATTGTAGTCGTGCATAATTAATAGCATCGATCGCAAGTCTGTGTCTGCACTTGTATCTGCTGTATAGCCAATAAATTCATAGTCTTGGCTAATTTTTTCTAAAATATCGGGAATGGGAATTTTAGGCTCACAATCGCCATAAGACCAAATAAAATCGTCTTTAATTATTAACTCTAGAGGCTGCATCTGGGGTAAAGTTTTCTTATTAGTACCTGGTAAAATAGTGCAACCATGACTGTCAAATTCTAGGGCATGAAACGGACAAACTACTTTACTTGTGCCATCTTCTTGAACTTCGCACCATCCTTCAGATAGCATTGCTCCCATATGAGGACATATAAGTACCTAAGCAAAATTAATTGTATATTTTGTCCCAAAATCTTTTAAAACGTTTTCCACATACTCAACTAAATTTTTCCAACTCAAATATGCTTCTTTTTCAATCCACTCATATT
>JASJCP010000006.1 GCA_030065935.1 Xenococcaceae cyanobacterium MO_167.B27
GGTGCAATTCCCTCAAACTCTCTTCATCAAAGCAAGCGCGAGAAATTGTACCCAGTAACGGGTAGTTAAAAAATCGCTACAACTACCTTGGATAAAGGCTTTCGTTATTTTTTTTTGCAGGAAGTTCAGCTGTAAATTAAATTTAATTCATTTTCCAGGTAAAAAATTCTTTTTAGCGATCGCACTCTCGTTAATTGTTAAGTTCGTCAGCAGTATCGGTTGCTACTCATAAGCCCTAAAGGATAATCACCACAAGAAAAACGTCTGATAGAATTACCCAATAATACTACTTTTAATTTCAGTTAAAAGACATAATGCAGAGAAAACGTATCACTGTCCATGCTTACCCTGTATTGTTTTCAAATAGAAAAACCCCAAAAATGGTCACACTATAATTTACACTACATTTAGTAACCATAAAACTACAAGCTCAGGGTTGTTTCTAAAAGGATAAACCCCACTCAGATAACTCAAATCAGGCGATAATCAGCCCAGTTTGTATCCCCAATTTGAGAATTTATAACCCCCAATTTAAGAAATTGTGTCCCCATTTTCTTAAATTGTGTCCCTTAAAATTGAAATCATGCCCACAAGAGTGAGAAGCTTTATTAATAAATCTAAAATATCTTAAATTGAGCAGTTTTAAAGTTGGACAAATTTATCAAAATTATGTCCCCTTTTTTAGAATTTGTGTCCCTTATTTTGTAAAATGGGGGTCACAATTTTAAAATCATGTCCCCAAAAATCAGTTTTGGGGTACTGCTAACTGTTACCAATCCATCTGTTAAATCCCCAGGTCAATTGTCCTTGGGTTAAATTGTCCTGATTATTACTGCTACGCCTTTACAGGCTACGCGGTTCCGACCTATGGTCGTCGCATAGTACGCAAACTATTTTGCTATAGATAACCTCTGAAAGCCTTTTTAAATATAGCTTAATTCCAGTTTTTTAGATTATTTAGTTTTGTAAAATAAGCTGTATTAAAATATTTATAAAAAGTATTTAATAAATTGAATTCTTATTCTCAATAAGTGCAATAAGATCCGAATTTTTAACATCTTTGAAATAGCTTGAAGACAAGAATTTTATTTCAAAGAAAATACAGAATTAATAATTCTTAACCAACAAGTTTTTTAAACTACTTGAAAAAAAATAAGGACGAGTGATTATAAATCAAGTTGTAATACTATAAACTCCTACCACGCCGTATAATTCGCTGCTGTTTTTGTTGTGACTGTTCCTTCAACATTCTGACTATATTATTTAACTTGTTCTGCCACTCCTTCTGGTAATCATTCATATGAGACAGAAAGATTACCAAGATCATCCTGGTGGTAGGTGGCCACAAAGAGAGGTGAGGAGCGATCGTTCTGAGAAATCGTTATGGGGGAGAGCCGAGATCCGTGTAAATTAGTGCAAGATAGGACTCAATCCCTTGCCAGATAAAGCTTTGAGAATCAGTTACCCAAAAAGGTCAATATCTGACCTCTATTTCATTGCCTAAAATCTATCATTCTCGGCAATGTTTAAATCTCAGATTCACCATTTATCAATGCTTTTAGCTTTTTGGACTACACCTACTCAACGTTCCTTTTTGGCAATGTTGTTGAAGTGCAAAATTCTCAAAACAAATTAACCAGGATATTTAGGGTAAAAGCTGAAGTCTGAAAAGCCTATTCTTTCGTTTATAGCGATAGCCTTTGGCTTAAAAATATTCCAATCGCGCTCCACCATTGCTGCATAAAGCGTCAACCCTCATCTTGCACTATTTTACACATATCTCGGCTCTGCCCCAATTTGTTTTACTGTTTCTACCGTATGAGTTTTTAACCAATAAATGGTTTGTATTCTTTCTTTTTCTTGAGGTGTAGAAGCATTTTGTAAAAGCTGTTTAAGAGTTTCTGCCGATTCGGTTATTTCAATTTTTACTACTCCTGACATAGTTGGCGGTGCCGCAGGCAACAGCGAAAGCTGGTCGCTATAATTAACTACTTCTACAAGTGTAGCTGAAGTTAGTGAAATTGGTATGATTAAAAGAATCTAGAGATTTTCTCTAAAAGATACATATTCGATAGTGACATCTTGTGTCTGGTACAAGATTAAAGACTGACCAATAAGACTTTCTAGATTTAAACTTTTTAATTTAGCACCAGAGACATTTCTAAAACTGATTCCATCAACAGAGGACAACTCTGGAATTGCACTCTCAATGGAAAAACCTCTCAACTCGACATCTTCGACAGTAGTTAGCGGGAAGCTTGCTGATGGTTCTACTTGTAGTGTGGCTTCTCCTGCGAAGTGAGTTTGTAAAATCGTTCGTCGCCATCCTTTACCAGCAATAATTAGGTGGCTGCGGTGAATTTTGAGTGGTTGTAATAGATCGATTTCGCCGATGGGCAAATTTATTTGCACTTTTTCATCTCCAGACAAACTATCGAGAAGTGTTTGTAGTTTAATGGAGTCATCTTGATCATCACTAGGGATAATGTCATAATCCTGAACATTAATGATACGTACAGGAGGAGGAGCCAGCACTACCCGACTCATCCACCAACTATCGCTTAAATCTCGAACTGGATTGAGAGTGCCAGCCATCCACAATAAAATAACCGTAAAACCAAATAGTTGAACGTAATAGAGAAAGCGAGAGATCCCATATTTGACTGTTCGTACCCAACCAGAACCAGCAGCAGAAATCGACTGGTTGCCACGGTTGTACCATTTTTGCTGCGCCAAGTTCATTTGCGTCCAGATTTTTACCAAGCAGGAACTCCACTGCGCTAGTAAAAAAATTGGTAAGTGAATGGGTTTGAGAAGAGATTGTCGACCCGTAAAGATAATAGCGAGGATAATTGGACGGCTGAAAAGAATCCAAGCACTAATTAATCCTACCAATAGCCAGTTACCTTGCCCCAAACCAATTAGTAAAGAACCAGGAGTAATTAAAGTAGTCCAAAAACTAATACGCTGATCCACCAAACAATACCAGACGAACCAACCCGTTTTTTGAGGTCCTATAGCAATCGCACGATCGCTGTTGCGTAGCATATTACCGTACCAGCGACGCATATTTTGGTAAGCACGAGTCAGCAAATCACCAGAAATAGTCTCAATAGAGTAAACAATAACATCGGGGATGTAGAGCATCTGGTATCCTCGTTGCAGTAGCCAAAACCAGGTGCTTTTATCGTCTCCAGAAAGAAACTTAAACTTGCCCCACAGCCAGTCATCGAGAGTGTCGGTTTCCAACTGGTCAATAAAACTGGGTGCCAAAGCAATTTCGCTGCTAAATAGGGAAAAACGTCCTGTTAAGCACAGTACTTTCTGAGACAGACCGACAGAACACATTTGGTAATGTCTTTGAGACAGTCGCAAATGGAACCACTCAGAAAATAAATAAGAACCTTCAACCCGAGGTAATTCATCCGTAGTTAAAGCTCCTATGTTAGGAAACAGACGAAAGAAAGGCAGACAACCTAGCAAACTACCAGCAGTTAACTCTGAGTCCCCATCCATTAGTGCTACTACTGAATCGGCTGGTGGGTTGTGTCGTGCTAGTTCCCGCAAGCCATCGGCCATAGCTTTGCGCTTTCCTTCCCCAGTTTGCACCATAAAAATTAAGCGAACGTGCTTTAGTTCTGGGTCTACAGAGCGGACTATCTCAAGAATTAGCTCGTTTTCGGCATCGCTACCACTAGTGACTAGGATAGTAACCGGATGGGCTAAAGTTTTGGCTTCTTTAGCGATCGCCCGAAATACTCGTTCGGTAATCCAGTCTTTTTCTTTGTAGGTAGGAACTAAAAAGTAAACTGACGGTAAATCTTCTACAGGAATAGAATTAGCCCGACGTCGCCATCGAGGAAATACCCAATGTAAATAAATCCGCGAACGAATAACTTGTGTTATCCACCAAGACCAACGCCAAGTTCCCAAAAGCCCCAAGGCAAATAAACCAGATATATCCCAAAAATTTGGCTCTGAAAGATTTTGCAACAGGTTATAGGTAAAAAAACCACCAGCAGAAATACCCAGAAGTATTGACCACCGACCAAACCAGGGCAAATTTTTCCCTAACAAGGTTTTTTTTAGCGAGTCCATGGTAATTTTTTCCTAAAAGTCAAGTGAGCTGATTGACCTACGCCACAAAATTGATGGGATTTGGTATATTCTGGCGATGGGGGAATTTTCACCGTTACCCTGGCTAGAGACTGATTGACTAACTGATGCGGAATGAAGGGAACTAAGGCTTGTACTTGGGAGAGCTTACTTAGTTCTTTGCCACCTTGAAAACCACTAATTGGCTGGATTAAATCAATCTGACCAGCAAGAGCCTGGGAATGCCCTACCAATTTGACTTCTACTACCTCTTCTGAAGCTATGAGGCTGGCTTGAGAAGCACTAACAATTACTTCTACCCACAAATCATTACAATCTAAAAGGGATAGAAGTGAAGCAGACTCCTCTATTTGTTCTCCTTGTTCTTGGATAGTCTGATAGATTACCCCCGAAAACGGAGCTTTGATTTCTTGAACTTGGGAATGATTTAAGATATTTTCTATAGATTGGACTATATCAGAGCGTTTTTGAGAAGATACTTGAGTTTGATTGAGTTCCTTATGCAGTTGAAAAAGCTCTGCTTGTAGCGTTTTTATCTTTTCTCTTTGCTTTTGGCTCTCTCGCAGCAAGTTATTGTGTTGGTCATTAAGACTGCCACCCATAATTTTGTTCCGATTGTTGCGTAAATAACCATCTTTAGAAGCATTTAAAGCCTTTTTGATGCCTGCTAGTAAGGATTTAGCTTGTTTTACTTCTGCCTCAGCAGCTTGCCAAGCGAGTTTTAATTGCTCTGTTTCTCCTTGGGAAACGGCACCTTGTATTAAGAGTCGGCGGTGATTTTCGTATTGGACATAGCTGGCTTTGGCTTTGACCTCAGCTTCCTCAACTACTGCTTGCTGTTCGTGAATTTCTTCTAAGTTTAACTCTGCATCCAATCGGAGTACTAGTTGATCTCGCTCATCTATCTCCTGAAGTTGACGCTCTAATGCCAAAAGATATTCCTTAGCAGCAGTCAGTTGAGTTTCGTGTATTTCTACATTTCCTTGTAAATGAGCTTGAGCAAGTTCGGAGTTGCTTTTTTTCTCTTGCAGTTTAAGTAGGGATTGCTTTTCTGCTACGGTAGGTTCTGTGTGAATGCGAGCTAGTACCTGTTGATATTTTACCCATACTCCGGGTTGAGCGTAAAAGGCTTGAATCAGTCCGAATACAGGTGCTTGTATTTTGGTAATGCGACCGTTTACCTGTCCATGCTCTACAACTAAGTTAGTCAATCGATATTTAATGGAGTTGATGCCAATGAAAGCAACACTCAAGCCGACTGACACAAATAAGATGCCTTTAAATAAGCGCTGCCAAGAAGCTTGTTTTGAAATTTTTTTCGCAGATTGAACTACCATGTTACAACTTAAAAACTTTAATAAAAGCAATCACTGGAATTACCTTTCAAATAGCACCGAAATGCTCAACAAAATCTTGTATTATTTTTATATTAAGTTATGTATTAATCTGATAATACCAAGATTCTGGCTGATTCTATAAAAAGATACTGTATGGATTTTGTATGGATTTTGTATGGATTTTGTATGGATTTTGTATGGATTTTGTATGGATTTTGTATGGATTTTGTATGGATTCTGCGAAGGTTTTTTCTTTCCCCAAAATGTCTAGCGATTAAATAGCAATAATAAGGAGGACAAGACACCTGGGGTCTCCCCAGGTGCTTTATATGTCCGTATAGATAATAGACAAGCGTTTTACAACGTTTTACTCTGCTTTGTTGCTTACTCTTAAGTCCCAATAGAAAACTCGGCAAAATCTATGTGGGTATCTTTTGGTGTAGCCCAAGACGAATTACCCCCTCCAAAAAAAGTGGAAAAGAAGATGCCGTCAATTTTGAGGGAATC
Organism: Xenococcaceae cyanobacterium MO_167.B27; assembly: GCA_030065935.1. Taxonomy (GTDB): domain Bacteria; phylum Cyanobacteriota; class Cyanobacteriia; order Cyanobacteriales; family Xenococcaceae; genus JASJCP01. Next base: position 5,961 of record JASJCP010000006.1, read on the forward strand.
GACGTAGCGAAAAGTTATTCCTCCTATATCTAGAACCTGCACTCCATCCAACCAAACTTTAATCCGACCATTGGCTTTCCCTGGACTGTTGAGTTTAATTTCTTGTTCTAGATGATGCCAAATACCTGGTTGAAATCGCCAATTTCCTCTGCCAATAGAAGTCCCATAATCTTTGCTAGTGGGAAGATAGGCATAAACTTCCCCGTCTCCATTTCTTCTCCACATAAAACGAGTAGAAAAACCATCCGTACCATCGGGAATATTGCCACCACTAGCACCATTGCCACCAAAAAGTCCTGGGAGTTTCCCCCCTTTGACGAAATCAAAGTCATCAGCAAAACGAAGATAGTAGCTTAATCTCAAAGAGTCATGAGGAGATATCCCTAAATCAGCATAAAATTGGCTTCCCCCTAGAGGGGCATTATCTTTACGGGATACGCTAGGACTAGCAGACCCTTGAGGATAATTTATGCGCAGCACGCGCTCAAATCTGCCACTAGAATCTGTAATGATTTCCAGATTGGCTAAACCCCAACTCTTTTCTGGTTTAATTGCCCAGTTTTCCTGCCAATTAGCATTATCAAATTGGTCATACCAAAGCTGTTTAACAACAGGACTAGAATCAATTTTACCAACAATCGGAGGAGAGCTAGTAGGAGAAGAAATACCTGAGCTAGACTGACGACAACTATTTAAATGAAAAATGGAAATAGCTGTTAATATTAGGACTAAAAATGATTTAGTTGGTTGGGTTCTCATCTATAAGCAGTTTTACTGAATGGAAGAGCCAAAATTTGTTGTTATCGTTTAGAGTTTACTTATTTTGAGCGGTTAATTGCTTTATAGCACTTGGTCTATTCAGTATATTGTGGAAAGACTAGGTGAAAAGAGTGACTACTCCCGTGGGGTAAACCCACACGGGCTTCCTTACCTCGCGATAAGGCATTCGGAGCCCCACGCCTTTTATCTAGAACACGTTGGTACAAGCGATGATACATCTCCCACCGTTGGTTCCCCGACAGATCGACAAGAGAAGGCAATTTATTTCCCCGAAAGTCCTTCGGTACTACTCCCAATCTTTTATTCAATTTCTGTCTATTTCCCTAGGTATGTCGCCCCTGTCAATCAGGTATTTGTCCTTGGTCGAGCATCTAGGTTGGGTAGTTCCCAATCCTGGGTCAATGTCAATAATGGTTGTTACCTTACGCCCAAAATATATTGTACAACGTCCCTTCGCTTTGTTATATAAAGATTCTGTATCCAATCTGTAAACCTATGACTCGTGATTTATCGCGCACAGCGAACATCCCGTCCCGTTTAGGGGACGGGAATTCCCGCTCGCACTTTAATTACGTTTCCTATCATGATTTTTGTTTCAGTGCGATTTCAATCTTGAACGTATCACTGGAATTCTTTATCCTGTGGTTGTTTTAAGGATAAAAAACATTAATTAGGTAACACAAAACTTATACTGCGTTAGAGAGAAAATAAAACTGAGCTTTTCACTTAAACTAAATATTTATATCGGTATATAAACCTTTTTTTAATGAAATTATGACCCACAATTATATAATTGTGACAATTTATTGAGAAGCTTTATTAATAAAGATAATTTTCCCAATTTTGGGCTTCACCCCTACCAAAAGACCTCTTGCAAAAATATTTTGTGCTATAATTTAAAGCTATTTTTTGGTCTAATTTTGCTTGATAAGATAGCCAGAATTCCTCATTTTTTTTGAATAATTGAATTTTCGCGATCGCGCAGTGCCACCGAAGGCGATCTCGAAGAGAACGCTACGCGGTCGCCACCAAGTCAAATCATTAAAAATAAGCAGACTAAAAAAGTTCAGCCAATGATTAAAAGCTCAACTAACTAGAAATTTAAGAGATTTTACTTAAAACTTAATTAGCTAATTCGTAATTGAAGAAAAAGAACTATTAGACCAATATTGTTTGTTGAGGTGATAGAACCCAAACCGATGTAATCAGAGAATTGATCAGAAGCTTGAAAAGAAAGATGCTTAAAAGCTAGACATCTTGAGGATGATTGTCTAGCTTTGTCTAGAAAAAACAAGGCTAGACTAAAGCTCTTGATTTCATCCTCGAACCAACTCAGCTAGCTTGTCAACATCTTTATAGTCATTTCAAATAAAAATGAAACACTTTTTTCTTCAAAGACTTGTGATAGGAAGAATGCTTTGTCTCAAACTTAATTGAAATGACTATAGTTTGCAGATGAGTAATTATCGGAACATCTTTTGTGCAAGAATCATCTGTCATAACCTGGTAATTATGAAAGTTTTAAGAACTGTCTAGCTACAACCTTGATCAGAGCTTGAGCCATCAGGCATAGTTGCACCACAGAGATTTAAATCTTCTAAATCCACATCAATCAGATTAGCATCAATCAGATTAGCATCAATCAGATTAGCATCATCTAAATCCGCATTAGTCAGGTTACTGTTGACTAAAGTAGCTTCTTTTAAGATAGTAAAGAGTTTATAACTATGTTCTGCTCCAATGATTTGAATAGAGCCAAATTTTGTTTTCTCTAAGTTGGCATTACTCAAATTGGCTTTTTCTAGGTTAGCTCCATTCAATTGCGCTTTGCTGAGGTCAGTATCACTAAGATTAGCATTTTGGAGATTGGTACGAATGAAAGATTTGGTCCTTAAGTCTACATTTCGCAAAATCGCCTTTGCTAAATTAGCTCTTCGCAAATTAGCTCCTCGCAAATTAGCTCCCTCTAGATTTGCTCCCTCTAAATTGGCGTTTTCTAAATTAGCTCCTATGAGATTAGCATCTTGAAGATCGGCTTTTTGCAAATCAACTCCTCTCAAGTCACATCCTATACATTCATTAGTTTCTAATAGTTGAGCCAGAAGTTTCGATTTGAGTTTTTTGCTTCTTGTTGTTTCTGGGTGAATCAAGGTCCTAGGATCTTGACCAATTAATTCCTCTAATCTCTCTCTTAAAGCAACTTCTTTTTCTGTTTCAATAAAAATTGTTGTGTAGGTTAGTATTCCTGTATCTAAACCTGAACCAGTTTTAAAACCAATGATTATTTCGGAAATTTCCCCTGGATTAGAAGTAATTGCATTAAGTGCTGCGACCCCTACTATGGCAGTAGGAAGTGGCAGTAATATTCTCATTGGGGCTCTATTTCTTTCAGATTGAAGCACATTTACCAGAGCCACATCCTCGACTGGAATGATAACTTCACGGGTTGTGAGCTGTTCATCTAAAATCTCTAGAGGTTCTCCTTGTTCCAGATAAAGAGCTAGTCCATTTTCTGTAGCATTTACTTTGCATCTGCTGAATTGATTAGTGTTAACAGAGATCAAAGAACATCTTGCCTCTTCCCCTGGTCTGTCTTGAAGAGCTACGGGTTGTTCAACATCAAATCCTTTACAAAGAGAATTATAGGGAAATTTAGAGCATAGGCTGTAAAGATCTATTTCTCGTCCTTTTCCTACTGTTACAATTGTTTCACCTGTAGCAATGGAACCAGAGCAAAACAATGCAGAAATTGTCAAACTTATCCAAACGCGAGAAAAGTTAATCTTCATTTTTTATTCTATTTTGTAAGCTTTATGTAGTTTACTTTGTATTATTTTTCAGTGATTCTACTGAGTGATCATAATTTTTTCAACTTTCAAACCAAAAAAAGTCTACTTATCTTTGTAATTCAACCAAACTATAGTTAACTTGAACAAACTATTCAGTTACACTTTTTACAGACGCATAATGAAGCTGCCCGCAATTGTTAATAAGCTGTTTAGCATTTAAAATGGGAGATCGCAGTCCTGAGAGTGTGATCGCAGTTAAGGAATGGGTTACTAAAGAGAATCTAGAGATTGCAGGGATTAATCTTTATTCTAGTGGTGTTCACACCTACTTAAAACCTAAACAAAGTTGCACATAAGTAGCACTATGTTTAGGGTTGGGACTCGGTGATTTCCCTTTTTTACGATTTGATTGGCTACTCGCAGGAGAGAGGGTAGAACCCGTCTCATTACTATCACTAATAACAAGAAATTTCCCTAGGGTTTTCGTCCAATCAAAAAGTTGTGAACGTCTAATTTTGTTAGATTTAAGGAATCGTGCGATACGATTCCAACTCGTCCAAGGATGCCTAGCTTGATCCTCTGGTCTGACTAGGCATTTGGGGGCGCGTTCGCTCATACCCATTGCCCGACGAGCAATAGTCATGGCTGCTGCCGTCCCCGAATTTAAGCCATATCTAGGCATAAATTTAATCATACCAACGACACTGGTAAAAGCTGGATTAATAAAGTGCAAGCCTATTCCAAAACGCTTACATCTTGAGATTAATGCTTCTCTAAACATAGCTGTAGAGAGATTAGAGAGCATTGTGTTATAAACCTTTGAGGCTTCAGACTGTGATGCTTTTTTCTGGGAAAAATCAAGAGATTCAATAGCAATGGGACATTGATAATCCATAGCCATGTCGGTTAGCTTAACTACCAAGTTACGCATCATTGCTTGTCGCTGCCTTTGACTAAAGCCTTTCCAAAAAAAAGATAATTTTCCTTTTTTCTTGATATTCCCATCGGCTAAGACGTAAGCCCATTCAACACTATCTCGATTAAAATCCACTCCAATACAGCCATTATCAAATGAAGTTGTCACTGGAATCTCTTGAACATAAGTGGTTAGATGGATATACCACTGGTCTTTTTTATGTTCTCTGCGAAAAACTTGTACTGTAATTGGCTTCTGTTGTTGTAGCGCATAGAGCAAAGATGATTTTCTGCGACGACGACATTCTGTTACTTGAAACGGAATTTCCAGGAATTTGCCGTATTGAGAACTCATAAAGCGAGGTAGAGTTACTATTGCTTTAAAATCGTCTCCTGCTACATGAAAGATTTTAATCATCGTGCCTCCCCCTGATGTGGATTTTCCCACGCAATAAAATCTTCCTCCTCGTTTCTTTCTCCAGTCAACTAACCATTCTTCATGGTTAGCATATCCGTTTTCTTCTAGATGATACTGAGCATTAAATAACTTTTTTGAGCCAAAACAAATATGTAATCTATCTGTTGACTGTAATTGTTTTAAATCATCTTTCAATGACTTAATTTTGATTACTTTTGATTTTAATCCTAATGCCTGATTTTGTTGCTTAATTGATGGGGTTTTTACTTTGGATAAGCTCTTAAATAGATTCTTGGCAGATGCAGTTTTTTTGTTAATTTGTTCTTTAATTCGAGCAATATTCAGTTTTTTGGCGGTAGTTAATTGGGAGTAAGTTTGCTTAACCTCAGTAGCGATAGAATCAGCCCATGCCCATTGAAGATTAAAGCGAGCCTGGTAAGATTTTTCAATCTGGTTTTCACTCATGCCTCGTTCCATATCATTCAAGCCAGTGCGACGGATAGATTCGTACTTATCTCCCAAAACATTAAAAATGGGATTGTACTCAATTTTGGCTTCAATTCCGACTCGCAGTCCTTTGCAATACATGGTTTAGCATTGAATCTTATTTTGTAATTTTAACAGAAGATATTGGTTTTAGTCCCAATGAGCGTGCCAAATCCTCTTCTGTATAATAGCGATGATTACGCTTGAGTTCTTTTGGCTTTAAGTTTTCCTGTTCTATCCCAACGTCTTAATGTTTCAACTGATACTCCAATTTCTTTGGCAAATTCATGGGGTCGCATACTTATACATTATTTCGAGCTTTGTATAAGTATGTATAATAAATCAGCTACTAGAAGTCAACAGTCGCAGAAGTTGGCTACTATACAAAAAAGTTTTCGAGCCAGAAATTAAAGTAGGTGTAATTGCCCATGCTCCTACAGCTTATGATGCTAATGTGTGGTGGCAATAAGCGTGAAGGAGTAAGAACTATAATTTCTGAGAGATCGCATATATTTATGTGAAACTCTTTAACTATTAAATCAAAACGATATTAGTTCTCTCTACATCTATAATGTGTTAGCTTGAGGAATTTGATGAACAAGGGAACAAGATAATGAAACGGTTAGCACTTCTGAGCGTGTCAGACAAAACTGGAATTGTGGATTTAGCGCGTCAGTTAGTTGAAAAGTTCGACTTTGACCTAATCAGTAGTGGTGGGACAGCTAAAACCCTACAAGAAGATGGATTACCCGTAACTAAAGTTAGTGATTACACAGGCTCCCCTGAAATTTTGGGAGGAAGAGTTAAAACTTTGCATCCTCGCATTCATGGAGGAATTTTAGGTCGTCCAGATGTGGAACAAGATAAAGTGGATATGGAAGCTAATGGAATTCGCCCTGTAGATTTAGTAGTAGTAAATCTCTATCCTTTTGAAAAGACTATCGCCCAACCTAATGTCACTGTAGCAGAAGCTATTGAAAAGATTGATATTGGAGGACCTACTATGGTGCGTGCTGCTGCTAAAAACTTTGCTCATCTGACTATTCTTTGCGACCCTAGTCAATATGATGAGTATTTAGGGGAGTTGGCTAATTCTGATGGTGCGGTTTCCTTAGAATTTCGGCAAAAAATGGCTGGTCAGGCTTTTGCTCATACTTATAACTATGACCGTGCTATTTCTAGCTACTTTGCTGAGTTAAACCAAGAAGAAGATACAGCCTTATCCACCACCTATAATTTATCAGGTAACAAAATACAGACTCTCCGCTATGGGGAAAATCCTCATCAAGTTGCTAGTTGGTATAGTAGTGGGTCAACAGGATGGACAAGTGCTACTAAATTACAAGGAAAAGAACTTAGCTACAACAATTTAGTTGATTTAGAAGCAGCAAGACGTATTATCGCAGAATTCCCTGATGATGAACCAGCAGCAGCCGTACTAAAACATACTAATCCCTGTGGTGTCGCAGTAGCAGGAAGTCTCGCAGAAGCTTATGAAAAGGCTTTTAATGCAGATTCGATTTCCGCTTTTGGTGGTATTGTGGCTCTCAATCAACCTATAGATGCAACTACTGCGACTGCTTTAACTAAAACTTTTCTGGAATGTGTGGTTGCGCCAGGATGCGACTCAGAAGCAGAAGCCATCTTAAAAGCTAAATCTAAATTGAGAATATTACTACTACCAGATTTAGTTACAGGAGAAAAGCACACCATTAAAGCTATAGCAGGAGGGTTTTTAGTCCAAGCTAGGGACGATCTCTTAGAAAATCCCTCTCAGTGGGAAATTGTTACAGAAAAACAGCCCACACCCCAACAAATAGCCGAGATGTTGTTTGCTCAAAAAGTAGTCAAGCACGTTAAATCTAATGCTATTGTAGTAACAGGCGATCGCACTACTCTGGGTATTGGTGCAGGACAAATGAACCGCGTTGGCTCAGTGAAAATTGCTCTAGAACAAGCAGGAGAAAAGGCGCAAGGAGCAGTATTAGCTAGTGATGGTTTCTTCCCCTTCGATGATTCAGTGCGGAGCGCAGCCAACGCAGGAATTACCGCCATTATTCAACCAGGAGGTTCAATTCGAGACAAAGATTCTATCGCTGCTGCCAATGAATTAGGAATTGTTATGGTACTAAGTGGGGTTCGTCACTTCTTACACTAAAAATCGTGATAAGATGTTATGGCAGTTTACGATACAACAATAGTCACTGTAATACAATTATAAATTTAAGGAGGATGAATTTTAATGACCCAAGTGGTTGTTGGACAAAATGAGAATATAGAATCCGCACTACGTAGATTTAAACGTCAGGTGTCCAAAGCAGGTATTTTTGCAGATATTAAACGTCGCCGTCACTACGAAACCCCAATTGAAAAGCGGAAACGTAAAGCAATTGCTCGTCGTAAAAAGCGTTACCGTTAAGCAAGTTTATCCTTACAATTCAAGCTTTAAATAAGTTATTTTACGTTGTCTGATGACAATCTTACTCAGAGAAATAACTAATCAACATTGCGTAGAAGCGATCGCTAAAATTCAGAATGCGATCGCTTTAATTTTAATATTTAGTCAACCAACTCAATCTTAAGTAATTGTGAGTTCTATAGTGGTATCAGACGCTCAGGGATATCTGATTATAGATAATAATTTTCTGCTTTTAGAGTTATCTCCCAACGCTAAAAAATTTGCCGAATCACCAGAAACTTTAGAATTAGGTCAAGATATCCGTCCTAATTTTCCTGAACTTATTGGTTTAGAAGAAACTTTAATTGCCTTGAACCATACCAGTGAACACAGCTTTATTCTAGAAGGTATTGCCAGGGAAAAAACTTCTGATTCCAATTTATATTTTAATCTTACTGTTAAAAAGCTCGCCCATAAATTAATTCTTTTCTTAGACGATGTCACAGAATTAATGTTATTGAAGCAATCTTATAATCAAAAAGTCAATGAAGCGGAAATATCTCTAAATACCCTTAAAAGATTTGAATATTGTACCAATAAAATTATTGCTTCTATGGGAGATATTCTGTTAATTAGTGATGCTTCAGGAATTATTAATCGTGCCAATAAAGCAGTTAAAAATATTTTAGGCTATTCTCCCTCAGAAGTTTTAAATCGCAAGATTACAGAAATTGTTGACGATCCTAAATTTGATTACCCCAAAATTTTTAAATCTCTTAAATTAGAAGATAGCTATTCCCAAAAACTAGAATTTACCTGCACAACTAAAAAGCAAAACCAAGAACAAGTAACAATAGAATTTAACTGTTTTTTAGCCCCTACTGAAGTTAAAGAAATTTTTAATTGTGTCTGTATCGGGCGAGATATTACTGTGAGAAAAAAAGCAGAAGCAGAAATGCGGATGGCTCTGGAAAAAGAAAAAGAATTAAGAGAACTAAAATCTAGTTTTATCTCTATGGCATCCCACGAATTTCGTAATCCTTTAAGTAGTATTTTAGTTTGTGCTGATGTCTTGAATACGAATAATAAGAGTTTAGATTCAGAAGAAACCAAGTTTTATGCGACTTTAATTAAAGAAGCTGCACTTAATATGCAGTACATACTAGAAGATGTCTTAATCTTAAGTAAAACCGAAGCAAAACAGCAAAAGCTCAACTTTAGCTATTTTGATTTAAAAGAATTTTGTCAGCAACTTATTCAAGAAGTAAAACTATCTCATCAAGATAGAATTATCAACTTAATTGTGTCAGAGGATTCTTTAGAAGTTAATGCTGATAGCCAAATTTTATGGCACATCATTACTAACTTATTATCTAATGCTCTAAAATATTCTACTGCTGACAAACCTGTAAATTTGCAACTGGTTCAACAAGAAAATATTGTAGTTTTAGAAGTACAAGATCAGGGTATTGGAATTCCCCCAGAAGCCCAAAAACATCTTTTTGAATCTTTCTACCGAGCTAATAATGTAGGGGATATTCCTGGTACAGGTTTAGGTTTAGCTATTGTCAAAAGAGCTATTGATTTACATCAAGGAAATGTCTCTATAATGAGTGAGTCAGGAAGAGGAACAACTATTAGAGTAGAATTACCAATCAAGACATAACTCTAACGTTAATTGTCTTAGAGTAAAAGTATCTTGAAAGTGGTTAGTGGTTAGTGGTTAGTACCAATAAATTTTCTTAAAAATCTTATTATCTGATTTTTCTAGCAGCACTGGCGAACCTTTTTAGTTTGATCAAACTGATGATGACGCAAAATGCGAATAATCTCCAGTAAGTAAGAATAATAACTTTCCATCTCGGACAATGACGCTCTAGCAATTGACGACGGATTAACAGAATATCATGCAACCAATCTTGATACTCTTCCCATTCTCTGGGTGATTTAGTAGCAAGAATTTGAGCAATATTATCAGCTAACTTGACTTCTCCTCGAACCCGAAGATAAGAATTTCTCCTGACTTTATTTGTAATATTACGATGTTTTATGTATGCGATCGCACTGACTAATAAAATCAAAATAACTAAAATCAAACTTAAAGCTATAGCTACAGATGTGGAAAATCCTAACCAGATTAAGATACGAGCAAATCCAGCAAAAATAACATAAAGTCCTATAGGAAGCACAACTTCAAAACCAAATCCATAAGTTAGACGAATTAAGACTTTTCTCACAAAAGCTAGGAACTTTTGCTTAATTGAAGTTAGAATTCTTTTTCGAGATTTTTTCATGACTCCTCAACAAGATGGTTGTAAGTGCTGCAAAGTTGCTAAAAATTGTTGTTTGTTTTCTACAGCTTGCAAACCATTACCAGTAATTTTGTAGTAGCGTCGGCGCGCTCCTGTAGTTTCTTCAGGGGTTTCATCTCCCCAACGTGATGTAACAAATCCTCGCTTTTCTAGCTTTCGTAGGGTGGGGTAGAGAGAACTAAAGCCAATGGTTTTTTTCCCTTTACTAGCTTCTGCGATCGCATTCATGATTTCTAATCCATAACGCTCTCGGAATATCAGTGTGTGTAATATGGCTTCTTCATTCAAAGTTAAATCTAAAGGGTCATCTTGCTTTTTGCTTGACATAAGAAGATTTACTAAGTATATCTATGTTTTAATAGTATATCTAAAAACCGATATACATCTAAAAATTATAGATAATAAAAAAAGAAACAAGAAAAAAAATCCTTGTTCCTTACTCCTGGTTGCTTTATCCTTACTTAATCCAGACAGTTTTAGTGTTGACAAACTCTTGAATTCCCTGAATACTAAGCTCTCTACCGTAACCAGAGCGTTTAATTCCACCAAAAGGAAGACGAGGATCGGATTTGACTAAGCCATTGATAAAAACTGCACCTGCTTCTATTTCTGTAATTAATTGTTGTTGCTCTGTGGGGTTTTGAGTCCAAGCACTAGCACCCAAACCAAAGGGAGTATCATTAGCAAGTGCGATCGCCTCATCAAGATTTTTGACGCGAAATACCATTGCTACAGGACCAAAAAACTCTTCTTTGGCAATGTCAGAATTAGGCTCGATATTGGTCAAAATGGTAGGAGGATAGAAATTACCATTACTTTCTATGGCTTTTCCTCCAATCAGTACTTTTGCACCTTGAGCGATAGCGGTTTGAACTTGCTGTTCTATATCTTGGAGAATTGTAGCAGTTGCTAAAGGACCAATGTTAGTATCTTCTTCCATTGGATCTCCTACTTTTAGGGACTCAAATTGATCCATTAGAGCTTGTTCAAAGCGATCGCCGATACTGTCACTGACAATAAATCTTTTAGCAGCAATACAAGATTGTCCATTATTCAGCATTCTAGCTGTCGTACCTGTTTTTACCGCAGCTTCTATATCGGCACTTTCCAGAACAATAAAAGGATCGCTTCCACCCAATTCTAAGACAGTTTTTTTGAGGTTTTTTCCGGCAATACTAGCTAAACTTGCTCCTGCTGGTTCACTTCCTGTAAGGGTTGCAGCCTTAACTCTATCATCTTCCACAATAGCTGCAACTTGTTTTGCACCAACAAGTAAAGTTTGAAACGCTCCTTCGGGGAACCCTGCTTCTTTGATAATAGCTTCAATAGCTAAAGCACATTGAGGTACATTAGAAGCGTGTTTGAGGATACCCACATTTCCCGCCATTAAAGCTGGTGCTGCAAAGCGAAACACTTGCCAAAATGGGAAATTCCAAGGCATAACAGCGAGAATTATTCCTAAAGGTTGGTAGCTAACATAGCTATTACTCGCGTCAGTAGCAATAGAAACATCAGCCAGAAATTCTGGTGCTTTCTCACTGTAGAAACGACACACCAAGGCGCATTTTGCCACTTCCGCCATCGCGCTTTTTAAGGGTTTGCCCATTTCTAAGGTCATAATCTCAGCATATTTAGCCTGATCTCGCTCCAAGATAGCTGCTGCTTGATTTAACCAATTACTGCGGGTGGCAAAATCTGTTTTACGATACTCTTGAAATGTTGATGCTGCTAAGGCTAGCTTAGTCTCAATTTCCGCATCTGTTAGTGGCTCAAAAGTAGCTAAGGTTTCACCTGTTGTGGGGTTAATTGTTGCGATCGCCATAATTCTTCCCTTACTCTACAGGGTTTCTATATCCTTACATTATGAATGATTTAGGCGTTAATTCCAGGTTTTTTAGCAAAAATTATCAAAAGAAAAAAAATTTGAGGTTTTCACCCCCTAGCCCCTAGGGCAGGGCTGTTTCATTCTCATAAAAGGTAGATGGGGATTTGGGGATTTGGGGATTTGGGGCTATTTTTAGCAACAGGGCGGTGATTTTGAGCAAATTAGTTGAACTAGAATTTTGGTCGACGGACGAATACATCATCATTTAAGTCCAGCTACTAGAATAATTAACTAAAAAACTCAGGCTGACTAGGTTTTAAATATTATTTTTGAAATTTAAAATAATACATAGTTTGCAAGAATTATGTAACCTTTTATTTGTTTTATGGGAATGATTAGAACAGTGAGAAACCCAATCTCAATTTAGTAGTAACCCGAACCCCGATGACTGAATACTGAATCCTGATTACTGAATCCTGATTACTGAATTAGTTTAGTACTCAGTGTTTAAAAAATTCTCTAAATACTATTGTGTCTATTCTATTGATTTTAGATTCTAACTTATTTTAATTTCCAACTTAATACTTGTGACGAATTAAAGTAGAGCTAAAAATAAAATGATTGATTTTAAAGCTGAAAATTTCAAAAATGTCTTGTATGAGTTAGAGCAGAAAGATTCAGAAGGAGTTTTCCAAATTAATGTCACAACTAATACAGGAAATTCTAACTTTTCTCAAATTATTGCTCTAAAAAAAGGTCGTATTGTTTATGGTTCTTCAGAGCTTACCACACCAGAAGCTTTGGCGAAGAGAATCGCCCAAAAACTGGATATTACAGTTATTAATGCTGCCTTAAAAACTTCTGCTAGCAAAATTTTAGATCAAACATCTTTTGAAGAATTATTTGACTTTTTTAAAAAATATAGATTACTTAAACCTCACCAAATTGAAGAGGTTTTGACTCAAGATATTATTCAAACTTTAGAGCAAGTTTTACCTTATGGTGGCTCAATAAGCCCTCGTCCTGAACTCAAATTTGATTTATCTTGTGAAGGAAGACCTTGGACTGAATTGTCTTTGAAATTAGCAGAAAGAAAACTAGAGTGGAGTAAATTGCTTCCAGTTATTAATTCTGCAAGAGATGTGCCTCGGTTAGCTTCTGAAGGCTTGAGTAAGATATCTAGTATTACTGTAAGTCAGCACTGTCAAAAATGGATTGATGGCAAGCGATCACTGGCTGAAATAGCCGAAGCCACCAATCAAGACCCTCTAACATTAGCTCAAGATTACTATCGTTGGGTAAAACAAGGCTGGATCAATTTTGGCAAAGAGCCTCAACCCAAGCCTACTGTCTCAAAAGCAGTTTCTAAACCTCAACCTCAAGTTATTGATTCTAAACTACAAACTATTCTTAGTGTGGATGATAGCCCCATAGTTCAAGCCATGATTAAGCGAGCCTTAAGCGATCGCTATAATCTACTTTTAGCAACAAACGGCATGGATGCACTAAAAGTATTAAACGCCAACAAAGACACTATAAGGTTAGCTTTACTCGATGTCACTATGCCTGATATTGATGGACTAGAACTCTGTCGTACTATCCGCAAAATTAAGTATTTTACCCACCTACCTATTATTATGCTGACGGCTAAAGATGGAATGTTAGATAAATTCAAAGGGAAATTTGCTGGCTCTACAGAATATCTCACCAAACCAGTAAATCAAGAACAACTATTAGCCACCATACAGAAATATGTTGTTTCTCCCACAAATAGTAAGTAGTGAAGGATGAAGGATGAAGGATGATGAAGTAATAAGTAATAAGTAATAAGTAATAAGTAATAAGTAATAAGTAATAAGTATTAAGTATTAAGTATTACTTCCCAGTCTCCCCCTAGTTCCCCTACTTGCCTATTGCCTATTCCCTATCCTAACTATCTAATTAATTTTGCCTAAGTACATGAAAGAAAAGTCCTATCTCATCTTTCGGTTACACGACCTGTTATACGGTATTGAAACTTCTCTAGTAAAAGAGATTTTTCAGCTACCAGAAATCAGTCCTATTCCTGAAGCTCCCCCAGACATTATCGGTATTCTCAATTTAAGAGGCACAATTTTACCGATAATGCACTTAGACCGCAGACTGGGACAACCCATTCAAGAATGTACTCCCAGTGATAGTGTCATTGTCATAGAATGGCACATGATTCAAGTGGGAATTGTCATCAATGAAGTTTTAGATGTACAAACAATTCCCAATACCTTTATTGAAACAGAGCCAGACTATGGTCGAGAGAAGCATATTAATACTGCTTTTATTTCTGGTATCGCTACAGTAGCAGACAAGACAATTATTTTGCTCAATTCCGAAGCCTTAATTCGTCATCCCAATGAAGTGGCGATGCTGGCTTGGGGAACAGAAGTAGAGCCAGAAGCAGAAATCGACTCAGAAACTTTACAACCAGAGAAAATTCTCAGAAACTTTTATGAGTTGTATTCTCCTCAAGCTACTACTAAAGACAAAAGGATTTTTCGTCAAAGAGCAGAGGGGCTAAGAAAGTCCCTAGAAGACTTGTCTGCTACTGTTACATTACCTCTGACGGTGTTTAGCTTGGGAGAAGAATATTTTGCTTTTGATCTAGAAATCGTCAAGGAATTGATTGACATTCCCCATATAACGCCAATTCCTTGCTGTCCCGACTATATTGTGGGCAATATCAACCTCAGAGGACAAATTGTTACTCTAGTAGATTTGCGTCCAATTCTGCAACTGGAAACGGGAAATCGAGATAACCACAAGCAAGCCATAGTTGTTGAAATAGACGATATCAAGGCAGGTATTGTAGTTGATGAAATTTTTGATGTGCTGTATCTGGATCAAGAGCAATTTTCTTCTACTCCTATAGCAGTTGCTTCTAGCATTAAACCCTATCTCAAAGGGACTGCTCCTTACAAAAGCACTATGCTCACCAGAATCGATTTAGTCAGAATTATGGCAGAGGATCGCTTACTAGTTAATCAAAATATTTAAACAGCAACAAGTTTATTTTTTATTTAATTAATTCAGACGGAGAAAAACTATGTTTGAGAATATGAGACTGAAAAATCGTATTTTGCTAGGGTATGGTATCCCTATCACTCTTTCTTTATTTGTTACGGCATTAGTTGCTAATAATGTGACTAGAGCTAAACAAGACTTACAAAAAATCAGCAAATTTAGTACAGTCTTAGAAAATGGCCAAACTACGGCTTTTCATATCGCAAGTATTAAAAATGCAGCAAGGGGCTATATTTTTGCTCAAAATGAAACTTCTCTTCAGGAATTTAACCAATACAAAGAGCTTTTTGCAGAAGAAGTAGTTGAACAACAGAAATTGCTTGAAGACTCTGAAGCCATAGCTATTTTTGAAAAAATTAAGCAGTTAGGAAATAATGCTATTGAATATAACGATCGCTTGATCAGTTTGGTCAGTCAAGGTAAAAAGGAAGAA
Source organism: Xenococcaceae cyanobacterium MO_167.B27 (assembly GCA_030065935.1). Lineage (GTDB taxonomy): Bacteria > Cyanobacteriota > Cyanobacteriia > Cyanobacteriales > Xenococcaceae > JASJCP01. Next base: position 21,374 of record JASJCP010000006.1, read on the forward strand.
GCGATCGCAATTTGGCAGCAAGGAGGAGACAATCAGTTAGTATCTCAACTAGATAAATTACTAACAGAATTTGTCGCTATAGAAGAAGCCAACCGCCAAGCCAGACAAGAACAAGAATATAAGTTATTAAATAATATTACTTGGTTTGCTATCTCGGGTGCTTTTTTAACGGCTGGAGCTTCGATAGCTCTTGGTTTATGGGTTGCTTCGGTAATTTCTGCTCAAGTCAATGAAACAGTAAATCAAGTAGCAACTACTTCCAATCAAATTGCAGCCACTATCACAGAGCAAGAAAGGACAATTTCTGAACAAGCAAGTTCTGTTAATGAAACCACCACCACAGTAGAAGAATTGGGAGCTACTACTAGACAAACTGCTCAACAAGCGGATGTTTCGACTCAAGGGGCGCGTCAAGCCTTAGAACTATCGGAAACTGGTAAAGCCTCTGTAAATCAGACTATGGAAGGGATTGGAAATATCCAAAATCAAGTTAGTGCGATCGCAGACCAAATTATTCGTCTCAGTGAGCAAACAGGAAAAATCTCGACTATTTCTGATCTAGTAGCAGATGTTGCCAACCAGACTAATATGTTAGCTCTCAATGCAGCAGTAGAAGCAGCAAGAGCAGGAGAACAGGGTAAAGGTTTTACCGTAGTAGCTGGAGAAATTCGTAAGTTAGCAGACCAGACTAAAAAATCCGCTGAGAAAATTAATCTATTAGTGGAAAACATCCAAGCCTCAATTAACAGTACTGTCATGGTGACTGACCAAGGAAATAAACAAGCTATTGAAGGAATTAAATTAGCCGAAAGCACTGTTATAGTATTCCAAGAAATTGCTGATGCTGTTAATAACGTCTTCCTCAACAGTCAACAGATTTCCATGAGTTCCAAACAGCAAGCAGTAGCAGTACAGCAAGTAGTTTCCGCAATGAATGCTATTAACCTTGGTGCAAAAGAAAATGCTGCTGGTATTAATCAAGTACAAAGTGCAACCAAAGAACTCTCCAAGAGCGCGGAAAAACTCAAAGCCTCTGTTTAAAAAAGTAGCAAGTAGCAATATTTATCAATCTATCAATTCAAAATTATGTTCATCGAAGATGACGAACTCCGAGAACTATATAAAATAGCTAGCAGCGATCACATCGAAAAAATTGAAAGTGGTCTGCTACACCTCGAAAAACATCCCTCAGACCAAGGCAAATTAGACGAGTTATTAAGAGCTACTCATTCTCTCAAAGGTGACTCTCGAATGCTAGGGGTGGAAGAAGCAGAAATGCTAGTCCATCAAATGGAAGACTTGTTAAACGAAGTCAAAGAAAGTCAAGGTCTAGTTTCCGAAAATTTATGCGATCGCCTGTACCATGGAATAGACGCAGTCAAAAAAATTGCCCGTGAAGCTGTAACAGGTGAATCCTCTGGCGTTAGCATTTTTGATGTGGTAGCCCAAATGATGGGAGCAGAGGAAGCAGAGGAAGCAGAGGAAGCAGGGGGAGCAGAGGAAGCAGGGGGTGAAGAAGAAGTAAGCCCAATCTTCAACAGAGAAACAGCACCCTCTTATCAAGCTCAAACTGAAGAACATCAAATTGAAACCGTTAGAGTTGACTTTAACAAGTTAGACAGTCTGATGGCTCAATCAGGGGAGCTATTAGCCACTCAAATGCGTTTAGCTCGCCGTAGTGACGATATTTCCCAGATTACCGAGCTTTGGGAAGATTGGAGTCGTAATTTATTTCTCAATCAACTGAGATTTCAAGAATTAGAGCCTAAGCTAACTTCAGAAGAAATCGCAGCCTTACAACAATTTGAACAGATTAATCAGCAGTATTTAGAAAACCTAGGAGACTTTGTTAATAAGCTACAAGCTGTTGTAGTAGAAGACAATGCACGCTTAGAATCTGTTACTAATGATTTAGAATCAGGAATTCGCAATCTACGACTTGTACCCCTATCCCATATCTTTAACTTGTTTCCTCGCATGGTGCGAGACTTGGGTAAACAACTCCAGAAAAAGATTGATTTCCAGATAGAGGGTGGAGATACTGCGGTTGACAAAAGAATTTTACAAGAAATCAAAGACCCCTTAACCCATATTATTCGTAACGCGATCGATCATGGTTTAGAAACTTCTGAAGAACGAGCCTTAACAGACAAATCCCCCACTGCGAGTCTTATCCTGAGAGGCTATCAAAACGGTAATAACATTGTTATCGAAACTATAGACGATGGCAAGGGTTTAGATGTAGCCAAAATTAAAGCTACTGCTTTACGTCGCTGCGCTTACACCGAAACGGAATTAGAGAGCATGAACCAGAATCAAATTCAGTCTCTAATTTTTGCTCCAGGGTTTTCCACCAGTACCAAAGTAAGTGAAATTTCAGGGCGAGGAGTAGGTTTAGATGTAGTTCGTGCTAATGTAGAACGTCTCAAAGGTTCAATTCAAGTCGAGTCTATCCCAGGACAAGGTTGTAAGTTTCAAATTACCTTACCCACCAGTCTCAGTACAATTCAAGTTCTTCTCATCGAAGTCAATAAGACTCCTTATGCTTTACCCATTGATTTCCTCGACAAAATGATTTTGGTTGCTAAAACCGATATCTTTCAACTGGAAGGAAAACCTACTATCTCTTGGAACAATGAACCGCTTTCTGTAGTTTGGTTAGCAGATTTATTAAAGCTACCTTCTAAACCAGATGACTCTCTTGTAAAACAAAAAATACCCTGTGTCATCTTAAAAGTTGGTTCAGAGCGTTTAGGGATATTTGTTGACCAATTTTTCGACCAGCAAAATATAATCCTCAAACCTCAAAGTAAACTACTCCAAAAAATTCCCAATATTTCTGGCGCAACAATCCTCAGTGGTGGTGATGTTTGCATGGTGCTAAATCCCAGAGATTTAATGCTCACTGCTACTCAAAAAACTGGCTTTGCTAGTGAACCCTCTCAACTGCTAACCAAAGCCGTAGTTAAGCCCAAAGTCTTGCTCGTAGAAGATTCCCTGCCAATACGCACTCAAGTTAAGCGGATTCTAGAAGCAGCAGGTTACGATGTCACGGTTGCGGTGGACGGACTAGAAGGCTTTAAAACCATACGAGCAGGTAAAGCCTTTGATGTCGTAGTCTCCGATGTCGAAATGCCTAACCTTTCAGGGTTAGAAATGACGGCTCGCATTCGAGAGTATCCCGAATACGAAGAATTGCCAATCATTCTCGTAACTACTCTTGCTAAAGAAGACGATAAACGCAGAGGCGCAGAAGCAGGAGCTAACGCCTATATTACCAAGGGCGATTTCGATCAAAATCTGTTACTCAATACTCTTAAGAGGTTAATTTAGTTATGTCTAAAATCAAAGTAGCTTTAGTAGAAGACTCCCCTGTAGCTTTAGAAATTTTAAAACGATTAATCAATTCCTCTACTGAAGCAGAAGTAGTAGGGACAGCAACCGATGGTATTCAAGCTCTCCAGATGATTGGTAGTACTAATCCTGATGTGATTTGCACGGATTTGGAAATGCCTGGAATGAATGGGTTAGCCTTTACCAAAGAGGTTATGGCAAAATATCCCCGACCAATTTTGGTTATCAGTAATGCGGTACATCCTTCTGATGTAGATAATATCTACAACTTAATGGAAGCTGGAGCTTTAGACTTTTTTCCTAAACCCAATACAGGTACATCTACTGATTACGAAAAGCTCACCAAAATGTTAATTACTAAGATCAAAGTTTTGGCTAGTAAGAAAGTTTAACAAGTAACTAATGGCTGATGACTTAGTCGGTTAGGTTAAACTCAGACTGCAAAACCCAGGGTCATTTCATTCTCGCGCTTCCAGAAAATAAATTTTCTGTCTGATACTATAAGTCCTATAAGATGGACTTTAAATGTAAGCCAACTCGCGCTACGAACGTGCGCCGTCTTACGGCGCGGGGGTAGAAGTCCGCTTTATAGGCTTTATCTTCTGTATATAGAGTTGAATTGCTGTGTTCTGAAGCGGACTTCCCGCGCTCGTCAAATTCATTTCTTGGTTAACTAGGATAAGAATGAAATAGCCCTATGTAAAACCCAACAAAACCTTGTAGATATCTGTTGGGTTTCGTCCCTCTTATACCCGAAAGGTGCTTCGGTGGGGAAACCACCAAGACCGCACTTTCGCGCTACCCAACCTACACTTATAGCAATTTTCGCCATTTATGAGGTACACCACAAGAGCGCAATTAACAATCGTAAGCCGGTGCATCGGTTATCTTTCGGCTAAATTCTTTACTCTTAGATTTGCCAACCCTACCCAACTAACAACGCTCCAACTAACAACTAACAATTAACTTTCAACCAGGGTTTCAGACTTTACCTCATTTACATGAGAACCCCTATAAATTTCCTCTCTCTTACTACTTTGGCAAAACGGTATAAGTCAAAGCAATCAAGTTCATCTTTTTAGAATGCCATCAATTCCAATTAAAGTTTTTTTAGTAGAAGATTCTCCCGTTGCTTTAACAATTTTGCAACGGGTATTAAATAATTCTCCAGAAATACAAATTGTCGGTACAGCTAGCAATGGTGTGATTGCTTTAAGGCAAATTCCTATCTTAAAACCAGATCTAGTTTGTACTGATTTACTTATGAGTAAAATGGATGGTTTGGAATTTAGTCAACAATTAATGGCTGTATATCCCATACCCATTTTAGTAATTAGTGACCTAGTAACTAATAAAGATAGTACCAAAATTGAACAATTGATAGAAGCAGGAGTTTTAGATGTTTTTCCGAAACCCAAAACAGGATTTATTCAGGATTATGAAAAACAGCAGCAAGCTTTAGTACAAAAAATCAAGCTGTTATCGGGAGTTAAAGTTTTCTCCAAAAGAAATAAATCTTTATCTTCCACTAAAATTACTCATCAGATTCCTAGTAATTTTAATTTTACTAATGATATATTCTCCAAGCAAAAATACAAAATTGTAACTATTGGTGTTTCTACAGGAGGTCCTAAAGCACTGCAAACTATTTTGAAAAAATTACCTGCTGATTTTCCCTTACCCATAGTTTGTATTCAACACATTACTGATGGGTTTTTAAATAGTTTTATAGACTGGCTTGATGCAGACTGTAGCCTCAATATTAAAGTAGCAGAAAGGGGGGAAAAGCCATTACCAGGAATCGTCTATTTTGCTCCAGAACAATATCATCTAGAATTAGATTTTAAAGGAAAATTTATTTATTCTGATGCTCCACCAATTAATAGTCATCGTCCTTCTGTCACTATTAGTTTTACCTCTATTGCTCAATTTTACGGAAAACAAGCGATCGCTATTTTGTTAACAGGAATGGGAAAAGACGGAGTTTTAGGAATGGAAAAGATTTACCACATAGGAGGAATGACAATTGCTCAAGATGAAGCTACTAGTATTATTTTTGGAATGCCAAAAGAAGCCATTAAATTAGGAATAGTACAGCAAATTTTACCTTTACAAGAAATTGCTTATGCCTTGATGGAATTAGTTGGTTATAACAATAAAATAAATAATTTTCCTTGATTTCAATAAGTTTCATTCTCGCGCTTCCAAAGAATAAATTATTTGTAGTATTTTACAGAGAAGTAATTATCAATTATTCAAGATGAATCAACTTTTATGTGAGAAGTTAATCAGTCTGATATCTCAGCAGATTGGATTTCATATTAAACCCAAATATTATGCTACTTTAGAAGATATTATTCAAAAAAGAATTAAAATATTAAACCTCTCAAATTCCTGGGATTATTATAATCTATTAAGACATATTATTGACAGTAAATCTGGTGATATTTCTCTCCAACAAAAATATAAAGCAGAAAAAGAATGGCAGACATTAGCTACTATTATTACTAATGGAGAAAGTTTCTTTTTTCGCGATCGCGGACAATTTAACTTATTAGAAAAAACTATTATTCCTCAATTAATTGCTAGCAAAAGACAAGCTTACAAAAACAAACAAGCTCTCGCTCTTAGTCTAAAAATCTGGAGTTCAGGATGTTCAATGGGACAAGAACCTTACTCCTTGGCTATTTTACTTCACAAAATAATTCCTGATATCCTTCAATGGAATATTACTATTATTGGCACAGATATTAATCAAGATTTTCTTGACAAAGCTAAAATCGGAATTTATCAAGATTGGTCTTTTCGTCTGAGTGACTCATCCTTAAAAAAAGATTACTTTACTACCACTAAAAAAGGATGGCAAATTAATACTCATATTCAAAAGATGGTTACATTTTGGCAAGATAATATAGTCCAAGATAAAATACTTCCTGCTCCTTGTTATGGCATAGACTTGATTATTTGTCGTAACGTCTTTATTTATTTTGAAAAACACTCTATTACTAAAGGAGTAAACAAATTCTATTCCGCTTTAAATCCTGAAGGATATTTTATGACTGGTCATGCAGAATTACAAGGAGTTTCTTTAAAGGGATTTAAAACTTTAAGCTTTCCTGAATCAATTATTTATCAAAGATTAGCCAAGGGCACAAGAGATGATTTTTTACCCTTACCTCAAAACAATCTAAATTATCAATCTGTTGGGATAAGCTTACAAGAAAATAATCCTTTACAATCTGCTATAGCTTATCCTCAAAATATTTTAAATAAAAATTACTCAGATAGCCCTACTTGCTCCTCTCAAAAAAATCAAATTCAAACTACTTCACCATCTAGTAATAATAACAGTGATGATCGCATTTTATTACGGGACTTAGAAAACTTATTAGCAGCAGGTAAATATAATCAAGTTATTGCACAAGGACAACAAATTATTCAACAACAATCCAATGAGCATCTTATATATTACATCATGGCTCAAGCTCATACTAATCAAGGCAACATAGAACAAGCAGAACAATATTGCCAACAAGTACTAAAAATAGATTCTATATTTGTTCCTTCTATATATCTTTTAGCACAAATTGCTAAATCGCAAAACAACCTGAAAAAAGCTAAAGAATTACTCAAAAGAATAATTTATCTTGAACCATCTTCGATTATAGCTTATCTAGAATTAGCCTCAGTTTATACCAGCGAAGCTGATAGCAATAGAGCCAGCAAAATGTATCGTACTGCTCATGAAATCTTACAAGACTTTCCATCAGATAAAACATTTGACTATCAAGGAACAGTTACAGTCAGTCAATTAAGAAGTCATATTGAAGATAAATTATCTGGATTTTCAGAATGCGATCGCCTATAAATAAGCGATCGCTTAAACCTGATCACTTTAGCCTACTCGATAACTCTTTGGAGTTTATCGAACGAGTATTATAAGGAGATGGTTCTGGGTCTATTTGCGGTACAACTAGATAAATTAAGATGCAACCCACTAAAACAATGATTGATTTTGTCTGAGGACTGATTTTCCAATTAAATCGCTTTTGAGTCAGTTGATTGGTTGATGGTAATAGTATTAGACCCATTAGCAGAAAAACCGTACCAATTACGATGTATGGAGGGGGATTCATTAAAGCAGCAAAACAAGCCATTAGAAACAGAATCCCTAGTAATCGACTGAAAGAAGAAGCCATTATTAATATTGTTATAAGTCTGCTTAATTTATTGGTAACTCTTTAATTAAGAGTTTTATCACTACTTCATAGTTCCCTATGTATCCCCTAAAAATATCAATAACACGAGTTAGTGGTTAGTAGGAGCGTGGTTAGTAGTTAGTTGTTGATTACTGTTTACTGATTACTGATTACTGTTCTGATGTCCTTAATCCTTTATTCCTCATCCTTTACCAAGGAAAATATTTGAACAATCATTCTAAAAAATGTTATAGTGTTTCTAGAGTAAAAAAGCAGGAGGCAATGGCAAGAAAGAAAGAGTTTGATAAAGAAGAAGTATTAGGCAAAGCAATGATAACTTTCTGGCGTTATGGCTATGAAGGGACATCGATGCAAAAATTAGTGGAAAGTATGGGGATTAACCGAGGGAGTCTCTACGACACTTTTGGGGATAAACGCTCTCTGTTTTTATCTGCGATGGCTCATTACGAACAAACAGTAATGAAAAATATAATCGCTTCCCTCAAAAGCGATGATGCCTCAAAACAGAGTATTATTGATTTGTTTCGGAATGTAGTGGCACAAACAGTCAAAAATAATCACTATTATGGTTGTTTAATTACCAATACGGCGATCGAACTCTGTCCCCATGATAGGGAGACACAAAATCAAGTTGATACCAATTTTCGCCAAGTTGCTAATGCTTTTAAACACGCTCTGAGTAAGGCTCAAGCCAAAGGAGAGATAAGGAGCGATCGCGATATAAATAGTATTGCTCAGTATTTGACTTCCAGTCTGCAAGGCTTACAAGTTATTGCCAAAGTTAACCGCGATCGCGATACCTTGAATAATATCGTCAATGTTATTGTGTCGGTATTAGACTAAGGGAATTTTTTTGACTCTTTACTAGAACATTCATTCAAAAAAGGAAATCAAGATGAACTTAACTGAACAATTAACTGATGTTCGTAATAAATTCCGCAGCAATCAACCAGAAGAAATTAAAGAGGTAATGGCAAAAGCTACAACAGATTTAATTAACTCCAAAATTGCCGAACAAAGTCTGAATGTGGGGGATCAAGTACCCTACTTTACCCTACCCAACGCGGTAGGAAAAAATATAAACATACAATCTCTATTAGAAAAAGGTGCAGTAGTAATTTCCTTTTATCGTGGTGGTTGGTGTCCCTACTGCAACTTAGAATTAAGAGCCTTACAAAAATCTTTACCCGAAATTGAAGCTAAAGGAGCTACTCTAGTGGCGATTTCCCCTGAAACTCCTGATAATTCCCTCTCCACTAGCGAAAAAAATGAACTAACATTTGAAGTCTTAAGCGATCAAGGAAACCAGATAGCTAAACAATTTGGCTTAGTTTTTACCCTTCCTGAAGAATTAAGACCAATTTACGAGCAATTTGGTATTGATCTACCTGCTTATAACGGCGATGAAACTTTTGAGTTACCAATACCAGCCACCTATATAGTTGCACCCGATGGCAAGATTACTCATAGCTTTGTCAACCCCGACTATACTCAGAGACTTGATCCCACAGAAATTATTACAGCCATCAAAAGTATTACTGTCAATGCTTAAAGTTAGTTAACTTTAAATCTCACAGGAGAATGCACTATGTCAGATCAAGTTAAATACATCACTCTCAGCACGGACAAGTTTGAAACAGAAGTGATTAAAAGTGATATTCCAGTTGTAGTTGATTTTTGGGCTGCTTGGTGTGGTCCTTGTCGGGTTATGAACCCGATAATTGAAAACCTAGCAACAGAATTGGAAGGGGTAGCAAAAGTAGCCAAAGTAAATATTGACGACCATGGAACCCTAGCTACTAATTACGGTATTGAGGCAATTCCTACGATCTTAATCTTCCAAAATGGAGAAGTAATTCACCGTATCTCAGGGATTATTTCTCAAGCAGCATTACAAGATAAAATTGAAGTCTTAACTAATAGGGTGTCTGCCGTGTGATGCAATCTTTAGATATAGATTGTAGTAAATAGAGGGAGTTTCCGAAGCAGGAAAGGGGCGGAAGTCGCAGCGCGTCGGAGAATTTCTCCCTTTATCCCTGCTCCTGACGAAGCCCTTTTCCCCTAATGTTTGCGATCTATTTATATTTCGCCACGAATGTCCTCTATTACACCATCTCTGAGGACAATTTCTACATTGAGTTTTTTAACCAGATTATCCCCCTTCTCGACTCGGAAAAAGCTTTCCATTTGGGCTTGGACAACTTCTTGATCTAGTTCTAACAGTTGTACTTGTTGTAGCTGTTGCAGAAACTGATTTTTCTTGTTGAGAAGTTCACTTTTCTTTTGATTAACCTGAGTTTGAATATTCTCAATTTGTTTTGCTGTTTGAGGGCTAGAAGGGTTTTTGGTTTGTTTTTGAATTTCCTCTACAGTTCTTTTTCCCTGCATCTCTAACTGCTGTAACTGTTGATCTAGTTGGGAAATTTGGCTTTGAAGTTGTTGCTGTACTTCTTCTTTCCAACGGGAAGTAACGATCGCCTTGACAGTAATAGGGCGTTTTAACATTAAGCTAGAAGTAACGTGTTCCATGAAAAAAATTCCTTAATCGCTTTTTGAAGACTACCAGTCTAATCGATATACCATTAAAGTTAAACATTTTTTCTTTACAATCATAAAAGGGATAAAAGATAAAGGATAAAGGATAAGGAAATATCACCCGACTATAAGATCTCGTCCATTATTTGCTCATCATTCATCCCTCATCGTTACCTTACTTCTAAATCTATGGCACCCAGAAATAGATACGATTATGATCGCTATAATGGTTCTTCCTCTCGAAAGTCTGCACCCCCTGGTGGTGGTGGAAAAAGTCCTATTGATGTGGCAAAAGCAGCTATTTTAGCCAGTGTATTTATTTTAGGTGTGGTAGTGGGTATTGCCCTCAACTTTAGCAATAATTCCAATTTAGATACCGTTGACTCTCGGTTTGAAATTGACCAACAAGCACCTAATGCAGAACTATGTCAACAATTTGGGGCTAGCGCGATCGTCTCTAATATGCGAGTATACCTAACATTGAACCCCTTTAATGTGTTTGTAACTCAACCTGTAATGGAACCTGGTTGTGTATTGCGTCAAAATAATTGGTCATTACTAGAAAAGCAAAATTTAGTAACATCAGAACAAGTGAGAGACTGTAAAAGGAGAATGAATACTTTTGGCTTTACAGGAGTTTTAGAAGGTTCACCCAAGATTAACTGTATTTATCAAAATGATTCTATGGGTAACTTGTTCCTGAATAAGTCTGGTGGCTCTACTGTAAGACCTGAGTCTGATAATTTTTAGTAGTAGGGTGGGTATTGCCCACCTTATCAAAATTTCAGTGTTGGGGGGCTAAAACTTAAAATTTTTACTTCATGTCATAACCAAACAAATTGGCATCAACTTCAGACAAATGAATATCCCCTAAACCATATTCCGCCCAACGTCTTGATACCATATCAGCAGTATCAGGATCCGATTCTAAAGGTTTACCCCATTCGTGGTTAGTTTCAGGGTGTATTTTAGTAGTTGCATCAATTCCCATGCGCCCACCTAAACCTATTTTGGCACTGGCAAAATCAAGGGTATCAAAGGGAGTATCAGGGAGAATAAACACATCACGAGAAGGATCGACTTTAGAAGAAATTGCCCAAACTACCTGACGCGGATCGCGGATATTAATATCTTTGTCCACCACAATGACAAACTTGGTGTAAGTAAATTGGGGTAGCGCGCTCCAAAAAGCCAAGGCTGCACGTCTGGCTTGACCAGGATAAGCTTTATCAATAGAGATAATAGCTGCTTTGTAACTTAATGCTTCCATAGGGAGGAAGAAATCTACAATTTCCGAGACTTGTTGACGGAGAATTGGGGTATAGATGCGGTTAAGTGCGATCGCCATCATCGCTTCTTCTTTGGGGGGGCGACCGCTAAAAGTAGTAAGATAAATTGGGTCTTTGCGATGGGTCATGCAGTGGAAACGCACTAGGGGAGAATCTTCCACACCGCCATAGTAGCCCATATGATCTCCGAATGGACCATCGGGTAATACTTCCCCTGGGGTAATGGTTCCTTCTAAGACAAATTCTGAATCTGCTGGTACTTCTAGATCGAGGGTTTTACATTTGGCGAGTTTTACCCCACTACCACCATATAAACCTGCAAATAACCATTCTGATAAATCTACAGGAATAGGGGTAGCTGCTGCCATAATAATTAATGGATCCACTCCAAGGGCGATCGCAACTTCCAGTTTTTTCCCTGCTTCTGCTGCTTTCCTTAAGTGTCTTGCACCACCTCTAACAGATAACCAGTGAACCGTCATGGTAGTTTTAGATTGCAACTGTAAGCGATATACCCCTACATTGGGCGTACCTGTTTCTACATCTTTAGTAATTACCAATCCCAGAGTGATAATTTTTCCTGCATCCCCAATATAGGGGCGAATCATGGGAATTGTGTTTAAGTCTAAATCTGAATCCTCAATAACTACCTGCTGACAGGGAGGGAAAAAGTCTCTTCCTGGTTTAGCTTTAACCACATCAAATAAGACTTTGCCAAAATCTATAGCTTGAGATACTTTTTTAGGTGGTTTGGGTTGTTGCAGCATTGCCAATTTGCGCCCCAAGTCTTCTAACTCCTCTGGTTGCTGCATATTCATCGCCCAGCAGATTCTTTCTACTGTACCCATAAGGTTCACTGCTACAGGAAAGGGCGAACCTTTAACATTCTCAAATAATAAACCAGGCCCCCCTGCTTGTAGCATTCGGTTAGAAATTTCCGCAATTTCTAAGTCCCCATCTACTAAAGCATTAATCCGTCGTAGTTGTCCTCTCTCTTCTAAGATTTTGATAAATCCCCGTAAATCCCTAGCCATAGTTGAGTAGTATTAAAATTTCACTATTTATTGTGACGCTTTCTGGGGAAAAATGGGAATGGGGAAGTGGGGATTGGGGAAGTGGGGAAGTGGGGAAGTCGGGAAGTGGGGGAATGGGGAAGTGGGGAATGGGGAAGTGGGGATTGGGAAATTAACTACTTGCTAGTTGCTAGTTGCTAGTTGCTACTTTGATTCAAGAAGCCAAATCAAATAAGAGAACTTCTGTCTTGTCTGCTAGACCTTTTAAGTTAATCTTCTCTTCTAGAAAGATAGCAGCACCATCACCAGCACTTAGAGATTGGTCATTAACACTAACTGCACCTTTTACTACTTGTAACCAGAGAGAACGGTTTGTAGCAAGATTGTGAGTCACTTTTTGATCAACATCTAGGATAGTACTGTAAAGATTAACATCTTGATGAATAGTTACAGAACCATCTCTTCCATCTTGTGAACCAACTAACCGAAGTTTGCCTTGTTTTTCTGCTTCTGAAAAAGCTTTCTCCTCGTAACTGGGTTTTAATCCTGTTTGTTCGGGAATAATCCAAATTTGCAAAAAGTGAACAGGATGATCACTAGAAGGATTATATTCGCTGTGGGTAATACCTGTACCTGCGGACATTCGCTGCACATCTCCAGGGCGAATAATCGAGCCATTCCCCATATTATCTTTGTGTTCTAATTCCCCTTCGATGACATAGGAAATTATTTCCATATCTCGATGACTATGGCTAGCAAAGCCTTGTTTTGGGGTTACTTTGTCTTCGTTAATTACTCTTAGATTCCCAAAACCCATATAGTTAGGGTCGTAATATCTACCAAAAGAAAAACTATGTCTGCTATCGAGCCAACCAAAGTTAGCAGCACCCCTTTCATTAGCAGGACGAATTGTAATCATGATATCTTTCCTCGAAATACCAAATTAAAAGATAGTTATTAGACTTCTTGTAAGAGGTCTATTAATCATCAACTTTGTCTGCGTTCATCTGTGTATTGGTTGTGAATCATCATTAAAAGCCATAACTTATGCCAGAAATCTCGGTTTATGGCGATCGCCAGCCCTAACGAATTACCAAGAATTAAAGACTCGCGTGACTACCATCACAAAATGGCGAATTTTTAGTATTTTTGCACAAACACATAGCTACTTTCTTTTCTTCAGTAATTGTAAATTCCATTGGTGTAAAAGAAGTTCCTTGATGAGAACCATCACAAAAGGGTTGCTTACTGGAACTACCGCAACTACACCAGTAGTATTTTCCTGGTTTTAAAGTCATTAATTGGGGTTTAGTATCTGCAATTACAGGTTTTGTCACGGTGTTATTGGTAAAAAATTTGTTGCTTTGAAGTTGATACTGATATTGTATATTGAATCTATTTTGAAGACAATATACAATTTTAAAGACACAATGTTTCTTTAAAAGCGACAATATGATGGATAAATTTGACAGTATGCAAGCTTTTACAAAAGTTGTGGAAGCAGGTGGATTTGCAGCAGCAGCTAGAAAGATGAATCTATCTCGTTCAGCAGTTAATAAATTAGTGATTAATTTAGAAAAACAATTAGGGGTGCAACTGTTATATAGAACTACACGACAAGTTACCCTGACGGATACTGGTAAAGCTTTTTATGAAAGGTGTCTTAGCATCCTGGGAGATGTACAAGAAGCAGAGTTAGAAGCATCACAAAACAATACTCAACCCAAAGGAACTTTTAAAATTAATGCACCCATGTCTTTTGGGATATCCAAGTTGGGTTCTTTAGTAGCAGATTTTATGGCTCAATATTCTGATATTAAAATTCAGTTGATTCTAGAAGATAGATTTGTTGACCCTATCAGAGAAGGTTATGATTTTGTGATTAGGATTGCTGCAAAAACAGAATCACCCAATTTAGTTAATAATCCCATAGCACCGATTAAAAGAGTTTTGTGCGCTGCGCCTAGTTATTTAGAAGCGAAAGGAATCCCCACTCATCCAGAACAATTAGCCAATCATTCTTGTTTACACTACGGTTATTTAGCTACTAATAGTCAGTGGTTACTGAGGAATTCAGAACGAGAATGGAAAGTTCCAATCCATGGTGTTTTCTCTTCTAATAATGGAGAAGTTTTAAGAGATGTGGCGGTTCGGGGTTTAGGAATTACTCTTTTGCCGAGTTTCATTGTGGAACAAGAATTACAAACTGGTAAATTACAAGTTGTTTTACCTGAGTACAATCCACCAGATGTGTTTCTTTGGGCAGTTTATCCTGTAAATCGTCATCTTTGTGCTAAAAATAAACTATTTACCCAATTTTTGAGCGATCGCTTTGCCCATAGCAACTTATAATTATCTACAATCAAACTACTGACTAATTGCTGATTATGGGGACTGGGGACTGCTTTCAAGGGTATGATTTTTAGATTTGAAGGTTGAGATGGGCAGAGGGAGCAGAGGAAGCAGGGGAGGCAGGGGGAGAAAACCCTATTTTCTCGTTCTAACTGGAGTAAATATTGACAACTTTATTAAAATCATACCCCTGAGAGGATGGGGGGTACTGGGATGACTGGGGGTGGTTGATGATAACTGATAACTGATAACTGATAACTGATAACTGATAACTGATAACTATGACTATTTGGGTAAATGAACAAATCGATCCTTGCGGAATTGTCTATTCTTGTATTGCTTGTTGTGATGAACAAGCTGCAAAAGACTGTCATCACAATTGGCAAACTAGTTTAACAGAAGCACAAAAACAACAAGGGTGGGTTGCTCGTCTGAGAACAGTTGATTCTTGGGATGATGTTCCTGTAAATGCTTTGAAATTAAGTTTTTAGGGAAATAGTTAACAAATGAAACAAGTTTGACAGGCTGTCTATTGATTTTTTGAGGTAGTTTCGGCATCTATGAAAAACCAACGCCTGAAAAGGTAAATCTTTTAGGTTCACTATCTACTCTCAATTTAACTGTATGATCTTTTTGCGCCGAGTCTTCTTAAGTAGCTTGTTGTCAATTCTTGCTGTAACTTTCTGCTTCAGTTCACCAGTTTCGGCTATATCTGATGGAAATAGTCAGCATATATTCGACTCCGCTTTGGAAAATATCCGTCAACAAAACTATCAAGATGCTCTTATGGGCTTGACTAAGGTAATTAACTTCAATGATGATTTAGTTGGTGCAGCTTATAGCGATCGCTGTTTAGTTAATTTACAACTACAACAGTATCTAGATGCAGAATCAGACTGCACTATGGCAATTGAGTATAACCAAGATAACTTAGAAGCTCATCTGAATTTGGGGTTAGCCTATTATCGTTTAGGGGAATCAAAACAGGCAATTTCTCAATATAATAAAGTCATTAAAAGCGATCGCCACGACTATCGAGCTTTTTACAATCGGGGATTAGCCCATTTTGCCCTCAAAGATTATCCAGCAGCAATAGCAGACTATAATCTAGCTATGATGTCTCACCAGGAAATCAAAGAGGAGCAAAAAACCTTAATTTATAACGATCGCGGTGTAACTTATTGGATGTTAGGAGATTATTCTAATGCAGTTGCCAATTTTAATCAGGCGATCGATTTAGAGCCAGATAATTATACTGCTTACTTTAATCGTGGCTGCCTTTACCATCTGCAAAACAATTATATAGCAGCTATTGAAGACTTTACCGAAGTGATAAGACTCAATCCTGACTTGACTAAAGCATACGTTAATCGAGCGATATTGCATCATACATTGGGACAAAATTACAATGCTTTTGAGGATTTAGAGATTGCTCTGAAGCAATATAAACAGCAAGGAAATAATACTGCTTATCACAAGATTTTAGCGTTCAAGCAAGCTCTGCGTCAGTCTCAACCCAGTCAATTTGCCTAACAATACCAAATTTAACTCCGCAAATCTTGCAGCTAATACTCTTTATCAAAAGTAACTGGAAACGAAGGTAGGTTTGGTTAAAGCATAGTGCAACCCAACAATTCTTGGTATAGGTTGGGTTTTGTCCTTCTTATACCAAATCTGATAACAATAGTATGCTTATTTTTATAGTCTGCGTAGGCAGACTGAGCCTGTATAGCAGTAGGTTTTAACCTATCAGCTATAAGTATAATTTCTACATCACCAAGAAATTAATGTCTTGGCTAAAAGAAAAAGTCCTCTTAAGAGGACTAAACTGTGGTTTATATTAGACTTTGTGTATTAGCCACGAAACTTGAGTTTCGCGACTGTTTTGGGTTAAGTATTGCTATTGATTTCCTAACTCTAATATTTTGACTGTTACTGCCATACTTTCTTCATACAATACCTCTCTACCCCAACGCTGTAGTTGTTGTCCGAGTAAATCTTCGGTTTTTTGGTCGAATAAAGGTGCAACCTGCTGAATATAGCAAGACTGTGCGCCTCCTCCTGCTTCCATCCGCATACAACCAGTAGTGCTAGAACACAAGACAGTACAGCAATCAGCATCCAGATTAGTAGAACTTAAACGCAAGCTAATTAAGTCTCCTGGGATTTCTCCCCAGTCAGCAATAGGAATAGCTGCTAATTCTGCGGTGATTTCTTGATTGTGAGAGTCACTAAATTTAACTCTACAGATGTCATAATCTCCACCCTCTTTATCGTATGCAGTAGGAGTCCAGTTTAAACGAGAAGCAAGCCATCCCAAGAACATTAAAGCTTGTGTTTGATTACCTTTTTCGTAGTCAATAGTTACTTTGTCTATCTCATAGATATAGGCTCGTCTTTCAGGAGGATCGAAAGCTTCAGCGGATAATTCTTGCCAAGGTGCAAGTCTGCGCCAGTTAAGATCGGCTAAAATTACTCCTTGTTGAATCATTTTGGCAACGCAAGCTAGGTCTGATTCAGGATTAGTAAAACTACTAGAATCAAAAATGATACTATCACAATAGCTTTCTAAACGTTTGAATAAAGGATTATCAGCAACAGGAGTCGCTTTCCACCAAACAAACTTTGGTAAGCCTCCGATAGTAAGTTCGGTGATGATTCCCCCGATTCTTTCTAGGGCTTCTACTGTTCCACTAAGAGTAATATACTCACAACAGATCATATTATCTTTGTCCTTTTTATTAACAGGACAATAAGCAGATACCTGTGCTTTTACTCCATCGTCTTGTCCTAAACTGGGTACAAGAGCAATGACTCGACAGGGATGAGCAGCAGCAATCGCATCAGCTACAGCCCCTTGGGAGTCAGCAGAGTATTGAATAGCAGGAGTTTGATTTTCAGTCGAGACACTATCTTCTGATTTAGCTTCAGCAAACTTAGCTTGTAGTATCGATAATAATTCGGGGCTAGCTTTTCCTGTAACTTCCATCCCATAGGCTTTTTGAGCAGCAGTAATTGCAGCTTCGTTTCTGGGTCCTACAATGCCATCAATTGGCCCAGTATAAAATCCTAATGCTGCTAACAGTTGTTGTGTGCCATCAGGTTCATAAACAATCAGACTAAAAGTGGTTGCTCTAGAGGCTGCTGCGCCTTCTTCGTCCCCACTAACGGAAGTCCACAGCGAGCGCAATTCCGCTTCGATTTCTTCAATGGAAACATCTTTGGGAGTTTGAAGCGATACAATAGGTGATGCTTTTGTAGTAACCATTTTGCCAGTAGTTAGTAGTTAGTAGTTAGTAGTTGGTGGTCAGTTCCTACTGTTACTGACCAGGATTGAACTAAGATTATAATCTGCGCCAACTTCTGCCCTCTCTTTCGAGGAGAAATTCTGCTTCTGTAGGTTGCCAAGTTCCTGCTTCATACTGAGGGATTAAGTTAGGATCGTAGGGAGACTCCCAAGCATTGAGTACGGGAGTCACAATCCGCCAAGCTTCTTCTACTTCATCTGCACGAGTAAAGAGAGTTTGATCTCCTAGCATACAATCTAGTAATAAGCGGTGGTAAGCATCTGCTGTTGCCATACCAAAAGATGACCCATAACTGAAGTCCATATTAACGGTGCGAGTCCGTAAGTCAGCACCAGGCATCTTAGCTTCAAAGTTTAAAGATATGCCCTCATTGGGTTGTATCCGCATAGTAAGAATATTGGGGTTTGTTTGTTGGGCTGCGGATTTGAAGATGAGTAGAGGTACTTCTTTGAAATGAATCGAAATTTCGGTAACTTTTTTCGGCATCCGTTTTCCTGTACGGAGGTAAAAGGGTACACCTTTCCAGCGCCAGTTATCGATCATTAATTTCATAGCAACAAAAGTTGGAGTAAGAGACTCAGGATTAACCCCGTCTTCTTCCCGATAACCTTGTACAGGCTTGCCTTTCATCCAACCTGCACTATATTGCCCCCTAATGGCAGATTTTTCTAAGTTACTGACATCAGCAATATTAGTTGCTTGCAGTACCTTAGTTTTTTCACTGCGGATACTATCAGCATCCAAAGCATTGGGAGCTTCCATCGCAGTAATAGCGAATAGCTGCATTAGGTGATTTTGCAACATATCTCGTAATGCGCCAGAAGTTTCGTAATAACCAGCCCTTTCTTCTACACCAACTGTTTCTGCCACAGTAATCTGAACATGATCGACAAATTGGCGATTCCACAAGGGTTCAAAAATGGCATTACCAAAGCGAAATACCAAAATATTTTGTACTGTTTCTTTCCCGAGATAGTGATCGATGCGATAGACTTGCTGTTCTTGACAAACTTTCTGCACTACACGGTTTAGAGACTTGGCGGAAGCTAAATCTTTGCCAAAAGGCTTCTCAATTACAATGCGGTGCTTAACAGGATCGGCTAACATTCCTGCTGCACCTAGCTGTTTGAGGGCTGGTTTAAAGAATCGGGGAGATACAGAAAGATAAAATACTCTGTTACCTCTTGTTCCCCTTTTTCCGTCTAATTCTGCTAAAAATTCCTTTAATTTCTCATAACTTTCCGGTTGATCCATGTTGCCAGAGTGATAGAACAAACCTTCTTGAAAGTCGTTCCATAGTTCCTCTGAATCAATACCATCGCTAAATTGTTCAATACCTTCTTTAAGATGTTGACGGAAATACTCATGACTCCAATCACGACGAGCAACCCCCACTACAGTTATTTCTGGAGGTAGTCGGCGTTCTTTTTTGAGTTTATAGATAGCAGGAATTAGTTTTCTTTGGGTTAAGTCTCCTGATGCCCCAAAGATTACCATAATCAAGGGTTCGGCAGTTCTTTCTTGTTGTAAACCTACTCTTAGGGGATTTTCTAGTATTGCAACCATGTTTTTAGGGAATAGGGAATAGGGAATAGGGAATAGGGATTGGAGTGTATGTTATTTTTGTCTCTCCCCCTTTCCCTGTCTTAGAAGTTATAGCAGTCGAAGTAACGGTTAGGACAATAGGAAATAATTTCACGCTCCAGGCGAATCTCCCCTTGATCCCCCCTTAATAAGGGGGATAGGCGCAGAGGAATTAAGAGATGTCCTTATCTATGATTCGATTGCTATATCTTTCAAATCTCATACCGAGTTGCATTCGCTCTTTGTAATTTTACTCTCTGCGTTACCCCTCTTCCCAAGGAGGGATTAAGGGGGGGATCGCGAGATAATCTTGTCTTATGACAAAGCAAATCAGTATCAGAAAGCTACATTCAATCCCCCTTAGTTTGTCCTCCCAGGGATGGAGGATATATATATGCAAGGGGGATCGAAAACTTAAAACTGAGTTAAATCTAATTCTCACACCACCGTCTTAGACAGTGGCGAGTTGTTTAACTTTGGCTTCGAGAGATGACATTAATGATTCAAAGGGCTTGATGAATTTATCGATCCCTTCTTCTAGTAGTTCGTCCATAACTTCATTAATATCAATGGCAACATCATCATGTTTCAGACTACTCATAACCTGATTAGCTGCATCAATGTTGCTTTCGATGCGGTTAGCAGGATCGCAGTGATCGGCACAAGCTTCAATAGTGTTGGGAGGTAGAGTATTAACTGTATCAGCCCCTACTAGTTCATCAACATACATTACATCACTGTATTCAGGATTTTTTGTACTGGTGGAAGCCCACAATAAACGTTGTACTCTTGCTCCTTTATTGGCTAAGGTTTGCCATCTGTCACTACCAAAGATTTCTTTGTATTTTTGGTAAGCAATTTTGGCATTAGCGATCGCAACTTTCCCTTTTAAACCGCTCAGTTTTTCAACATTACCCCCTGCTTCCATTTTAGCGTCGAGGCGATTATCCATATTAGTATCAATACGACTGAGGAAGAAACTGGCAACCGAAGAGATTTTACTAACATCTCCTCCTGCTTCCGCGAGTTTTTCTAAACCGCGAATATAAGCCCAAGCTGTTTCTACATAGCTTTCTACAGAGAATAGTAAAGTAACATTAACATTAATTCCTGCTGCAATAGTTGCTTCTACTGCTGGTAAACCTTCAGGAGTACCAGGGATTTTAATCATCACATTAGGGCGATCAATCGCATCATAGTAACGACGAGCTTCGGAAATTGTCGTTGCAGTATCTTTAGCAATAGTAGGAGGTACTTCAATACTTACATAACCGTCTAAACCGTTGGTTTGTTCATAGACAGGTAAGAAAATATCGCAAGCATTACGAATATCAGTAAATACTAAATCTTCATATATTTCATCTACAGATTTACCAGCCTTAATTCCTGCTTCGATATCTGCATCGTAAATCTGATTACCAGCGATCGCTTTTTCAAAAATTGCAGGATTGGAAGTGATCCCACAAATTCCTCTATTGGTAATTAATTCTTTAAGTTCTCCAGACTCAATAATATCTCGACTCAGATTATCCATCCAGATACTTTGACCATAGGTATTTTCAATCTCAAAAATTGGTTTAGAAACTACCATGTTTATTTACTCCTATTCGTTGTTCGTCAATAGCTGATGAGGGTTCATTATTAGGCTGATATACATTTAATTGGCACAATTTTAAGTCTCGTAAAAAAGCTTTATAGCAGGGGAAAATAACAAAAAATAAAGTTTCATCTATCCGCTTGCTTACCATTACCCTTTACAGGGTTTATGCTTCCTAACCATTCCTTCGATTGCTATAATCTTTGTTCCCCGTCCGCCTTCTACGGCACACCAAAACCCGTGCAATTAGAATTAAGACCAGCTTACTAGCATGACTTTATACCTTAGCCACCCTCTCTGGCTCTTGGTTTTTCTGAGTATCTGTCTCTTTTGTTCCTATATCAGTTTGTCTCCTTCTCCAATCTTGAATAAAAGACTCTACTAACTCCACATCCTCTGTACTACCTATAACTAGAGGACTGCGAGCGTGTAACTTATCTGGTACAACATCTAATAATCTTTGTGTTCCAGTACTGGCTTTTCCTCCAGCTTGTTCAATCAACATTGACAAAGGAGCAGACTCATAAAGTAAGCGTATTTTACCGTTAGGATTATTGGTTGTACCAGGATAGAGAAATACTCCACCTTGTAACAAAATACGGTGAATATCTCCTACCAACGCCCCACTGTAACGAGCCGTATAACCTTCGTGGCGATGAACATAACGGATATACTCCCTAATTGACTCATCCCATTGCCAATAGTTACCTTCGTTAACGCTATAAACTGGACCATGAGTAGGAATCTGGATATTCTCTTCTGCTAAAATAAACTCTCCCAAACTGGGGTCAAGAATAAAAGAGTGTACCCCTTTTCCGAGAGAATAAACTAAAACTGTAGAAGGTCCATAGAGAACATAACCTGCTGCAATTTGTTCATTTCCTGCTTGCAGCAAATCCTTAGCTTCTCCATCTAAATCTTCTCCTTGCTGCTGACGCAAAGAAAAAATTGAACCTACATTCAGATTAATATCTACATTAGAAGAACCATCTATCGGGTCATAAAGCAGCGTATAACGTCCAATAGGACAATTTTCAGGTATATAATAGGGGTTCTCCATTTCCTCCGATGCCAAACGACAGATTAAGCCACTTTGCTTAAATACAGAAATAAAAACATCGTTAGCATAAATATCCATCTTTTTGACGGATTCCCCTTGAACATTAGTTTCTCCTGTAAAACCTAACGCTCCAGCCATCAATCCCGCACGAGACAGACGACGAGAAACCAACTTAGCTGCTAAAGCAATGCGATTCATAATCGCACTAATATCTTGAGCTTCAGCAGTAAAACTAGAAAACTGTTGCAGAACATGACGAGACAAAGTAGTGCAGTCTCGATCTAAACTATGCTCTGGTATTATTGGTGGTTCTGGATGCTGCATATATATATAATCCCTCTCAGAGAGAGTATCCTAGAAAAGCAAATTTCAGAATTGGTTAAACTAACAACTCCTAATTACTTTCTTCTACTCGTTTATATTAGAAAGGGATTTTGTTGGAGTACAACAACCTTAAGATCGACTTTAGGTTGTGGTTCTTTTTAGTCGGTAAGGGTTGCCTACTCAAATCAATCTATAGAAATAGTTTTGGGACGATTATCATCATCATCATTGCTGTCTTTGGTGTATCCTTGTTTGGTTAACCAACCAGCAAGAGGTTCTTCATTAAGTTTTAGTTTCAACAACCCCGAAAAGAAACCACCAGAGAAAGCAACGGGTTGTTGTAAAAATTCTCGGCACACTGGGGACAATTCTGATAAAAACATACTATTCCAATCTAATTAGAAGGTTTTTTAAAAGATTTTAGCTTGTAAATTGAATTTATAACCATCTTGCTAGAGGAGTCATGAAAAAATATCAAACAAGAATTCTAACTTCAATTAAGCAAAAGTTCCTAGCTTGTTTACTTTTGCTTGAGACTATCTAATAACTTGAGCAAATTTTCAGCACTGAGACTAACTTTAACTTCTAGCTTTTGCTGTTTGTCTTGCAGCAACAATAAATAGTTTTTTCCCACTGTTCCAGCGACGATTAAAGGATTATCCATATCGATAGTGTGATAAACAATTTCAGCTAATCCCACTCTTATGATTACTTGAGGCTGAGATTGGGGATAAATATAAAGCTTTTGGTGTTCTGTATCTAACTCTAACTTCCGTGCCGTGATATTTCTTTGCTGCTGTTGCTGATTTTTAGACCAATAAACTGTAATCCCTCTTAGTTGAGGTTGAGATAATACTAGTTTCTCATCGAAATTATTTTCTGTCTTCCAGTCTATTGCTGTAATGTCTTCGTGTTCGGGAATTAATCTTTGTTGCCAAGTAATTTCTTGCTCTGCTAACTTAGACCACCATTGAGCTACAGCATCTAAATTGTTGGAGTTTTGAGGATTATTGCTATTTTGTTCCCACACTATATTCATAGAACTCTAACATCCTTTTTGACTTCAAAAATCAGCTTGTTTCCTCGCCATAGTTGGTATTTTCCTTGCCAAACCCCAGATGCGATCCTTCTTGTTCCAGAATAACCAATCCAACTGCGGTAAGACTTATCTAAAATATTATCTCGATTTAAGACTACTTCTCCTGAAGGAGAGGTTAATTGCCACTTTTCTACATCTCCCTGTAATACTCCATAAGCTTGAACCCAAAACAAAAGTGCAGGGATATTCCTTGGTAATTGAGTATCTTTATATTTTCCTTGCCATAATTCTGTTTGATTGGGGGGAGTAGCAGCAAAACCTGCTCGAATCAATCCTGTGGGAGTATAAGTAAGAGATTCATCCCAAAGAGAATTTTGATTATCAATATCACAGCCAGAAGTATTATCAACTCCCCCAAAAGGGTCAATTATCTTTTGTTGATGACGAACTGTTATATGAACATGAGGAAAAGAAGCTAAACCAGATGCACCCACCATTCCCAAGACTGCTCCTTTGTCTATAGTCATTCCTGGTTTAACAGCAATACTTCCATTGCGAAGATGACAATATTGGGTTTCCCAACCGTTACCGTGATCGATGACAATTCCGTTACCGCATTCTCTTGCTGCTATAGCTTGTCTTTCTTCTGGGCTGTCTACCAAGTCATCAGGAATGCCATCTCGCACCCTTAACACTGTACCTGATGCTGCTGCTAACACAGGTACACCCTCTTGGGCTACCTCTAAATCGGAAATAGCAAAATCTGTACCCTTGTGTCCATCATAAGTCTGTCTGCCACAGCTAAAGTCTTTGGCTTCGGAGCTAGGTTCTCGATCTACATAGAGCATGATAAAGCAGTCTTCACCTAGATTACAATCAATGGGAATTCCCAATTTTGGCAAAGAGTCTTGAGAATTTAATGAACCCACGCAACCCACAGCCAAAGTTAGAACCAGAGTAGTTAAAACTATGACTTGGTTGCGGAAAGAGAAAAACATTATAAAGTAACTTGTTGTAAATAATTACGAGGATTATAAGTACGATAGCTACGGATTTTTTCGTAATATTCTCGTTCTTGGTAACTGATGTTTTGCGGTGTGGCAATAGTAATACGTACTAGTTGATCTCCTCTTCCTCCTTTGGGTAAAGACCAACCCTTACCCCGCAGTCTTAAGGTTTGACCTGAACGGATACCAGGTGGAACTTTCATTGTCACCATCCCATCAGGGGTGGGTACTTCAATAGAAGTTCCGAGTACTGCTTCATCAGGAGTTATGGGAACTTCACACACCAAATTATCCCCTTCAAATTGGAAAAAATTGTGAGGCAACAGAGAAACTTTTAAGTATAAATCCCCTCTCTGTTGAGTATAGAGATTTTGTTTTCCTTTACCTTTTACTCTAATTCGACTCTCAGCCTTCGCCCCTGGAGGAATACGAACTTCGATAAATTCACCGTTAAGATTCAGCCGTTTGATTGTGCCTTCAAAAGCTTCCTTAAAACTTAATGGTATAGTAGCTTCTTGGTCTGTTGATTTTGTTTGATTCTCAAAACCTCCGCTAGTGGCAAAGTTACTAAAGTCACTAAAAGGGCTACTTTTTGAGGTTGAACCCCCAGAGTAAGAATAGCTACCAGAGCTACCAATATCTTCTGAGGTGGAGAAGCGACCTAATAATTCGTTAATAAATTCTTCAAAATTTCCGTATTGACTGAAATCAAATCCTTCTGTACCAGCACTAGTAGCAGGATTATATGACCAAGCTGTTTGTCTTCCTCCTTGCCGATATTGACTAAACTGATCGTATCTAGCTCTTTTTTCTGGGTCGGAGAGTACTTCATAGGCTTCGCTAATCGCTTTAAAACGGTTTTCTGCTTCTTTATCTCCTGGGTTGCGGTCTGGATGATACTTGAGTGCTTGTTTGCGAAATTGTTGCTTAATTTCGTTAGCACTGGCGGTTTTACTCACACCCAAAATAGCATAGTAATCTTTATAGTCAGCAGATGGCATCTAGAGACTTTCTCCTCAAAGGCTTCGGCGTACTTGTCAATTATGTAATAAAAGTTAATAATATATTACGAAAAGTTTAGCCTGGATTTAGATTAACAAGAATTTTTACTTGATTAGGTTCGGTTTTCCGCTTATTTTATGATTGATTTTTATCATTAGGTGAGATGACAATTATAGTCTAGCTTATATACTTGATATGGCGATCGCCAATTGATAAGTCAGGCTTGAAGACTGGACAAACTAAGTTTTCTCTCAGTTATGAGGCAACTAAAACTATCATCTAAGATAAACAAAGTTAATCGTCTCCGTCGTCTTTCCCATCTACTAGATAATGCTATCCCCATACCTGGAACTGGCTATAGTATTGGAATAGACCCTATTTTAGGATTAGTCCCTGGTGGAGGAGATACTGTAGCAGGAGCATTGTCCGCTTATATCGTTATCGAAGCTGCAAGGATGGGATTACCACCCAAAGTTTTATGGGAAATGACAGGTAATATCTTGCTAGATTCAATCTTAGGCATAGTGCCAGTCTTAGGTGATCTTTTTGATGTTGTCTGGAAAGCTAATGTTAGAAATATTGCGTTAGTCGAAAAACATTTATATATTGCTCCTAGAAATCAAAAAAGCAACCTTTTATTTTTAATGGGGCTGACACTAATCTTAGCAGTTATTGTTCTGGGATTTGCTACTTTAACCTTTGTGTTAATTAGTTGGTTATCGACTGTCGTTAATTAAATCAACTGTATTTTTGGGATAATTCTGCAATATCAGCATCTTATTTGATCGGAGCTTGAAATATAAAAAAGGGATAATTAAGATTTAATTACCCCTCCGCGAAAAATTTACTTTAACCCGTCAATTAGATAATCGTGTTATCGGGAATTGTTGTATTTTTAATGATCACGACAATGCCATTACGAATATAGAACCCTTCGTCTTCTTTTTGAGCCTCTTCGATTCTATCTTTGTTGATAATTTGGACATTGCGACCAATGCGAGCATTTTTGTCAATAATTGCATGACGGATGATTGTTCCAGCACCAATTCCTACAGGAACATTACCTTGCTGTAACCCTGAAATTCTCTCGGCAAAAGGTTCGTAAAAGTCTGCACCCATAATGAGAGTATCTTCAATGGTACTGTCAGACTCGATACGAGTCCGAACCCCTATTACAGAATGATGAATGCGACATTCTTTGAAAATACATCCTTCTCCAATCATGGATTCTGTCACTTGACAGTTTAGGAGTTTAGTAGGTGGTAAATATCGAGAACGGGTATAAATAGGAGCATTCTCGTCATAAAAACTAAAAGATGGTTGAGGTTGCTGAGTTAGAGCTAAATTGGCTCTATAAAAAGCTTCAATAGTTCCAATATCTTCCCAATAACCTTTAAACAGATAAGCTTGGACATTGTGATCTTTGGCAGCATCGGGGATGATTTCTTTACCAAAGTCAGTTTTTTCTAAGTTCTCCTGTAATAAGTTAATTAATACCTCTTTTTTAAAAACATAAATCCCCATAGAGGCAATATAGGGCTGTTCTTTAGCTTGTTGAGGGTTTAATCCTAAGATAGTAGTATCCACCTGCATACGCTGGAGGTCTGCCCCTTTGGGTTTTTCATAAAAATCAACTACTCTTCCTTGATCGTTGATTTTCATTACTCCGAAACTAGAAGCTCTTTTTTGGTCAATGGGAACTACAGAAAGGGTAATATCTGCTTGTGTTTCTCGATGACGTTGAATGAACTTACCATAGTCCATACGGTAGAGATGATCTCCTGAGAGAATAATATACTCATCAATGTCCCATTCTTTTAAGAGATTGATATATTGACGTACTGCATCCGCTGTTCCCTGAAACCAATCAGGATTTTCTTTGGTTTGTTGGGCGGATAAAACCTCTACAAAACCTTCTCTGAAGCCAGAAAAATTATAAGTGCGATTCAGATGTCGATTGAGAGAAGCAGAATTAAATTGAGTCAGAACGTAGATTTTGAGAATCTCAGAATTTATACAATTACTAACAGGAATGTCTATTAAACGGTATTTACTAGCCAATGGTACTGCTGGTTTTGCCCGGAGTTTGGTTAGGGGATAGAGACGAGTACCTGCGCCTCCTCCCAAAATAATGCCTAGTACTCTTTTCACAAGAAGAACCTCGCGACTGCCTTGATCTCTCAAGATAAAGTTTATCTGACTGTGGTACAGATTCAACTATTGAGTTTCCAGTAATTCTTTAAAATAATATAAGTTAACTTTTTACTCATCCCGTAATCTAGCACTATACTCATGTCCTATTCTGCTGAATCTTTGCCTAATAATCTCGCAAAAATTGTGCAACGTTTTAAGCGTCGTTCTAATCCCAAACAGAAATACGAGCAACTACTTTGGTATGCTAAAAAGCTGCCAGCTATGGCAGAGAGTGATAAGACACCAGATAATAAGGTTCATGGTTGTGTGTCTCAGGTGTTTATTACTGCCAATTTGGAAGATGGGAAAGTTTTGTACCAAGGTGATTCTGATGCTCAATTGGTTAAGGGATTGGTAGCTTTTTTGATTGAAGGCTTAAATGGTTTAACTCCTGAAGAAATTATCCAAGTCACTCCCGATTTTATTGCGGATACAGGCTTACAAGTGAGTCTGACTCCTTCTCGTGCTAATGGCTTCTATAACATCTTTAAGATGATGCAGAAAAAAGCTATGGGATTCCATCTTGGCACCTCCGCTTCCAGTTAATTTGATACGCTCAGAATTGAATCTACAGTTAAAATTTAATGGCTACTGTTAGCGGTTATTATTTTGTGGAGCAGTAAAGTATCATGACAGAGATAAGTAAAGAAGATATGCGTCGTAAATTGGGTAATATTACCCAGTTACGAGAGCTTCTGTTTGGTGAACAAATGGAAGAGTATGACAATAAATTGGAACAGTCTTCTCAACGTTTAGAGCAGCTAAGTGCAGAAATAAAGCAATTAGAAGTCAAATTTGGAGAATTTCGGGCTGATGTCAGACAGCAACTCTACGAATTAGAAAATAATCTATCTCAGGAAATTAGCTCTGCTGTTGATTCTTTGGAGAAAAAGATTCAATATCTTAACTTGAATACTCGTAGTGAAACTAAAAAACTGCAACAAGAGATACGAGAAGTTTCTGAAAGTACTACTCAAAGCATTAATGAGATAACAGATAACCTCAACTCTGAAACTCAGTATCTCAAGGATGAATTATCTCAGACCAAAGATAATCTGGAACAAGATGTACAAAATCTCAAACAACAACTTACAGAAAGGATTGAGAAAAATTTGCTCTTGTTGACTGATACTAAAGTTGCTCGTAGTGACTTGGCAGAAATCTTATTTGAGCTATGTTTGAAAATTAAAGACACCAGTAAAGTTTCTGATGTTGCACAAAATAGTAACGGAGAAATGAAGACAGAATTATTACTTCCAGAGAATAAAGTTGAAAGTTAACTTTTATTACCCAATTTCTCTGCTAGTTTCAAACCTGAAAAAAATACCAAGATTTGGATAAACTCGAAAATACTCTGAGAAACTATATACTTTGACTAGGGCTTCGCCCCATCGCTTGTCAGGATAAGTCCCCTTGGAGGGAGATTGGGAATTTCCTTTCTCTTGAGCAAGAGCGGTACAAATTCCTCACCTTTCCCGCCCGAAAACTCAGGCGCAAAGATGAATGAATGATTCTTCTTCTTTATCCATAGCTCATCTTTTATCCTTAAATACTCCTCAATCTTTAAATTGACTATTGTGGCAAACATGATCAAACTAGCAGCAAGAGTAAGTCAGGTAAGTCCTTCCCTCACTCTAGCAATCGCAGCTAAAGCTAAAGCAATGCAAGCAGACGGAATTGATGTGTGTAGTTTTAGTGCAGGAGAGCCAGACTTCCCCACTCCAAGCCACATTTGTCAAGCTGCTAAAAAAGCTCTAGATGAAGGAAAAACTAGATATGGTCCTGCTGCTGGTGAACCTCTCTTAAGACAGGAGATCTCCAATAAGTTAAGAGTTGATAACAATCTTGATTTTGCCCCAGAAAATATTATTGTCACTAACGGTGGTAAATACTCTCTGTTTAACTTAATGCAGGTGTTGATTGAAGAAGGAGATGAGGTGATCATTCCTGCACCCTATTGGTTGAGTTATCCCGAAATGGTCAAAATAGCAGGGGGAGAGCCTGTAATTGTGAATACTTTGGGGGAAAATAGCTACAAAATTACACCAGAACAGTTAAAGCAAGCTATTACTTCTAAAAGCAAGCTATTTGTCCTTAATTCTCCTTCTAATCCTACAGGAACAGTTTATACACCTGAAGAAATCCGTGTTCTGGCTCAAGTAATTTTAGAACATGATTTACTGGTGGTTTCAGATGAGATTTACGAAAAAATCCTCTATGATGACGCGAAACATCTCAGTATTGGTGCTGTTAATTCCGATATTTTCCAACGCACTATTATTAGTAACGGTTTTGCTAAAAGTTACTCTATGACTGGTTGGCGCGTCGGTTATGCTGCTGCTTCCGTAGAAATTATTAAAGCGATGTCCAAGATTCAAGGTCATAGTACCTCTAATGTGTGTACCTTTGCTCAATATGGAGCGATCGCAGCTTTAACGGGATCACAAGATTGTGTTAAAGAAATGGTTTCTGCTTTTGCCCAGAGAAGAGAAGTTATTTATGATGCTATTAACAGTATTCCTGGGTTATCTTGTCCTAAACCTGATGGGGCGTTTTATGTTTTTGTGGATATCAGCAAAACAGGTAAAAAATCTTTAGAATTTTGCAATAGCTTATTAGAATCCCAAAAAGTAGCTGCTGTTCCTGGTATTGCTTTTGGTGCAGATAATTGTATTCGTTTATCTTACGCTACAGATATGAAGACTATTAAAACAGGAATGGAGCGATTGAGTAAGTTTGTCAGTAAACAGTAATCAGTAAGCAGTAATCAGTTTGCAACAAGTCTAATATTAAATGTTAAATGAATCCTGGTTAGGGTTGGTAATTGGTAATTCAAGATTACATTGGGCTTATTTTGAAACAAATACTTTAATTGAAGTTTGGCACAGTCAACATCTTACTAAAGCAGTTACTCCAAAAATCTTATTACATGATTTATTACCTTCTACTGTAAAAAAGATAGTTACTAATCAAAAATTACCTGTTTATCTAGCCTCGGTTGTCCCCTCACAAACAGCTTTGTGGCAAAATTATCCTCATTTGGTACAGGTTACTCTCAAAGATATTCCTCTTAAAGCCATGTATCCGACGATGGGAGTTGATCGCGCTTTAGCAAGTTATGGCGGAGGGGAAGTATATGGTTATCCTTGTTTGGTAATTGATGGGGGTACAGCTTTAACTTTTACAGGAGTAGACCCCTCTCAAACTTTGGTAGGAGGGGCGATTCTCCCTGGATTGCGATCGCAATTTAAGTCATTAAATCATGAGACGGCTGCATTACCCCCAGTAGAGTTACCATCTTCCTTCCCCCATCGCTGGGCTAATGATACTCCTAATGCGATAAGAAGTGGCATTATCCATACTGTAGTAGCAGGAATTTACAGTTTTATGAATGATTGGATACAGCAATTTCCTGATAGTCAGATTATCCTAACTGGAGGAGATGGTAATAGTCTTTATCACTATTTAGAAGTTCAGTATCCAGAATTAGCCCCCAAGATAGTCATCGATCATTATTTAATTTTCCAAGGACTGCAACTAGGGCGTGTCATCATTGGGAGGGAAAGAGGCTTTTGAAGGTATTTTTGCGAGATACAAGAAGAAAAATGTTCTGCGTAGCACCGCTACGGAGGTTATTTTTCGACGCAGTAGGTCGCGAAAAGAGCAAAAAAAGACCTTTTTTTCTAATTGATGACACGCCCTAGTAGTTAAGAACTAGTTTCCTACAAATATAAAAGTTATCCACCAGACAAATCCCCAACCCACTGTATAAAAGGTGATACCTCTGGTAAAGTTTTGTAAACTGGGGGGATGACTAAGCATTAATGCTTAGACTGTTGAGTTCAAAATTAAGGAGGGAAGTAATTGCAGCAAATATTCAAACCCGAAGAGTGGTCAAGTAACATCAAGGCTGACATTTTAGCAGGAGCAGTAGTAGGTTTAGCTTTAATACCAGAAGCGATAGCCTTTTCCATTATTGCAGGAGTTGATCCCAAAATAGGCTTATATGCTTCTTTTATTATTGCTGTAATTACGTCTTTTCTTGGTGGTCGTCCCGCGATGATTACTGCTGCAACAGGCGGTACTGCACTATTAATGACGGATTTAGTTAGTACTCATGGCTTACAGTATCTTTTAGCAGCAACTATCTTAGCAGGAATTTTCCAATTAGGTTGGAATCTAATTAAAATTGGGAATCAGGCTAAATTTATTTCTCGTGCGGTAACAATTGGCTTTGCTAACGCCCTTGGTATTTTAATTTTTAAAGCACAATTACCCCAGATCTTCGATCTTCCTCAAGATGTTGTTCCTTGGCACGTCTATGCAATGGTAGCAGGTGGCTTAGGGATTATTTATTTATTACCACGTTTAACGACGGTTGTGCCTTCTCCTTTGGTAGCAATTGTGGTAATTACAACTATTTCTAGGATGATAGGTAGTAACGTACCAACGGTAGGAGACATGGGAGAATTACCAGAAACCTTACCTATTTTTGGTCTTCCTCAAGTACCTTTGAGTTTAGAAACTTTGACAATTATTTTTCCTACAGCATTGGCTATATCTGTTGTTGGGGTTTTACAGTGTTTTTTAACTGCTAATGTGGTCGATGAATTAACTGATACTTCTAGCAATAAAAATCAAGAAGTAAAAGCATTAGGAATTGGTAATATTGTGTCAGGATTTTTTGGCGCAATGGCTGGCTCGGCAATGATTGGACAGTCAGTGATTAATGTCAAATCAGGAGGAAGAACTCGTTTATCCACTCTAAGCGCAGCGATTTTATTATTATTCTTTCTTTTAATCTTAAATAAGTGGGTAGCAACAATTCCTATGGCTGTATTGGTAGCAGTGATGATTATGGTATCTATTGGTACTTTTAATTGGGCATCTATCAGAAATATTAAGCGAGTACCTCGTAGTGAAACTGCTGTGATGTTAACAACAGTAGTTATTACAATTTTTACTAGTAATTTAGCTTTAGGAGTAATTGTAGGAATCTCTTTAAATGCCCTATTGTTCTCTCGTAAATTAGCTGATTTAGTATTTGTAGATACAGTACTTAGTCCTAATGGTAACGAACGTATTTACAGTGTGGCTGGTCAAATCTTCTTTGTTTCAGTTAACAATTTTCTCAAAGCATTTAACTTTAAAGAAGATATAGAATTAGTCAGAATCGATCTAACCCATGCACATCTTTGGGATCAGTCAGCGATCGCAACTATTGATAAAGTAGTTTTAAATTTCCGTCGTAATGGGATTGAAGTGAATATCGTAGGATTGAATGAAGCTAGTGCAACTTTAATAGATCGACTAGCAATTCATGATAAACCAGAAGCTCTGCAAAATTTTAGAAGCTCTTAACTATTCATAATCTCATGAAAATTCTTTTATGTACTGATGGATCTTCATACTCTCAAGTTAGCTATGAATATGCAGCTTGGATGGCAATGCGAACAGATGCGGAAATAGAAGTACTTTATGTGACAGACCGCCGTAAAGAACAAGCTCTCAGAAATCCTGATTTCAGTGGTAGTATTGGTATAGATTCTTATCAACAATTATTGAGTGAATTAGTAGAGCTTGAGAGAAATCGGGCTAAACTAAATCATCAGAGAGCTAAATACATCTTAGAGCAAGCACAGTCTTTTCTGGTAAGTCGAGAAGTAGATGCAGTAAAACTCACTCATGAAACAGGGTTTTTAGTAGATTTGTTTCATAAATTTGAACAGAATGCGGATTTAATTATTCTCGGAAAACGAGGAGAAACTGCAAATTTTGCGACTAAACATCTTGGCTCTAATATGGAAAGAGTGGTTAGATCAAGCCATAAACCTTGTTTAGTCACTCCTAGAGAGTTCCAACCCATAGAGCGCATTTTATTGGCTTATGATGGGGGAAAAAGTTGTCAAAAAGCTCTGAAATATTTGGCTAGCGTCCCCGCTTTCCAAAATTTAGAGTTACACATTATCACAGTAACCCAAAAAGAGCGTACAACCGCTTTCGATCATCTGAATCAAGCAGTTGCGATTGCAGAAGAAGCTGGTTTTACCCCCATCTCTCAACTAATTCATGGAGAAGCTGAACCAGAAATGGAAAAATATGTCGAAGATAACAACATTGACTTTATGATTATGGGAGCTTATGGTCACAGTCGTATTCGTCATTTAGTAATTGGCAGTACTACCACCCAAATGCTACGTAATTCTTCGATTCCTATTTTGTTATTCAGGTAACTGAACAAGTCAATTTCTCGATTTAGGCTCTTGTATGCTCTAATTAACTGAAAATTGGTGATGTGTAGCAGCTTACTTCATCTCAAAAGCTCTACTACTTTCCTATCTCAGTTCTATAATTTGTATAAGGCAGAACCCCAAGGTGAGCAGAAGAAAACATGAATTTATCATTGAACAAGCTTGGTGTCTATCTGGGCGTATTGATATGTGGCACAAGTATTGGGTTTGTAGCCAGTCGCTACCATAAACAACAACCATTAGTTGTGGAAACACCGATTTATTCCACTGCGTTACCAGGATTATCAATTCAACCACCAGCACTCAACTCTAATCAAAACGTCAATTTTATAGCCCAAGCAGTACAAAAAGTAGGCCCAGCAGTAGTTCGGATTGATGCTTCTCGTACACTCACCTCTTCGTTACCAGAAAAATTTACTCAACCATTTTTCCGTCGTTTTTTTGGTGATGGTGAAGGCATCCAAGAAAGAGTAGAAAGAGGTACAGGCTCAGGCTTTATTATTAGCGAAGATGGGCGTTTAATCACCAATGCTCATGTGGTAGAAGGGTCTAAAACCGTTAAAGTCACTCTCAGAGATGGTCAAATTCATGAAGGGCAAGTAATAGGACTCGATAAGATTACTGATGTAGCAGTTGTGAAAATAGACGCTACCAATTTACCTACAGCAATTCTGGGGAAAGCGGAAAATCTCACCCCTGGAGAATGGGCGATAGCCATAGGCAATCCCTTGGGTTTAGACAACACCGTAACAGTAGGAATTATTAGCGCAATTGACCGCTCTAGCTCTCAAGTAGGTGTGCCAGATAAGCGAGTCAGATTTATTCAAACCGATGCAGCGATTAACCCTGGTAACTCTGGAGGTCCCTTACTCAATGCTCAAGGAGAAGTAGTAGGGATCAATACTGCTATTCGTGCTGACGCTCAAGGATTAGGATTTGCTATCCCGATTGAAACAGCCCAACGGATTGCTAAACAATTATTTACCAAAGGAAAAGCGGATCATCCCTATTTGGGAGTCCACATGATTAATCTCAGTCCAGAAGCTAAAAAAGAAATCAATCTTCAAAAAGCATTAGAGTTTGAAATTACCGAAGAGAAAGGAGTACTAATTGTCAAAGTTGTCCCCAATTCTCCTGCGGATGAAGCTGGATTTCAAATGGGAGATACCATTATTAAGGTAGGAGAAAGGTCCGTGGAAAACTCTTTACAAGTTCAAGAAGAAGTTGAAAACAGTGAAATTGGTCAAATTCTAGCAGTAGAAGTCATTAGAAACGGGAAAATCCAAACCATTGAAGTTCGACCCAGTGCATTTCCTGAAGAAGAATTCTAAGCTTAAGCTAGAAAGCAAAAATTTGATTGATTGTGATTGAAGCAGAAGTTCATTCTTCCTTAAGAGATTTTTTGCGCGAAAAATCTCCCCAAAAGTGGCCCCATCATTTAACAATGGCGCGGTTAGTTGCTAGAGCCTTACGATTAGGTCGTCCAGCTTTGATACAAACTGGTAGTAGCTTCAGAAAATATAGCCTAAGTTATCTGATGCCCGCTTTAATGGGAGACTGGTCGGTAATTATTGTTACTCCTCTTGCTACACAACACCACCTACTACAAACAGAAATTCCTCAATTACAAGATTGGTTAGGTATCACTAAAAAAGTGCGAATGGGGGAACAATGGCAAGAAAGCGATAATTTACTGTTAACAACTCCTAAAAACTGGTTACGCGATCGCCTGTACCAAGAAAATCGCTTCCCTCCCGACATTCTCACAATTATTGATGGTGCTGATGAGTTGGAAGAATTAGCCAGACAACAATTGACTATCAGCTTAAAAGGGTCAGATTGGGATGAATTATTACAAGCTAATCCACAAGAGACAGAATTAATCCGTAACACTAGAGTTAAATTAACTAAAGCTGTTTTCTCCCATCCTCCTAATCCCTATGAATGCTATTTATTAGAAGCAGAAGAAAAAGAAATATTAAAGCATCTTTGTCAGAAACTAGACACAAATCCCGCACTAAATCCTAAATTTTGCCAGTTTTGCCAGCATTTATCCCAAAACTCTCTTGTTGACCCCCTGGCTTCAGATAAAATCTTCTGGATTTCTCGCTCCCAAACCACAGGGTTTTTTCAAATTCATCTTGCTCCTATTGAAATTGCTAGTTTCCTAACTCCCATTTGGAATCAACAACCCCTAGTTTTAATCGGAAGTTTCCTTGCTGATGAATCCGATGATTCTTTATATCGTCAGAAACTAGGCTTACCAGAAATACTCTTTGTTAAATTTTCTCCCAATCGTCAATACGAACATATCCGTCTCTATTTACCTTCTCGGCTTCCTCTTCACAATACACCCCAGTTTCGGGATGCGGTAATGGAACAAATCCGCATTCTAGTAGGTTTTAGCACCAATCAAGCAGTAGTAATTTTAGTCGAGGATGTTCCCCTTAGAGGACAAGTAGGCTTGTCTTTAGCTAGTCAATTTGGCTCACGAGTGAAAGTAGATGAAACAAAATTACCTGAAGACGGAATATTAGTTACAGGTTGGCAATTTTGGAAACAACATCAAGATATATTACCCACACCACAACTTCTAATTATTACCACTTTACCTCTACCCTCTCTAGAAAATCCTGTGGTCGCTAGTAGAGTGGCTTACTACAAACGTCTGCGTAAAGATTGGTTTCGCCTTTATCTGTTACCTACTGCTCTGAATATGTTGCAACAAGCTATAGTCCCTCTGCGAGAATCCCAAGGAATTGTAGCTTTATTAGATCATCGAGTTAATTGTCGTAGTTATGGCAAAACTATTTTATCGGTTTTAGAACCCTGCGCTCGCATCAACTATATCGATCCTAATTGGTTTGGGGTGTTTTAAGTTTTTGTTTAGCTAAAATACATGATTAATATCAATATCGTTACTGTAAAAATCAATAAAAAAACTAAATTTTGTAGGTATAAAAATCTTTTTTTAAACTCATCTATATGAGAATGTAAGTAATAAAGTTTTTGCTTTAAAGTAAAAATTTCATTTTGTAATTGAGCGTTATTTGTGGTTGCTTCAGACGATGAATTACTTGGTTTTGGTTCAGAGCGAAGCTGGTTTAATAAATTAGATTGTTGGCTGATTATTGTTTTTAGTTCTTGGAATTCCTGAAAATCTGATTTTAATTGACTAATTTTATACAAATATTTTTCTAATAAACCAGGACCTAATTGAAAATATCCTTTATGAGCAGAATAAATTGCATTAATTAATTCTTTAGCTGGCGTATTTTTTAAAAGATAGCCTTTAGCTCCTACTTGCAAAGCAGCGTTGAGATAAGTATCTTCATCATGAACAGTTAAAATTAAGACACTAGATTGAATAAATTGCTCTGCAATAATTCTAGTTGCACTTAAACCATCTAGTACTGGCATTTCAATGTCCATTAAGACTATATCAGGTCGATGAACTTTCACCATCTCTAAAGCATCTTGACCATTTTCTGCAAACCCAATGATTTCTAAACTTGGTTCGTTCTCTAAATAATCATTTAATAATGCTTGGACTGTTTTTTGGTCATCAACTATTAAGATTTTGAGCATTCTTTTATAAATTTAATTTGAGTATATAAAATAATTTGAATTATTCTAAGAGCAAACAAAGCTTCAAAGAAACAACAAAAATGAATGCAATAGTAAATTAAATCACAATAAAAGTATTATTCTGGTAATGATTTAAAAAGCATTTTCATAGTCAGAGTGGAAGATACTCCCACCATGATGGGCGAAGTCTGCTTGGAGGGAATCAAAATTAATACTATTGATCTATGATATTTTTTGTATTATTGCTGTAGATAGATTCTGTCCAAGTTTTATTAAGCTACACAGCATTTTTATAAAATATTTAATTAATTAGATTAACTATTATAACAATCTTAGATGACATAACAGAGTCAGTGAGATTAAGATGCTGGTGAGTAATCTGCTTATATTACTATCTAATATCAATTCTCACATCTCAAATAGGAACGCTATATTTATAGCCGATTATTAAACTCTGATGAAAATAAAAGTAAAGCTCTTAGACCAATATATTTGGCAACAACTAATTGTTTTCTTTATTGGTAGTGTTGGTTTATTGGCTTCTTTAGCAGTAGCTTTAGGTACTATTTCTGATTTAACTTACAAAATTAATGAATACAATTTACCTTATCTTGTAGCTATACAAATTTTTTGCTTAAAAATTCCTGAATATACTGCTTATGCTTTACCCATTGCTTTATTGTTAACAACTTTATTAGTATATGGTAGTTTTAATAATAATCTAGAGTTAATTGCTTTTTACAGTTCAGGAATTAATGTTTATTCTATAGTCACTCCTGCTATTATTTTTAGTTTATTTATTACTGGTGCAACATTTTTAGTGAACGAATTTATTGTGCCTAATGCTAATTATCAAGTAGTTCAGTTAGAAAATCCTTTTCTTCCAGAAACTAAGTTTACCTTACAGAATAAAGATATATTTTATCCCGAGTATCAAGTTATTGGAGATAATAATTATCAACTTGTAAGATTATATTATGCTAAAAAATTTGATGGCAATCATTTCCAAAATATTATAATCCTTAATTGGAATATATCTCAGCTTCAAAAAATAATTATTGCTGAACGAGCTAGTTGGAATCAAGACCAAAACACTTGGGAATTTACTAAGGGCAGAATTGAAAATTTTGAACCTCTGAAAGTAGATTTTTTTGAAAAAAAGACTCTATTTTTGCCTCCTGTTTTTTTTGAAATAACTAATCAAACTAGAGAACCTCAAGAAATGAGTCTCAGTCAAGCCAGAAAATATTTAAAGTTAATTATTAATAGTAATGATGAGCAGAAAATTAGATTATTGAAAGTTCGCATTCAACAAAAACTAGCCTTTCCTTGGATTTGTATTGTTTTTGCTATTATTGGCTCTGGTGTAGGGGTAAATTTTCATCAGGTAAATCGAGGGAGAGGATTTGCTATTTGTGTCGGAATTGTGTTTACCTATTATGTACTAGGATTTGTTATGGGTTCTTTGGGTATTTTAGGGTTAGTTTCTCCTGTTGTCGCTGGTTGGTTGCCTAATTTTCTGGGATGGGGAATGGGTGGTTGGTTGCTGTATCGTAATAATCATTAGAACTGTCAGGTGAGGTCAAAGAAATATCATAACCTAGTTCTGTTCTGGCTTAGATATTGAAGGAATATCTTTATCAAATAAATTATCGAACCATTGTTTGACTTCGGTATTAAAGATTCCGTTAAAAAATAAGGCAATGATAGTAGCTATAGCTGCTATCATTGCTAACCATTGAGTAAGCTTAGATTCTTGTTGCTGCGGAGAATTATCCTTATCCTGGGGGATATCTTTGGTAATCGTAGCTTGATTGTCACCTTGGCTTAAAGCATTAGTACCACTGGCAGTAACTTGAGCATTACCTGATATATTTATATTTCCGCTTTGATTAATTTTGTTATCTCCAATAACATTGTCACCATTGCCAGGGTGAAATTGTTTTATATTGCCTTTGCCTGCCATAACATCTCCTAAAATATTACCTTCTTTGGCTAATTGAACAATTAATTGATTTATGTCACCTTGAAAATTAATTTTTCTATTATTATCTTCTTGTAGTTGAGAAATTAATTTTTGGATATCTATAGAATTATCGATTAAACTGAAGACTTTAACTTCATGATAAGGAGGATTCCCGCATTCAATAGTTAGTTTTTTATGGGCAAATCGTTCTAAAAGTTTATGGTATTCATAAGAATGAGGATTTTGACTATTTTTACAGGCGGAACAATTACAAGGAATTAATTTCTGATACTTCAACCTTTTATATGGATTATGAATTTTATCTAGTTCATGAGTGATGATTGTTAGTAAATCTTTTTTACGTTTACCAGCAACTCGAATCTTTAATTCTCGTTTATTGTAATCTTCAATAACTTCGGCTAGAGTTTCATCTTTGTCAAGAAGAACCCCACTTCTCCAAACAGATTTTTGTTGATAAATATATTGGTGCATGGCAACAATCAACTGAGTAATAATGCCTTTGGGCATAAACTCATAGCTGTAGCGGAGAATAAGATTATCAGTTTCATTCCAGTCATAAGTCGGTTTAGTTTTAGTTAGTAATTGAGGCGCAATATAAGTATCTTTAGTATCAGGAATTTGATAGCAGAGTTTGAACCGCATCATTAATTCAAGTAGTTCTGCTTGTTTAAAACAATATTGTTCATCACTCCAGATATTGTCTAAATCCTTAGTGGTAAATCGACCCTGATTATTAATAACTTGTTTATCATCGAGAACTTTGTAAACTGCATCAGTACCCCATTCAGGTTTTAGAATGACAGTATTCCTTAATAAAGTACTATCTTGGAAGTGGAGACATACACCTAAATCATGTAAATAACTGCTTAACTGTAATTTATCTTGAAGTGTACTAAAACCATTATCTTGACAAATAGTAAGATATTCTTCGAGGCTAATATAATTACGATCATCTTGTTCTAAAGCTTCTCTAACTCTTTTCCAAGTAGTGGGTAATGTGCTGCCAACATGACGTAATTTAGTAATATGGTATTGGATACTTTTTAAAATATCGTTTAAACCGCGATTATCTTTAAGGTTAGTAGCTAAAGATTCCTTGAGATTTTCAAACCTACCTCGCAATGAATTAACATCTATTTCAATATAGCGATCGTCTTTCTGATTCTTGACAATAATTAAAGGGCTATTATTACTTAGAAGTTCAACAACATTGAGCCAATAATAGAAGTCTGTATCTTCTTTACGAGTATCGGCTACTAGAGCATAAAGAGAACGTTTCGTTAAAAAGAATTGATGGGTAGCGTGATATATTTCCTGTCCTCCAAAGTCCCAAATATTAACTCGAAATTCTCGTTCTTTTTTTTCTTTATCTAAAAAATGAAAACTCCATTTAGTTATGTCAATACCTTCTGTAGATTTTTCGTTACTGTTTAATTGATAGTTAGAGTCTTCGATTTTTTTAGCAAGGGTAGTTTTACCAGCACCAGCTTCACCAACAATTAATAACTTAGCCTCATAAATATAGTCTTTTCCTTTTTCTTTGAGTTGGCGAAAATATGCTCTAATGGCTTCAATTCCTTGTTGTGCCACTTCTATCGGTGGTTTTTCCAAAGGATTACCACTTAAATATAGCTCGGTTAAATTGGAGAGATTCCCTAGAGATTCTGGTAAGACCGATATTTGATTATAACTTAAATATAGCTCGGTTAAATTGAAGAGATTAGTTATTGCTTCTGGTAGGGCTGATATTTGATTTCCATTTAAATCTACCTCGGTTAAATTGGAGAGATTAGTTACTGCTTCTGGTAGGGCTGATATTTGATTATTACTTAAATCTAGCCCGATTAAATTGGAGAGATTAGTTACTGCTTCTGGTAGGGCTGATATTTGATTATTACTTAAATCTAGCCTAGTTAAATTGGAGAGATTCCCTAGAGATTCTGGTAGGGTTGATAGTTGATTTCCACTTAAATCTAGCCTGGTTAAATTGGAGAGATTCCCTAGAGATTCTGGTAGGGTTGATA
The DNA here is from genome assembly GCA_030065935.1 of Xenococcaceae cyanobacterium MO_167.B27. GTDB lineage: Bacteria > Cyanobacteriota > Cyanobacteriia > Cyanobacteriales > Xenococcaceae > JASJCP01. Next base: position 63,101 of record JASJCP010000006.1, read on the forward strand.
GTTGATTTCCACTTAAATCTAGCCTAGTTAAATTGGAGAGATTCCCTAGAGATTCTGGTAGGGTTGATAGTTGATTTCCACTTAAATCTAGCCTAGTTAAATTGGAGAGATTAGTTATTACTTCTGGTAGGGCTGATATTTGATTATTACTTAAATCTAGCTCGGTTAAATTGGAGAGATTAGTTATTGCTTCTGGTAGGGCTGATATTTGATTATTACTTAAATCTAGCTCGGTTAAATTGGAGAGCTTAGTTACTGCTTCTGGTAAGTCTGATAGTTGATTAAAAGTTAAATCTAGCCTAGTTAAATTGGAGAGATTAGTTATTGCTTCTGGTAGGGTTGATATTTGATTTCCACTTAAATATAGCCTAGTTAAATTGGAGAGACTAGTTACTGCTTCTGGTAGGGCTGATATTTGATTAAAAGTTAAATCTAGCTCGGTTAAATTGGAGAGCTTAGTTACTGCTTCTGGTAGGGCTGATATTTGATTATTACTTAAATATAGCCTAGTTAAATTGGAGAGACTAGTTACTACTTCTGGTAGGGCTGATATTTGATTAAAAGTTAAATCTAGCTCGGTTAAATTGGAGAGCTTAGTTACTACTTCTGGTAGGGCTGATATTTGATTATTACTTAAATATAGCTTGGTTAAATTGGAGAGCTTAGTTACTGCTTCTGGTAGGGCTGATATTTGATTAAAAGTTAAATTTAGCTCTAATTCTTTTAAGCCTTGAAGCCAAGAAATCCAATGGTTAGAATATCTAAGCCATATCTTCAAAAAAACTAAATTTTCAAGATTAAGTATCTCATCAGGTATTGTTGTTATAATTCTAGGAAATTTTAATTTATCCTCCTCAATGATTTCTAATCCAAGTTGTTTGATTTGACTAAAACATTCAGGAATAACGCTATTGACATTCCAAGTTAATCCCAGATAAACTAATTCTGGCAAATGTATTAGTTCTTGAGAAATATTAATTAGTTCTTCATTGCCAATTAAATCTAAAGATTTTAAGTTTGTTAATTTGCCTATTTCTGAAGGAATATCTTGAATATTATTATTACTTAAATTAAGCTTTTTAAGATGAGTTAATTCAAAAACTTCATCGGGGATATGAGTCAACTTTATACTATCATCCCGATGATAATCATAACTTAAATCAAGTTCTTCAAGCTGTTGTTTTCGAGCTTGCTCAATTCTTTGTTGAAAGACTTTGGGAATATTATCTTGTTTCATATCTAGTCCAAGATTAACGAAGAAGAAGAAGATTTTTTCTTTAAGTTTGGAGTTACTTCATTAAATAATCCATTAAAATAGCTTTACCTCATATCTTGCACCTCGCTCCCTTACCGCCTAAAACTGAAGTTTCGCCCCTTATAAAATAAGTCTATTTTAATAGACTATAAATGTTATTAAAACTACATAAGAGTCCTCTTGAGAGGACTTTTCTGTATTAGCCAAGAAATTAATTTCTTGGTGATTTACGCGCCTGATGCAATAGACTTTTTACATAAGTCCTCATTAATCGGTTTAAGAAGACAAAAGGAAGATAAGGGAGAAATTGATTAAAAATTTACTTTTGCAAGAGGTCTAATATCTAAGTTAAGACATTTTCTGTTAACTTCCTATTCCCTATTCCCGTTTCCCAAGGATTCGCGGATCAAACATGAAGGAAGAAGTATTAAGGATGAAGGATGAAGAATGAAGGATAAGGAAAGATAAATACCCCTGACCTCTGACCCTCTGACCTCTGACCTCTGACCCCTGACCCCTGACCTCTGACCCCTGACCCCTAACCCAATCCCCAATCCCCCCGGGAGGAGACTTAATATATCTAGGTATTGAACCCAAAATAGATCGGTTTTGTAATGAAGTCTCCTTCCCGCCCCAATCCCCAATCCCTTTTTCCCAAGATTATGATGTCCGCGCAAATCAAGTTTCCTTGGTATAGTAAATAAGTATTAATTTACTTAATCAACGGAAAGATGCAGTAATAATGGCAGGGCTGGTAAGCTAAAAGTAGCAGTAAACTTACTCAGATGAGGCAAAAAGGATGTCAGGGGGAAATCGAGCAGGTACATTTATTAGTGGTTTAGCAATAGGTACTGCTTTGGGTGCGGTAGTGGGGATGTTGATCGCACCTCGCACAGGAAAAGAAACGAGAAAAGTACTCAAAAAGTCGGCTGAAGCACTACCAGAATTAGCGGAAGACTTATCCACTACTCTCCAAATTCAAGCTCATCGTCTTTCTGATGAAGCATTAAATAATTGGGAAGAAACCCTAAGTAAGCTCAAAGTGGCGATCGCAGCAGGAATTGAAGCTAGTCAGTTGGAACAAACCCAAGCTCGTAACACCTACATTCAGTCAATTAAAACCAATTCATCCTTTGAAGATCGCAATTAACAATTTATCATTTATGTTGACGATTGATCCTTTAGTTTGGCTAGGATTATCTTTATTATTAGTAGCTATTAGCTTGACGGCAGTGTTAGTAGTAGTAATACCTACTCTACAGGAAGTTGCCCGTGCTGCTCGCAGTGCCGAAAAGTTATTTGATACTCTCAATCGAGAATTTCCCCCTACCCTAGAAGCCATCAGGCTTACAGGAATCGAAATTGGCGAATTAACCGAAGAAATCGACCAGGGAGTAACCAGCGCGACAGGCATCGTTAAACAAGTAGATCGCACATTAAATAATACTAAACAACAAGTTCATCAGGCACAAATCACAACTCGTAGTGTATTTGTAGGATTTAGAGCAGCTTGGCAAGCTTGGAAAAAGTCTTAAATCCATAATAGGGAATCGTGAGCGGGTAGAATTGAAAGAGCCAATTTTTAAAATTACCATGAAGAATACCAGCGATCTACACGTAACAGAAACTAGACCTTTACTCAGTCCTGCATTCATTAAAAGTGAATTTCCGATTACTGATCAAGCAGCGACTTTAGTTACCCAAACTCGCGATCGCATTCGTGATATTCTTTCTGGTAAAGACCAAAGATTACTAGTAATTGTTGGACCTTGTTCGATTCATGATGTGAAAGCTGCAAAGGAATATGGTGAGAGATTAACTCGCTTACGAGAGGAATTGCATCATGAGCTAGAAATACTGATGCGGGTATATTTTGAAAAACCCCGCACTACCGTAGGTTGGAAAGGATTAATTAACGATCCCCACCTAGATAACAGTTACGATATTAATACGGGTTTGAGATTTGCACGCAAGCTACTCTTAGATTTAGCTCAGATCGATCTCCCTTCTGCCACAGAATTACTCGATCCTATTACTCCCCAGTATATAGCCGACCTAATTTGCTGGACGGCGATCGGTGCTAGGACTACAGAAAGCCAAATTCACCGCCAAATGGCTTCTGGACTATCTATGCCTGTAGGCTATAAAAATGGTACCGATGGCAGTCTCAAAGCAGCAATTAACGCTATGTTAGCTGCAAGAATTCCCCATCACTTCCTCGGAATCAATCTCGATGGATTAGCTAGTATTGTTAGTACTACTGGTAATCCCGATGGTCATTTAGTATTGCGAGGTGGTGCAGATGGTCCAAATTACCAGCAACACAATGTTGAGTCCGCAGCTAAAGCCCTTAAAAATAAGGCTTTAAATCACCGTCTGATAATTGATTGCAGTCATGGCAACAGCAACAAAGACTATAATCAACAACCCATAGTTTTAGAAAATGTTGCTCAACAGATTGAAGCAGGAACAGAAACTATTATTGGAGTAATGATCGAAAGCCATTTAGTAGCAGGAAATCAAGCCTTATCCAGCGAGCGCAAACCTCTAACCTATGGTCAAAGTATTACCGATGCTTGCGTTAATTGGGAAACCACCCAAAAAATGCTTTATTCTCTAGCAGAATCCGTAGCTAAAGGCAGACCCCAAGTAAAAGATAATCAAGTGACAGTAGCAGCAAAATAATACCATTTTGATTTAAGTTGGCGACTTTTGACGCTCCGCTCCAGACGCACCTGACGTGGAGAGAGTTCGCACTTCGGGAGCGATCTGTAGCAGTAATTTTTGGCATTGGTATAATATAAAGTCCGTTTAAATTAGTTAGAAAAAAACTTATGAGAGCAACCAATGTTCAACTTTCTGACCCCTGACCCCTGACCTTTTTTCTAACCTAAAATGTAAATATTCAAGCGGACTTAATTATTGCTAATCGCTTTCAAGATATTTTGACTGGGTTAAAATACCTTATTTTCTAGCTTTTTCTAATATAAGGAGCTAGTTCTTGCCATAAATCGGGAAAAGACTCCTGAAATTTATCCACTGTCGCAATTTCCATATCTCGATAGTCAAAACCAGGAGCAACAGCTTCTCCTAAAAAACCAAATTCTCCTTCTTCTAGTATGGCTGCTTTCCAATAACCTCCTGGTACTAGCAATTGAGGTTTTTCCCCTTGAGCTATATTCAGTCCTAGCTTAACTTTTTCTAGCTTGCCTGATGAATCAAGGATTAAATAAGTTATGGGAGAGCCATAGTGAAAGTAGTGAATAATATCTGACTTATTTTTGTGAAAGTGATCTATAGGACGGTCATCCGTCAGAAGATAATAAATGGAGGTTAAAATGTTTCTCTCTTGTCCTTCTCGATTGGTAGATACTATATAACCAGCGCGATAAGTCTCATTAAAGTAACCACCTTCAATATGCTCTACCAAGGATAAATGTTCAATTAATTCCTGTTTATTCATCAGAGTTGTTAAATAAGCCACTGCTTTTTATATTATCTACAGATAAATGCAGATACAATTTCTGTTGAGTTGACCGTCAATTCCGATTAAGACAAGACTTATTCTCTGGCAAAAGTTTGAAGAATTGCCCAAGCAAAAAGCGTCCCCCATAGAAGGAGACGCTTCAGTCAGAATTTTATTTAAACTCAACTAACTCTTAAGCGTTGATCGCTGGAGCAGTGATTGCTACGGGAGCTTGCTCTCCTGCTGCTAAGTCTAAG
>JASJCP010000065.1 GCA_030065935.1 Xenococcaceae cyanobacterium MO_167.B27
TGAATCAGTTGCTCAGTTAGAAGATTTGTTAAATAAATTATTAAATGAGGGAGAACTAATTATTAAGTGGGGACGTAAAATTAAAAATAAAGGCAATGCTGTTTATTAAATTTAGCTGCGTAGCAGCTTAGAAATAGATATCACGACTGCCAACAAGTTTAACCCTACCAATATTGTTTTTATCGGTAAAGGTGATATGCTTTTTGGTCTGCTCATCTAGCTTCCAGCCAGATTGTTTGTATTCAACTGAACGAGAATGTTTTTTGAATTTAGGAAAGCCTTTCTTTCCTTTAATTTTCTTTTTACAATTATCAAAAAACCTAGCAATACTAGACCAAGCTCGTTTACTTAATATAAAAGGCTGTGGGCGGAGCAAGGGTGGACTTGCTTCACAGACAGCACAGCCTAAAATATGGAAATTAAATAATACAGTGATAGAAGATAATGTCCATTTCACATATGGTGTTAGGCAATATGAAAACAGAGCAATAATTTTGACCTTCCAGCTTACACTAGTTGTATGTTTATTTATTTCCTCTAGTAAAAAATACCCGCAGAGCAGGCATTTGTTTGTACGAAAGACTACATAACACTGTAAAGATTTTTTATACAGAGACTTCGCTTAGTTGACGAGTCATATAATCAAAAGGCTCATCAATAAATGTGGTATCCTCAACGCCAGCATCACTAGCTATCTGTTTAACTATATCTTTCATAATCTGGATACCAACAACAGTAGGACCAATAGGGACACCCAGAGAATTATAAGTTTCTCGCAATCCTTGCAATACTCTTTCGTCTAAAACATTCATATCTCCAGCTACTAAAGCATAGCTAGCATAGCGTAAATAGTAGTCCATATCCCGCAGACAAGCAGAATAGCGACGAGTAGTATAGGCGTTTCCCCCTGGACGGATTAATTCTGGTACTTGTTCAAAGAGTGCTAAACCAGCTTGGCGTACAATGGAAGCAGCATTTCCACTAATAGCAGTTGTAGCAGCTATTCTAGCAGTTCCAGATTGGAAGTATTCTTTTAAACTATCCATCGCATTGCGGTCGAGGTAACGACCACTCACATCATAACTTCTAATTAATTTAGTCACTGCGTCTCGCATCAAAAATTTCTCCCAACAGCAATTTTTTTAGTAGGCTGATATCAAGCCTGATTTTTATCTATTATCCCCCCATAATCCCACATACTGGGACGCTCTATACGATTTGTTAACTACCATTAACTTCTATGTGAGTAATTAGCGCGGGAATGGGGAATAGGGACTGGGGAAGTAATACTTATTACTTATTACTTATTACCTACGGAGTTTCTGGCGAATGCGGATAGTTAGCATTTGCAACTCAGGTAATTTTAATTGCATAGCGATGCTAAAAAATATGACTACTGCCATCGCGCTACTTACTAATAATTCTCCTAAAAGTAGTATCAGGTTACTATTCCCAATAGAGTTTTCCCACATCCAGCTACATCCCCAACTTCCCAAGCTAGCTACAATAGTAGCAATCAGTAATCCTGAAAAGGCAAAACTCCATTGTGCAAGGGGTAAGCCATTGAGACGGCGATTAAGCAACCAGAGAAAAACCACCATTGAGATAATATTAACTCCGATAGTTGCCATGACTAAACCAGGTGCAGCAAAAGCATTAACTAGTAAAAAGTCTAAAATACCATTGAGAAATATATTGATAATACTGATCCGAAATGGGGTTTCTCCTTCTCCTAATGCGTAAAATATTCTCACTAAAACATCTCTAGCAAGATAGAAAAACAATCCTAAACCATAAGCTACTAAAAGAGGGGCGACTAACCTAGCTGCATTGTCATCAAATTGCGATCGCTCGTAAATTAATTTTACTATAGGGAGTGCCAGAGACATAAAAATAGCTGTCAAGGGTAACATGGTAAGAGCAGTGAGAAATAACCCCTGACGAATTCTTACTTTTAATTCTCCCCAGTTTTCAGGTGCAGCAAGACGAGAAAAGACAGGAAGAAAGGGGACAAGAATCATATTAGAAATAATCCCCAAGGGAGTAAGAGCGATAAAATTGCCGTAGCGCATCGCAGCAGCAGCACCAGGAATAAAAGAAGCAAAAAAGAGGTCAGTATAAACATTAATTTGCAACATTCCTGAGGATAGAGTAGCAGGAAGCATTACTTTTAAAACATCCATTACCCCAGGAATGCGGAAGTTAAACCTTAATCGTAATTTTCCCATTCCTGATCGCCATTGGGCGACAAGTTGGGCAAGCCATTGTAAAATAGCTCCTGCTAGGGTTGCTCCTGCTAAAGCAACTGCTCCTACTTCTAGGTATTCTGGGGTATTGAGTCTTTCTCCTAATTGAAATAGCAACACCCCCATAGCAATCACAATAGTAATGCTAGAAAACAGGGGACTAATACTGGGAAGTAGATAACTATCAGAAGCATTCAGCGTCCCAAAACCAATCCCAATCAACCCTGCTAACATAGCGACAGGTGCCATAATCTGTAGTTGTAAAATGGCAATGTCTCTTACTGATGCTTCTAAACCTGGAGCGAGTAAGTCAATAAAGGTACTGGCAAATAAGATTAAAATTACAGTTACGATAAGTAGTAGAGTACTGACTATAGTGGTAACTGTCTCTACTATGGGTGCAGCTTCCGATTTATCCCTTTTCGATAAAACACTAACTAATGCACTGTGGAAAGGACCATTAATTCCACCTAGTAAAATTAGTAGAAAGCCTGGAATAACATAAGCATAAGCATAAGCATTAACTACTGTACCCACTCCAAAAGCAGCAGCAATCAACTGCTCTCTTACTAACCCAAAAACTTTACTAATGAGGGTAGCAGCAGCAACAATACCAGCTATCCCTGCTAGAGAGCGAGATGTTTTTTGATTAACAGACACAATCAGTTATCAGTAAAAAGTTATCAGTTATCAGTAAAACCTAACCAACCATGAATATTCAACCTAAGATCATAAACTTAATTTCAGGTATTAGGGGGTCTTCGACATAACCAACACCTTGATAGTTCCAACGTTGTAGGATACTTTTTAACTGAATAGGGGACACTGATTCTATGCTCAAGCGATCGCTCATAGATTGACCATGAGTATTAATATAACTTAAGGCTTCATAGTCGGCTTTAAATACTAGTAAATAGCTTACCGTTTCCGCAGAATCTTCTGATTGTATTCTGGCGACTAAATGTTTACCGTCTTTTTGCGATCGAATTAGATAACTGATTTGAGATAACATTAAGATTATTAAAAAGCGAGCTATGCTATACAGGCAACAGATACATATATAACTCTAAACTAAAAATTTACTTTTGCAAGAACTCGTATGAAAAAATTGTTAGTCACGGGAGCAAGTGGCTTTTTAGGCTGGAATTTATGTCATGTGGCAAAACAAAACTGGCAAGTTTCTGGAACATATTTTACTAACTCTGTCGCCCTAGATGATGTTGATTTCTACAAAGTTAACCTGACTGACTACACAGCTTTAAAACAATTTTTAACAACGCTTCAACCTGATGCGGTAATTCATCTTGCAGCAGCTTCTAAACCTAACTTTTGTCAGACTAATGCTGAAATATCCTACAGCATTAATGTTACTGCTTCTGTTTATTTAGCTCAACTATGTGCAGCAGTAAATATTCCCTTTGTCTTTACTTCTACAGATTTAGTATTTGATGGTCAAGATTCTTTTTATAAAGAAAGTGATTCTGTTTCTCCTATCTGTATTTATGGAGAACATAAAGTAATAGCAGAACAAAAAATACAGGAGATTTATCCTGTTGCAGCCTTATGCAGAATGCCTTTAATGTTTGGTCTTCCTTCTCCTGTAGCCAAGAGTTTTATTCAAGGTTTTATTAAAACTTTAAAATCCCAACAAGAACTTAATTTATTTGTGGATGAGTTTCGGACTCCTGTAAGTGCAACTACCGCAGCCCAAGGATTATTACTCGCTCTGGAAAAACAAGTACAGGGTATTTTGCATCTAGGAGGAAAAGAAAGAATATCTCGTTATGAATTTGGTTTATTACTAGCAAAAATTTGTCACTTAAATTCCGATTTAATTGTACAAGGAAAACAACAAGATTTGGTCATGGCTGCACCGCGTTCTCCTGACACTTCTTTAGATAGTAGTAAAGCTTGGCAACTTGGTTATCAAACTTTATCTTTACAAGAAGAATTAATAGCGATGTCAGATTTGATTATCTAGAAGCTAGCAAGAACAGTTTAAGTAGTTAGTAGTTAGTAGTTAGTAGTTATTCCTCTTTGGTGATTTAGCTGAGGCATAGCGATCGCATTATTAAGGCAAAAAATCTTATAAACTAAAAAATAATCGATCTGCGGAACATCAAAAGGTAGAGTTTTTCTACTTTTGAATTTAATGGGAAATGGAGACCGACGTGCTAGTTCTTCTAGCCTAAATGTTTTCAAGTTTTGAAGTAGATTGAGTACAATTAATAGTATGAGATACTGAGGGTAATTAAACTGTTTTTCGAGGTGTTTTCTATATATTTCAGGGAGTTCAAGCATCTTATTCTCAACAAGTCTATCTTATTGATAACAGTGTCTCATCTTTTGGGAACTCATGGGCTTCAATTAGCGTTCGCTTTTGGCTTCTGACCTTCTCTGTAGTCCCCCCAGCAACATTTTTGAATTCACCCATGATTGTTGTCCTCTCAATATATCAAAATCAGTTACAAGAAGTTTTAACTCCTTGTCAGGAAAGGGCTTTTAGGTTACAGTGCAATGGACTCAAGTACCGCTTGACTGTATTGATCGAGAGACTGCACATATGCACACATGGGATAAGGTCTTGCACCAACTTTTTTCTTTTCCAGAACTGCTGTATAACCTAAACCTAATGTATTACATTGGAGTTGTCGCGCCCGTTGTACAGTTTGATAGAGAATTTGTTTATAAGTATTGTGGGATGTTAAGTATTCATAGTCCAATCCCACAATTAAAGCGGAATATACCCCTGCACTGACAAAACTGAACATAACCGCTACTGGTTTTTCTTCCGCTAAGGAGAGGGGATCGTCTTTGAGATAAAGTCGCATCATATCGTAGTCAGGATGGCGACAAATAGCTTTAAAAAAGGCAAAAGGGAGGCGATAAACGTTTATTTCGTAGCCTTTTTGATGAACTTGGCAATATAGTTCATAACTGTGGCGGATTTCGGTGTCTGACATAGGAGAATCTACAACGACTTTAAATTGAGATTCATAAGCCAGAATTTCTTTTTTCACGTTGTAGCGATATTTGCGCCCTAATCGCTTTATATACTCTTCATGGGTTTGCCATGATAAATCCTGCATTACACAAGCATCTAGTAGGGGTAACTGCACAAAACCAAGCTCAAACATGGTGTTTTTCAGTTCTTCGTCATCGTTCGTGGAGAAGTCTCTTAATAACACCTGAGAAGCTTGATATTCTCTAACAGTATTTGAAATTTGGTCGATGAGTAAACGGAGTGCTTTTTTCCAGTAGGGATGTTGTCGATTAAGGAAAAGATGTTCCCCCTCAGAAATCGGACATCCGAGCATGACTGCTTTGGTAGTGAGATAGTCGGGATCGTGAGCGCGAATGGCTTCAACTTTTTGGGAGACTGCACCAGGTGAAAGCATATCTTCTTTGATTTTGGCACAACTATAAAATGTGGCTAAGACAATGTTTTTATGTTCATCTCGCACGACAAAATAGAAGAAGTCCCATTGATTTTCTGGTTGATTCTCTTTCGAGCTAAAAATCTGCTCGAATAACTGAATACTGGAGTAAGTGAAGTTTCCTTTAGTTGCAAATAAATTATCCCATTCCTCAGCGTTAATTTCTGCCAGGTTACGCGTGAATTGGACATTGAGTTGAGGCTCAGAATGAGCTTGGGGAAAAACTGTAAGAAATTTTGACTTAATTTGCTTAACTTCAAATTCAGGAATATTAAAGTTTTTGGCTACATCCTGTTGTGTGAAACCATACTCTTTTAAAACTAAAGGATAATGGTAAGCAATTCTCTCCAGAAGCCGATCAATATCACTTTTGAGAATATGACGAGTCAGGGTAAAGCGGATTCCTCCTTGTTTCATGGGTGTTGCTGGAAAACCAGCACAATTAACAAAAAAGCCATCTTCAATGACTTTTCCTACGAAACTTTGAGTTGGTTTTACTAAACCAACTGGAATAAAAAAGATAGGACTGTTGTTAATTTCAACTTGAGGCAAATTGAATTCAGCTATTTTCTGATTGGTGTAATCAATGAGTTCGGCTAACTCATTTTGATAGGTTTCAATGCGATCGCATAAGTGGAGTTTCGCCGAGGCGATCGCACTTCCCAGCATGGGCGGTTGAATCGGACCCGAAAAGATCATAGTACTCCCACAGTTTTTTACCTGACTGGCAAAAGTTTCATTGGGAAAAACTAAGGCACCTCCTGCACTGGCAAAGGCTTTATTCAAGGAAACAGCTAAAACCATTTTCGGGTGATGCTCAATTTGACTGCGCACATAACCCTTACCATTTTTCCCAGTCCAACTCATCCCATGAGCATCATCAATATACAAGTAAAGCTGCTCGTAAGTGTCCAATAAACGTACTAATTCTGGGAGGGGAGCAACATCTCCATACATGGAGTAAACGCCATCGGCTAAGTACCAAATTTTATCGTATTTGTTTTTAATTTTTTTGATGGTTTCTTCCAGTTGCTCCATCTGGTTATGGCGAATTACCTCAACATTAACGCCACGGGCTTTGGGAACTTGTGCAGCCATTTGCACACTGGAATGGACTTGATGATCCAGAAGAATACAGTCATTATCGCCAATTAAGGTGGGTAAAGCGGATAAATGTCCTAAAGTAGTGCTGGCTGCTACTAAAACAGGTTGAGTAAAGATTTCTTGTAATAGGGTTTCCAGTTGTTGATAAAGTCCTACAGCAACGTAAGTCCGAGAGGAAGAAAATTGTGTTCCGTATTTCTGAACCGCTTGAACCACTCCCTCAATCAAGGCAGGATGTTGTTCTAATCCTAAATAACTACAAGAACCAAAGTTAACATAATTACGAGATTTGAGGGAAATGATCCGACCATTGAGGGATTCATTATCGGTGAAGTGTTGATTTAAACCCTGATTAAATCCATCTCGGACAATTTTATCAACGGTTTTGATCCAATGAGCATGAAGATTCTTAGCCATGATGCTTACCTCTTGTGAATTGTTGTTTGTGGGGGTCTTGTTATATCGCCCTGTTTCCTTGAGTTGATACCACTATCGCAATAATTATTAGACTGTAACAGGGAATTGTTCAGGTACTTTTTCAGGTGTTAAAAATACCAACTTGGTTTTTGAATTGATTTTGAGTTTTCTAGATAGATTTGAGTTGACATATTTCCTCATTTTGTTGAAATTTCTTGGTTTTATTTTTAACTTCTAAATCATTTGATCGTTAGCTCGGATTAATCTATTTGTTGTTATCGGTATATCGATCAGGAGCTAATACCCAAAAATAGGTTGATTAACTAATTTACTTTATTTGCTGCTTCTATTTTTAGGTTAGAACCAAAAGTTAAGCACACACTTCCATAACTTTCTTCCTTTTCCGTTTTACTAACTTTAGAAGCTTTTCAAGGGATAATTTGTGCAAATCTACCACAAAATATGTCATACCCCATTCATTTTGACAGAATTCATGTATCTTCCTTGCAGTATCAGAAGAATAACCTCGCTCATTTCCAGCTTCTCTAAATAACTTAACCGCATGGGAAAGCATTTTTGTCTTCTCAGAAAAAGTTGTATTAGTACACTTTTGTGGCTCATTATCCTCATAAAGATATATCTTTTTTTTGTTGTAACTATAATGAGCCACAATAAACATCACAGGCTCATCATGGGCATTGTTCAACATCTGAAAGATTTTTGAGACAAGACCAAATGAGCCAGCACTACTTGTCTGTGCTTCCCAAAATCGTTTGTTCGATTTTTTCGCCTTTTCCAAGGACTTGACAAGTATTAAAAAGGCTTTATATCCATTCCGTTCATAAGGATTGGTTGCAAGACAAGCAACAAGTATGGTTTGATCTGTTGAATAATTCAGATTCTTAAGCTGAGTACTCTTTTGACGGACTTCACTTATGAATGATTCCCAAAGAATAGGGCCTAATAAGAGATTATAGGTTTTACTTTCCACCAATAAGCCTACCTCATCTCTCTTTGATTTTTTCCACAGTAATCTTGGTAGAACTTTAATAATAGAGGTGAGATAATCCATAACAATCATCGCAATGATATTTGTTATGAGATATGGGGTCTTCATATTCTGGTCTGCATCATATGCAAATAAAACACTATTAATCTGATTCTCAGACTTTGTTGACTTAAGATAAATACTTTGTTCTTGATGAATATAACTTTTTAACCCGTTCTCCATCATCTGAGAAAATCTCATTACATACTGTTTTTGACGAATCGGGTTAGAACCCACTATTGTTTTTATCAACTCTTTTGACAAGACTTCCCCTTTTATAGGATGAAAATACGATCGAGCCAAGAGAGCTACTGCTGCTTTCGTTTCTTTTTTACCAATTGTTACAATGTTGTCATAGAAATTATTCATGATGAAAAAGTATTAATTAAACAAATACAATGACAGTCTGGATAGCAATAACTTATCCTGATCGTACATAGGAGTTCCAATAGAATAAAGAAAATTGGGGGCACTCCAATAATGATTTTTATCTTTTTCATCCTGAAAATTTTGAGTTAAATTCTTGATTTTGTCTGTACAATCAGATTCCAAATTATTTTGATGATTTTTGGCTAAAGTTTTGATGACATTTTTCCCAGTTCTTGATATCGAATTAGCTGCAATAGTCATGATTAATTTCCAGTCTGCTTGAAAGATAATGATTGAAAATTTAGGCTGAGATGCTAGATTTTTAACCTAAATATTCGGCAAGTTCCTTGATGGTCGAGTATTCATAGACTAAAGTCGGTTCTAATTCAGCTCCGAGCCATTCTTCTAATTCACCTGTTAAGAATATCCCATCCCTAGAATTCAAACCATATTCATCAAAGGAACGGGTAATATCAATATTTTTAGGTTCAACTTCCAAAAGTTCAGCCATATAATTCACTAACCATTGTTGAATTTCGACTGCGTTTTTGACATTTTCTTGATCAGGTTTTACTTGATTTTCCAGCATGTTTAAATCTCTTATTATTTGCGATTTGCTTTGATTCTATGATTGGGACTTGTTGGTCAATTCCTCAGTTGATACTTTGAGTTATATTGGTTAAAGAGAATTGCGTCTTCCTCTAACATCAACTAATTCGTTGCCCATTTGTTAGTATTATGCAGTTGATATTTGTTAAGTAAAAGGGGAAAAATTCAGGTTGTTTTTCAGGTGTTTTTGAGGGGTTAGAAGCGGTAATGCTGTAAATCTGTAGTTAGAAGCGATAACTAGCTCCACTTTATTAAACATGAAAAAGGCGATCTAGATCGGATCGTAGCTCTTCTATATGATCGACGACTTAACTTCGCCATTAAGAAAATTTTGCCGACAGGTGCGACGCTGAATTTTTCCGCTAGAGGTTTTGGGAACAGTCCCCGATCTAACTAAAACAGTGGTATTAATGTCTAACCCGTGCTGCGCTGTAACTGCTTTGTTAATCAGACGAATCACCTCATCACTATCTAGGTTTTTAAGATAGTTGCGTTCTACCTCTTGGACAATAATCAATGTTTCTGTACTGTCGCTTTCTATAGTAAAAGCTGCTCCCCCATTTTTTTTCAAGGCTGGATGACTCTGTTGTACGGTGAATTCAAGATCTTGGGGATAATGATTTTGACCTCGGATAATAATAACTTCCTTGAGACGACCGGTAATAAATAACTCCTCTTTCCACAAAAAACCTAAATCTCCAGTGCGTAAAAATGGACCTTCCCCTGTATCCTTGAGAGAGGCTTGAAAAGTATCGTCATGGCGTTGCCAATATCCTTGGGCGACACTCTGGCCAGAAACCCAAATTTCCCCAACTTCTCCTTCACGACAACGGGTTAAAGTCTTAGGATTAGCAATTACAACTCGGTGCTCTAACCAAGGCTGACCACAACCCACTAACAGACGAGAGTCCGAATCAGAGACTTGATTTTCTACCGCACGATTCTGCTGTAGCGCACTAGCTTCAAAACTTTTAATCATCGGTTCTGCATTCTTTTGTCCCCCTGTGATAAATAAAGTTGCTTCTGCCATACCATAGCAAGGATAAAAAGCACGTTGGCGAAAACCACAGGGAGCAAATTTGGCACTAAATTGTTCTATGGTTTTGGCACGCAAGGGTTCGGAGCCATTAAAAGCCACATCCCAACTGCTCAGATCGAGGTTTTCTAACTGTTCGGGTTTGATCTTCTCAACGCAGAAGTCGTAAGCAAAATTGGGACCGCCACTGATAGTGGCTCGATAGCGATCGATAGCTTGTAACCAGCGTATCGGTTTCTGTAGGAAGGCCAGGGGAGACATAATAATGCAGGAAGTTCCTAGATAAAAGGATTGCAAGATATTCCCGATCAGTCCCATATCATGAAAGAGGGGCAACCAATTAACATGAATGGTGTTTTCATTGTGGTTAAATGCTTGTGCGATCGCTTTTTCATTATCTATCAGGTTACGATGACTCACCATCACTCCTTTTGGTTTTCCCGTAGAACCTGATGTATATTGCATAAATGCTAAGGTATCTGGAGTTATTTGGGGCAGTTGTTCCTGTCTTGCTATCGGAAAAGCTGAATCTGTAGCCAGCCAGCTTAACTGTGCTAGGGCGGGTTCTTCTGTCCAATGTGCCTGATAGTTGGATAATAGACTCTCTGTAGTTAAAGCGAAAGTTGCTTCTGCATCGTTAACAATGGATAGTAAACGCGAGAGTTTTTGATTATGTCTGGGGGGATATACGGGAACTGCAATAACACCTGCGAGGAGACAACCAAAGAAGGCAGTGATAAACTCTAATCCAGAGGGATAAAGGAGTAAAGCTCGTTCTCCTGGGTAATTTTGCAGAGAGGAAGCAATAAGACTTGCCTTCTCCCATAGTTCCTGGTACGATAGCTCGCCTTTCTCTCTTTCTCCTTTCTCTAAAAATAGATAGGCTCGTTTTTGGGGTTGAGAGTTGGCGTGATGTTGCAGAATATCTACCAAGGTGGTAAATTGCCAGTTGTCCTTAATTATTGGTGATTTTAGGAATGTTGACTGCATTGACTTGTTTAATAGACTCTAAACATAGGCACACTTATGTATCAAAAAGCTTGAAATTAAAGTAAATTCAACAGTTGACACTTTGAGCTATATTGATTTGTTGGGGAGAATTGCGTCTTCTCCTGAAATCAAATAATTCGTTGCCCATTTGATTAGTATTATGGGGTTGGTATTTTTCAAGTAAAAGGGGATTTTTTCAGGGATTTTTTCAGGTTTGTTAGAGGGACTGGTAGTGATTCCGGGGTTTGAGTAGCAACTGTACAGAAACTTACGCGCTTGGCTGTATCCATTACAAGATAATGGTTTGAGCCATCGAAAAATTAAATAATACATTTTTACTTACCAAAGCTCCAAGTCTGCTAGTTCGTCAATAGCTTTAACATCTCTCAATGGTCGTAATGCTGCATTTTCAAACTCTTCAGGCAAATTAAACTGATAGCGACCGAGCATATTAATATGAGAATGAGGCAGAGGAGACAAACGAGCTTTATCTTCTTCTTAAACGGACTTTAAATCTAAGCCAAGAAATTCATTTCTTGGTGAACCTGAGATTGGGTAAGGTAAAAATTCATACTCAATCCCTGCTTGACTTACCCATATAAAAACAGGGAAAGAGAGAAATTATGATAAGTAAGGAACTATAGTTAACTTGGAAGATATTTTTCTTTTTCAGTGACCTCAAATTCTACTAATCCAATTGTCTCTAATCTTTGGAAACTATATGTTCTTAAGGGATTAGCGTTTGCTTGGTTTCCTATTCCCACCATCCTTTTATTCTACCAAAGTCACGGACTCGACTTAGAACAGACTGTTTGGCTCAAGACTATTTTATCTTTATCTATTCTGTTGTTAGAAGTTCCTTCTGGGTATGTAGCAGACTTGCTAGGGCGTAAGTTTTGTTTGGTAGCAGGTAGCGCAGTTTGGATTATTAGCTGGCTATTTTACTGTTTGGGGAGTTCTTTGACAATTTTTGCGATCGCAGAAATGTTAGCAGGAATAGCAGGTAGTTTAATCAGTGGTGCTGATACCGCCATAGCTTATGAAACTCTCTTACCGTTAGGACGAGAAAGTTATTATCGCACTCTAGAGGGTAGATTGGTTGCTGTAGCTGGTATTAGTGAAGCTTTATGTGGCATCATCGGGGCAGCGATCGCCGAATTTAACTTAGTATATCCTTTCTATCTGCAAACAGCTTGTTTAATTGTCTATTTCTTTCTTGCACTTACTTTAACTGAGGGGAAACGACAGATTAGACCCGCTAACAGCCAACGAATTGAGAATTTGAAAACTATTATTATTGATGTTTTTATCAAACGCCCTAATCTGCGGTGGTTAATTCTTTTAAGTAGCACTTTCTCTAC
The DNA here is from genome assembly GCA_030065935.1 of Xenococcaceae cyanobacterium MO_167.B27. Taxonomy (GTDB): domain Bacteria; phylum Cyanobacteriota; class Cyanobacteriia; order Cyanobacteriales; family Xenococcaceae; genus JASJCP01. Next base: position 12,618 of record JASJCP010000065.1, read on the forward strand.
CGCTAGTTTCTTGATTGTTTGGTTGTCTCAGGGATATTTCCAACAGATAAACTTACCAATTGCTGCTATGGGCTGGACATGGGCGGTATTTCATTTGTTGATGAGTCTGGCTTCTGTTAATGCTCTTAGAATAGAAACGGTTTTGGGAATTAAGAAAGCTTTTTTAGTTTTAGTTTTGTTGTTGGCTGTTTCTTACATCCTTTTGGGTAGCATCAACAGCATTTGGGGAATTGGGTTTATTGCTGCTGTCTATATGGTCAGAGGACTAAAATCACCTCTAATCTTAAATATCATCAATCAGCAAATTCCTTCAACTATAAGAGCTACTGTACTTTCTCTCAATAGCTTTGCCTTCCAGTTAGGTTTTGTTGTTGTTGCACCAGTAATAGGTGCGATCTCTTCTTCTTATTCTCTGTCTTTAGCACTGTTTGTTGGTGGTTGGTTTTTCTTAGTAGCTGGTAGCTTCTGTTGGTGGAGATTAGTAAAGTTAAAAGTAATTAAGTAGCGAATCATTTACGAAAGACAAATAAATTACCCGTCGCTCCTCGTCCTATCCTCATATCCTCATCTAGGAAAGAGGTGATCCACAAAGCTTCATTTCTTAAGAAATCTAATATGGGTATTTTTACTTCTGGTAAAGTCCAGCTTGGCTGACCCAAAAACTGGGTTGCTTGTCCTGAAAAAGTATTGAATGTTACTTTAGCCGTTAGTTCGTCTGGCTCTGGTTGCCAAATTCCTTCAGCACTCAACTGATACTCTCCTAATAAAAAAATCTGAATTAAAGCTTTATTATCTGCGATTATTTTTTGCTCTTTTACTGTTAACGATTGCCATATTCTTTTAACTTTAATTCCAGAGCCTAAAATGTTAGTAATTTCTGCAATTGGGCGAGTCACTACTGTTCCATTTGAAGCATAAATTAGCTGCCACTCACCGAGCAAAGAATCGAAATTACTAGGCTGAAGTGGTTGTGTAATGGGATTAATTTTCTCTAATTTTCTAATAATTTCATCGATTAATGTTTCTGAAAATGCCAACAGCGATCGCTGTTGGCCTAAGGCTTCTATTTGACTCAAAAGTTCGGTTTTCAAATCTTGATTTGCTTGCATCATTAATATTGAAAAACTAAAAGAAGAAGTTAGACAAATTTTACAACAAATTTCTCCTGAAAAAATTATTTCGTTAACTGGTTGGGATTATTTACTAGAAGCTTTAAGTTGGACTTTGGACAAAAAAATATTGTTAGCGTAACTTTTACGCTAATTATTAATCATTATTCAAACCCCCTCAAATGCCAGCTTTAATCTTCTTTCAATCCCTCAGTAAAGTAAGAAGTATCTGCCTCAGTCTCACCCCCAAAACACAAGTACAAATAACTTTCTTGAAGAGAAGTAATTATCTTTTCTAGCTCATCAATAAGATTCCTTCTAGTCATTTTTTCTACAGCATCAATATGTGCTTCACTTCCCGCTTTTCCCAAATAGGACCAGATCTAGCGAAGCTGTCACCAGGGGCAATCAAGCCTGAAACGCTTGCTGTGTAAAGGTTTCAATTTTCCAAAATCGAGCGTTCGCGATTAGTAAAATAATGCAGCTTCCAGTTGCTGCATTATTAGGAATTTTCATCTCCAGCAACTAAATTGCTGAATGATATACGATATAAGGATTATAGCGATTCTTGCTTGAGAACGATTTTTACTGTCTCAACCACTGAAAACTGCAAAATTTTCGCTTATTGCCCCTGATAGCAGCTTCGCTAGATCTGGTCCGATTAAGCGGTTATAGATTTTTTGAGGGTAAGACTTACACGAAGCACGAAGCTGGATTCGACTATAACGATTTCTCGTAATGATCTGCCTGACCCGATCTTTGTTGCTACTTATAGCCAGGACGAAATTAGTAGTCTTTTTGTCTTATCTTCTGATTACTACAGAGAGTTTCAGAACAAGCTTAGTAATTTAGTAACACTATTGAAGGAACAATTAAAACAAAAACAGCAAAAACAGCAGGTTCGACGACGTGGGATTTCGCTTTAATACTACAATATTAACACAAATGTCATCTATTTGTTGTTTTCAAGTAGCATATTTTGGATTGGTCGTTCAAATATTATTAATTATTGTAATCTCTTTGAAACAAAATTATTGTCTTCAGCCTGTTTCATTTTGTTAAAAACTGACCTCTTATTGCACTTATTGAGAATAATAAAGCTAATAAGTAAACATTTTGTATAAATATTTATGTAAGTATTAATTTACAAAGTTTAATAATACAAGAAACTGGAAATAAGCTATATTTAAAAAGGCTTTCAAAGGTTATCTATAGCAAAATAGTTTGCGTACTGTGCGACTCCTGATAAGGAGTCAATGCGTAGCCTGTGAAGGCGTAGCAGTAATAACTAGAGCTAAATTTCTTCAAGGACAATTTACCTGGGAATTTAACAGATGGATTGGTAATAGTTAGCAGTACCCTAAAACTGATTTTTGGGGACATGATTTTAAAATTGTGACCCCCAAAATGCAAAATAAGGGACACAAATTCTAAAAAAAATATCTGGATATTATATCACCAAGTAGAAAGTAGAGATGGTTATGGTTCTTCTGGATATTTGTTAATAACATTGTTCCTTACGGATTCACTGACAAAAAGTGCATCTCCTTGTCGTATTTGCCCGTTTGTTGCTCTACCCAAGTTGTAAATATCAAAAAGGGAATAGCCGAATTTGGAGATAAATGACCAAATTTCATGGAAAAGAGGAACACCTTCGTAATGGGGTATAAACATTATTTCCGTGTATATCAGCGCGGTACTTTTTTCCTCTAAAAGGGACTCTGCTCCATGTAAAGCGTTTAATTCACCGCCTTGAATGTCAAATTTCAATATATCGATCATTGAAATATTGCTTTCCTTTAAAAACTCATCGAGATTTGTGACTTCTACCTCAATAGTCTCTTTTGGTTTTGCTGATTTTGGGTAGTATCTTCTTTCAGAACTAGGTCGAGGAAGAAGCGAATTGGTTTCATCACGCTCGTTGACATAGAAAGTTGCAATACCCTTTTCTTGGGCTACAGCCTTTGGCACAATGTGTATTTTTTGGTCATCGGAGAATTTTCTATTTAACTCAGCTATTGAATCTGGAAATGGCTCAAAGCAGTAAATTTCTGCGGTCGGAAATTGGGAACGGTATTTCCTTGCCGTTTGACCCTTGTTTGCACCTACATCAAGAATATAAATATCAGTCTTGTTTAAGTTTTTTATTAACTGGCGTTGAGCCTTAAATGGATTTGACGGGAAAGAATTGCCTGGTATGCTTGGTTTCCTTTTTTTCCTTAATTCATAGCCAAGACCACTTACTATTGCCTTAATCAATTTCTTCATCAGTTTTATTTGATTTTCCATTACATCTATTATTTTTTTAATTACACCCTACCATTTTCTTCCACTGCTGAAGTTGGCGTGGGGGCTGGTATACTTCCAGCTTTTTAGTGATCGCATCAATGCCCAACTGAGTCAGAGCCGAGAAGGTATCATTAAACTTTTGCTTTAAAGCTTTTAATTCCTGTTCGACTTTCTCGGCATTGGGTTGAGTCGATGGGAGATAACGCTCTTTTGGGACTCTGGGGAAGAAATCGACAGAGGCTAAACCCTGTATCTCTTTCTGGATAAGCTAAAGAGCGATCACTAACTGACAGAAACTAAAACTTTGAATTTTTATTAGAAAAAGAGTTAGTAATCGCTTATACAATAAGGATTTCAGCATCTAGATTTGACAAGGAGTTTCCGAAAGTCCGAGAAGAGCGATAAGATATTGTTTTAACTTCTTAATTACTTTGTTTTACAAAATGTAATTAAAAAATTAACTGAAAAATTATCTATAGAGTTTTTCCTCTACAAATAGTTAACTCCTATAGATAGTTATTTATAACTTATTACTTTATGTCTGTCGTTGTGCAGTATTACGACAAAGCTCTCGACAAATAAGGTTTTTATGCTAACTAACTCCTCTTTGCCAACACCTTTTTGTGTTCACCCCTTACCATTGTAGTCATTTTTAATTCAGTAATCTCTTGATGACTCTAGGATTAGAGCGTAGTGATTCTGCAAGCTCAGCAAATCCAGATACTCTGCCCTGATTAGTTTGACATTTATAAAAATTTTTAGCAGAAGCTAAGACAAGCAAGTCGGTTAATGTTTCTATATTTACTCTGTACCTATCTGTTTTTTTAAAGTTAGTTAGGTGCAGTGGTTTCCCCTTAGTATCTATAAGGCTATGAACCACAGTCAGTTTATCACCCCAGAAGTCTCTAGCATACTGTTGACAATTGAAGTCATCAGTGCATATAACAACTCTTCTTTTGATTTTATTTCTTAATTTATTAAAAAAGTATTTATAGTCTGTTTTAAGATCAGTGTTTCTAATGTGAATTGAGTCATACTCACCAAGATTTTCAATAATATACTTTATTTTACGCCTAATATCTTGTTTTAGTTGTAACAGGTCAAGGGTTCTGATTGAATCAAATCCACCACCACATTGTTCGTGTAGTAATATTTTCTCAGAATAGTAAGATTTGAAATTGAACGTCAACGGGGTTCTCGTTTCTTTATCTACAAACTTCCTAAAAGATCGGTCGAATTCTGACTCGTATGAATCAATTTTATGAGTTAGAAATTTTGGGAAATATGAATTATCAGCATAGTTATTATTAATCGGTGAACCAAAGTAAAAGTCTCTGATAGGTTCAAAATAGTTGCTTAGGCAATCATGAAAACCAGAGCGACTAGTATCAACCCATAATTTTCTGTTGCTTTTTATTGCATAGATTCTACATTTATCTATTTGACAGAGCATGTCGTTTAATCCACCTCTAGGGCGACAAAAAATAATTTTTCCTGTGTAGTAGGGATGCCAATAAATAATTCTAAGAGCTATCTCGTTAATTTGTTTTTTAAGTGTCAGTTTCATTTATTTTTTAGTTATACTGAAAAATATCGTTATAATTCATAAGGTGTAGCTCCTCCTAGTGCTGAATTATACAGTGATTGACTATTATTTAAAGCTGAATGTTTTGGGTCTAAGCTATACATACTGACTACGAGAAGAACCTAAAAAACTTTTGCAAGAGGTCTATTGATATCCAAGTTCCGCCAAAAAATCTCCTAGCTCCTCATTTATCATCTTGATATTCTCAGCACTCAGCATCTTGTTCCACTCGCCAGATGTACCTTTACGAAGGAAGCTTGCATTTTTTAATTGACTGCTATCCAAAAACATCTTCTTTTTCTTTTCAAAACTTTGATTATATATAGACTCCATTAGTTTCTTTTCGCTTCTTTCAATATTCAAATATTCACAGATTCTTTTTGCTTCACTTATAGGCTCTGCCCTTAAATCTTCATATCTAATTAGAAGCGAACTGCTCTTTAAATATCCCATAACATGATCCTTCCAAGGAACACGCAACCAAAATTGACCTTGATTTGCTCCTTTAAGTAATATCCTCGTTAGGGTATCAAGTTTGTATTTTTGTGTATGAAATAATTTGTAATAAGCGCTTAATCCATAAGGTACTAACGACATGAAATTGTAGATTCGTTTATAGCGAGGCTTCTTTAAAGAAAAATAGTAGCTTGCAGATACGACAACATCTCTTGGATCACGCACTATGTAGATTATCTTTTCGCTACCATTTGCATAATATGCGAAGGTGTGATTCATCTGATCTATGTTATGGTGAGCCTTGAAGCACTGGTAATTCGAATCTCTTTCTCGCCCTTCAATTGCTTCCTCCTTGTTAAAAGGCTCACACCAAAACCCCACGACCGAACAGCCTAGGATTTCTGCCGTAAGGCGAGTTAGCCAAGTATTTCCACTCTTGGGATAACCGCAAACGATGATTCGTTTATTATTCATCTTTAATCTGTCTACATCTGTCTAAGGGTGAAGTTCAGTTGAGTGAAACCATTTTACAATTATAACGTTATGGGATACAAATTAAGCTTTTAAATTACGTCTAAATATTATTTCAGAAACATCAGGGTAAATTAGCAGGAAGACAAAAGTAACTTTTGATCTGGACATCCCCGTTGGTATGGTGATAAATTTGACCTTAAAGACGCTACGACTTGGCATCTTGAAGATGAAGTTTTTCAATCTAATTTTATCACAAAGAAAGGAAAAAATTTCAATTTAACTATTTGTGCTTGGAAAAATATGTTAATGAAAGGGACATCGAATTATCAAATGAATTCTTATCCTTTTACTTTACTTCAAATTACGATTTCTGACCAGCAAGAGAATATTATTTGGAAACCCATGTGGCTGATTGTTATTGGTTCTCGCCGTCATGACTTAAGCCTTCAAGATTGTTATCAAGCATATCGACAACGATACTATATGGAACACCTCTTCAGATTCGGCAAACAAAAATTATTAATGACTTCTTATTTAACTCCTGATGTCAAACATGAAGAAAATTGGTTTAAATTAACACTTTTAGCTTATGTTAACTTATGGGCTGCTAGAGATTTAGCTGTTGTTTTACCGAGAGAATGGGAACAATATTTGAAGAAGAATGAATCCGTTAAAATTACTCCCAGTTTAGTTCAACGAGACTTTTATAGAATAATCTCCCAGATTGGGAAAATTACTAAAACTCCCATAATCGAGGTTATTCATCTGGACGTATTAAAGGATACAAAAAAGCCCCACGAACTCGTCATCAAGTTATCAAAAAAACGAAAAAAGTTGCGAACCAAAAGCTAAAAGCCTCTTAGTTTTTCTCAAAAAAATCCTAATATTAAGCATTTCTCGGCTATTTTCTGGGCTGAGATAGGGGAGATATTATTTTTTGTTATTGTTAGCGTAAATTTTACGCTAACAATATTTTTTTGTCCAAAGTCCAATTTAAGTGTAGTCTAACTTTTCAGAATTGGTATTAAAAGGTTAAAAGTCCGGTGCCTGTAATGCAACCTTGTAAAATAAAATTGAAGTAACATATTGGTTAAACCATGGGAACAACACTTCCAAACGGTCCGAATAGTCCTGCTTGGTGGCAGTTAATCCGTTGGATTGCAGATCCTTTAAGCTATCAAAAAGAATGTGTTCAAAGTTATGGAGATATATTTACTTTAACGATGACAGGTTTTCCTCCTTTTGTGGTCATCGGAGATCCAGAGGGAGTCAAAGAAATTTTCAGCCAAGAGCCTGATAAATTTGATGAAGGACGTTCTAACTATATTTTTCGACCTTTGGTTGGAGATAATTCCTTACTCTTGTATGATGGTACACGACATCAGCGAGAACGAAAATTGTTGATGCCTTCATTTCACGGGCAAAATTTACACTCTTACGGAAAATCGATTGTGGAAATTGCCACTCAAGTAGCAGCCCAATGGCATGAAGGTGAAAGGATAATTGCTCGTAAACTAATGCAACAAATTACTTTAGAAGTAATTATCAAAGTAATCTTTGGGATTAATGAAGGAGAGCGATATCAAAAGATTAAACCCTTGCTTGCTCAAATGTTAGATGTAACCGATTCTCCATTGCGTTCTAGTTTTTTGTTTCTGAAGTTTTTACAACAAGATTGGGGAACTTGGAGTCCTTGGGGAAGAATTAAAGCTCAAAAAAAACAAATTGATCGATTGCTACAAGATGAAATTGAAGCAAGACGTTCCCTCTCCAATGAATTAGGTAATGATGTTCTAAGTCTAATGATGTCGGCAAAAGACGAAGAAGGTCAGCCAATGACTGATGCAGAATTAAAAGACGAATTAATGACCTTGCTATTTGCCGGACACGAAACTACAGCTACGATGCTGGCTTGGGCTTTTTATGAAATATTAAGACATCCTCGGGTTTTAGAACAACTCAGAGAAGAGTTAGATGGTTCGAGAAACTTGGCACCTTTAGAAATAGCCAAACTTCCTTATTTAAATGCTGTTTGTCAAGAAGTTTTACGGTTCTATCCAGTTGGTCCGATTATTTTCCCTCGGATCGTTAAGACTTCAATAGAAATTATGGGACATTACTTTGAACCAGAGACTTGGCTGACTCCTAGTGCTTATTTGATTCATCATCGAGAAGAGCTTTATCCAGAACCAGAAAAATTTAAGCCAGAAAGATTTTTAGAGCGTCAATATACTCCTTACGAATTTTTTCCGTTTGGTGGTGCAAATCGTAGATGTTTGGGAGCAGCTTTGGCTCAGTTGGAAATAAAGCTAGTCTTGGCTTCGATAATTTCAAAATACGAACTTACTTTAGCCAATAAAAAACCAATCAAACCACAGCGACGTGGTATAACTATTGCACCTACCGGGGGTGTTCCTTTGATTGTTCGACAAAAACGAAGCAATTTTGCCAAACAACTCCAGAATATTACTTAATTAACGGTAGTGTCGCCAAAATGTTGACGCAACAACTCGGTTCCCAGCCCACTAGCGATCGCAATCTTTAGCTTTTCCCCCAAAATAAAGCTACACATCCAACTGTTGTGACTAAGCTTTCTGAAAAATTATTTCTCATGATTTTTTTTAAAGTTTCTAAATCATCTTCCTTGTTAGTGAAAATTCCTTTTTTATTATAAATTTTCATGAGATAATTAGCTAGAATATTTGGTTTAATTCCTTGACTTAGAATCGTAGAACCAAAAACAATTCCTTGAGGGTTAAGTAAAAGTTTAATGTTTTTAAAGATAATTTCTTTAGTTGACATTGTACCAGGTAAACAGTGAAGCAAATAATTCAAGCTTATTGAATCAAAACCTCGCTCTTCAAAATTAATTGGTTCGAGAATATTTACTTTTTTAGTAATTGGTTTATAGCGTTTAATCCGATGAGAAGCTGTCTTTAAACAATTCGAGTTTAAATCCATTAAAAACAAGCGAGGTTTATTAGTAGGAAACTGGCAACGATCCAGGAAAAAGCCAGTTCCTACCCCTATATCAAGATGGTTTGCTGATATATTCTCGTTATAGAGTTTTAAAAGATGAGAGGAAGGGCATTCCCAAATAAAACGATTAGAAATTGATAGAACCCATAAATCATATATTAGTAATGTCAAACTATTATAAACAGCTTGTCCTGCATCTATTTGTTTTTTAGTAATATTACTCATGATGAAAATGCTATCTGATGGATGAAAAACGGTGAATGTTTCTTATGAATTATCTGAGACCCAACGATACAAACTTGCTCCAAGATAATATCCAGAGCCAAATCCTAAAATCATTCCGAGATCATTATTTGAGGGCTTAAAATAGTATTTATCAAAAAAAGATTTTAAAACAAAGAAACAGCTTGCTGAAGAGAAATTTCCATATTCATTAAATAAATCTAGAGATGGTTGTAAGTTTTCGGAAGTCAATCCCAAGATTTTAGGTCTAGCAAACTCAGACAAAACTTTTGTTCCTCCTTGATGAATAGACCACTCATTAATTTCTAATGGAGTTAGTTGATGTCGTTCTAATATAGGATTAATAACAGATTTTGCCACTAGATTAGGCATGATTTTATGAATATTATCCCCTAGAATAAATACATTTTCATCCATATATATTTCCTGTCCAGGAACAAACTTGAAACAGGTATCAATTATTTCTATTTTAGGTCCAGGAATTAGATCGGACAAGGATTCTGGTAGAACAAGAAAGCCTACAGCACCATCAGAAAAAATCATATTGGCAATAAGACTTTTGGCGAAATACGAGCTATTCTTATCACAACATAGATTTAATGTGGAAGAACATTGGTCAAAGATGTAAACAAATGTTGCTTTATTAGTTTGCTTAGTCAGTTCTATTGCTCTTTGTAAACCAAAAAGTCCACCTGCGCAGCCAAGATAAGGAATATCTAAAGGAAAAATGTCTGTGTTTAAATCCAGTTGAGCAGCAATCTGTGCAGAAATACTAGGCAAAACATTTTGATGAAATGTGGTATTATATATAGATATAATATTCCCTAGTTTTTCTAATAATCTTACTGGAACTATTTTCTTAAATAACTCATTTCCCCATCTAACAGGATGATATTCTTTGCTAATTAAAAATTTTTCGGGAAGTCTAGTTAAATCTATTACAGTACTTCGTTTTTGAATTCCTGTTTTTTGGGAAAATTTTCTAGCTAATTGATTAATCTTCTTCCCACATCTTTCTGAAGAATAGAGCCTATTGACAATTTCAAGAGAGCTATAAACTTGACCGAGGCTTGTTTCTAAATTAGCTAAAAAAACTTTCATAACTATATGTAAGTAAGTAATATGAGAAACGCCCACAATTGTTTATGTCTCCTGCAAACGTTTTCTTACTTTTATATATATGCAAGAGTTTCTAACTAATGCAGTTTTTGGGTTGTTTAAAAGAAAAATCATCAATTCCTTGTTGTATCTGTAACACTAATATATAGCGATCGCCTAATCGGTTAAATTATCCCCAATGAACCTAGCTTAAGATAAAAACAAGTGAGACAACACCAAAGAATATCATAGGTAATGCGGGGATTAGCTTTTTGGTTTTAAACCATCTGATAATAAATACAACAATTAGCAGCAAGATGATCGTAGCTGCTATGGGAGTAGCCCAAGATAAACCTAGATTTATCATTGCAGCTAAAATTAGCAGCACTAATCCACTTACTCCGCCAGAAATTAAAGATATTTTACTTTGACTTTTGAGATAGCCGATGACTCCTCCTGCTAGAGTAAGAATCCCGTAAAAAACCGTCGCGATTAATTCTGGTGTAAACATGGGAAATTTTATTTATTGAAGAATAGATATTAGTGAGTTAAGGTAGTGCCACCAAATACTAATATAGATATTCCCGCACTAAATTCTCATGTCTATCCCTTTTGATGCTACTGCTGCTGAAAAACGCATTGACAAATTTTGGTCATTATCCGCTAGTTTTGGTATGGAACGCAATGCTTACCATAACTACCTCAACGAAATAGTTAGCGATCGCTATGTTCTGATTAAAGGTTTACAATTACTCAGGGATGAACTCCAATTAGCAGCAGCTAGTCCCACAGATATTCAATATTGTGGAGCAGATTTGAGCTTACCTAGTGTAGTTACTACCTTAGCTTATACCAACTGTGGCGATCGCATCCATCAGGGGGAAGCCACTAAACGTTATCGGGATGTAGTAGCCTCACGCTTTGCAACCCTCTCGGAAATTGGAGAACTTAAATCAGAAGCTTTTTTCCCAGCAGGGGGTGGTACTGATAATGGCTCTACCCTAGCCCATGTAACAGTTTCCCATCAACTAGATGAGTCGTTACGACAGCGACTATACAACGGTAATTCTCAATCGATGGCATTAGTAGCAATCGACTTAAAAACTCATGTAGGACGTTTAGAAGAAGGAGGAGAGCGAATTTATGGTAAAACCCGCGAATCTCCTTGGCGAGAACCCCGTGCAGCCTGTGGTGCGATCGCTGGTGCGCTGAATCGTTACAATCCTAACAACCTAATTCATCGTCGAATTCGGGGCGATCTTGGAGAAGATAACTTCCAATATCTTTCCCATCAGCGAATTTTTACAGCAGAAGGTATTGATATTACTATGGCTGTTGCTGCTGCGATTGTAGCTATTCAAGGCATCAAGAATACAGCAATGGCTTTAACCCAAGAAATGGATCAACGGGGACTGGCTCATCTGACAGCAAGTACAACAGTTAATCGTCCCTCACGAGATGACTTGGTGATTTATTTAGCTAGAGCCACAGTGTTTGGGGGAAAAGTGCGGATTCAAAGTCTGGGAACAAAAGCTGAACGATACAGTGGCAAGCTAATTAAGTATGCTAGTGAACAAAGGCTACAACTAATTTATGACAACCAAGACAGCAATAATTTACCGATTCAAGAAATTACTTATAGTCAGGAATAAGGGGTCAGAGGTCAGAGGTAATAGGGGATTAGGGGATTGGGGAGGAGGTAGTTGATGATGACTGATGACTGATAACTGATAACTGATAACTGATTCATCCTTCATCCCTCACAAATAGACCAACACAGGTACTCGCTTAAAAGCTGGAGTTCCACAACGAGACTCTTTTGGAGGGTTAAAAATTACATTCACTTCGGGATAGAACATTAAAGCAGCCCCAGGACGTATTGCACCATAAATAATCTCGATATTTTCTAATTGGCTGGCATTTCCCCTGACAGTTACACGCTGATGTTCTTGTAAACCCACACTTTCTGCATCTAAACGATTCATCAAAATGCAATTGCGATGAGACATCCCGCGATAGGGATCTTTCACCTGATAAACCACTGTATTATGTTGAGCATAACTACGCCCTGTCATTAATGCCACCACTACACCACGAGTGTAGTTAGTCACACCAAAGTCTTGAGGTTGAGGAAGTGTTAATTGAGGTAATGGGGTAACAAACATGACCGCTTTGCCAGAAGGTGTAGGAAAGTGGGGTTGATTAAAAATCCGTCCCCCAATGGTGAATTCTTCTTTAGTTTCGTCAATGTTTGCCATCTTCTCAAACCCAGGGATGGTTTGGGAAATCAATTCCCGCACATACTTGGTATCTTGAAGTTTGCGCCAATTAACAGGATGTTCTCCATGAAGACGATAGGCTAGTTCGGTCAGAAAATCTACCTCTGCAATCAGGTCAGCATTTTTAAGATGGGTTTGACCTTGATCGTTAAGACGCACAAAGTTATTGCCTGATTCTACTGTGGTCTTATGAGGATTTTCAAAACGATTGAGAACGGGAATAATAATGGTTTGTCGTTGGGCTAAACCATGAAAATGTCCTAAATTGGGCTTGGTAGCCAAATAGATAATTGTTTTAATTTTGCCTAAAGCTCGTTTTACTTTCTGAGAGTTGGGATTAGCTCCATATAAGTTGCCACCTACACAAATGAGAGTATCTACTTTTCCCTCATCTGCTGCTTCGATTAAAGCCTGAGTGTCATATCCTGGTAATCGACTCAGAGAGCGACCTAAAAGTTTTTCTAGAGACTGTTGAATTTCTTTTTTGAGCCTGACTGTGACTCCCATCGAACCAAAACCTTGAACATTAGAATGTCCTCGTACTGGCATTAAACCAGCCCCTAAGCGACCAACATTCCCAGTTATCAGAGCGGTGTTAGCAATACTGCTCACATTATCTACACCGTTTTGCTGTTGCGTGATTCCCATCGCCCAAGCAAAAACGACTTTGGGAGAGGAAGCAATTATGTCAGCAGCAGCTTCAATTTCGATTTGAGAAATACCACAAGTTTCTGTAATGGTTTCCCATGAAATAGAGCAGACATCAGAGATAACCTCTGACCAATTTTCGGTGTAAGCTTGCAAAAATTCGCGGTTGATTTTCTGATGTTCGATCAGAGACTTTTGAATACCAATAAATAGGGCTACATCGCTACCAGGAATCGGTTGAAGATAAAGAGAAGCAATTTCTGAACCAGTAAGCAAAGATTTAATTGGAAAAGCAGGAGAAGCAAATTTAACTAATCCTCTTTCTTTAACTGGATTAATCACAATGACCTTTCCACCCCTTTCTCGCAGCTTAATCAACTCATTCATCAGACGGGGATGATTATAGGAAGCGTTAGAACCTGCTAGTACGACACAATCAGTTTGTTGTAAACTTTTTAAACTGACCATTGATGTCCCAGTACCGAATATCTGTTTGAGTCCAAAAGTTGAAGGAGCATGACAGAGGTCGGAACAATCCGCAAGATTATTAGACCCCAAGGTTCGCATCATCAATTGCAGCAAAAAAGCAGCTTCATTAGAAGAACGACCTGAACTATAAGATGCTACCCTTTCTGGTGTTATCTTAAATGCTGTTTCCGCCAGTTGATAAATCTCATCCCAACCAATTCTTTGGTAGTGGCTACTTCCTTGAGATAAAATCACAGGAAAACTCCACCTTCCTAATCTATCTGCTTCTCGGGATGTTAGTTGCTGAAGTTCCTTGATGCTTCGCTGCTCAAAAAAATTAGTTTTAATTGCTGGTTGAATTTCTGATGCTATCGCCTCAACACTTTTCATACAGCGTTGTAACTTTTCTCCTTCTTCATTGGTGAATCCACCTTTCTGTCCCCCAGTTCCCCAAGAACAAGATAAGCAAGCACTTTTATGAAATAATGTCTTCCAGATTTTGAACCCTTCTGGAGATAGTGTATTTTCCGCCCAGTATTTTAATACGGGAAAGCCTCCCCCCATATCTGGTATGCTCTCATTCTGGGAATCAGATGATGAAGTAGGTTGAATCTGCTGTTGGTTATTCTTATCCATGCTGCTTACCTGTTCAGATTGCTAAACTTCTATTATTTTTTTACTCTATAAGGTCTTTTCTTCTTAAACCTTGGTGACTTAGATATCTTTTTGAATAGTCGCCCCCATGGTTCCCTTAACTGTTAATTAACCTTCTATGTCCCCCTACTAGCGCGATATAGGTTTAGCGCAATAATCAGCATTCTTTTCTGATCCTTGACCAATCATTGTTAATTTATATTGCCAATCTTCTAAAAGCTGTAATACTCTTTGTCTATTTTTTTTACTGGCTTATTCTGCAAAACTAAATGCAGAAAACGTGATAGTTTTTGTTTAAGGGGATTTATTCGTATCATAGTCTATAACTAGGAACAAAAAATAAGCTAATCGTAACATTTGCTACCCCTTTCTCCATGAGCTAAGTAGCTTTGCCAAATAAATTATATAGTGAGGACAGGGAGCAGGTTAAAGGAAACAGTTAAAAAATGTCTCAATGATTTTGCCTGGCTATTTGTAGATTCTTTCGGGTTAATTTATGAATTAATCCTACAACACAATTATTTATTAGGGTTTTTCCCCATTACAAAGCCAATATATTATCAGTTAAGACGCGAAGCTTGGTAGATTGGTTTAAACAAGCGCGTGCAGAACCCAACAATAAACTAAGTTCCTATTCTCTAAAGACTTGGTAAAATTATTAAAAAATTTTTGTCATGGCTGTTTATCAAAATCGAGAAGCATTTATTCCTTGTACCCGACAAGCTCTAATCGCTCTTTGTTTATCAGAGAATAAATTAACTGTTACGGAACAAAACCAATTTCAAGAGTTTTGTCAAATTTTGTCGGCTTATTATCATTTTAAATTTCATAGCTACCTAGAAAATATTAAGTACAATTACACTGCTTTTAATCCTGATAAAAGTCCGAGCATTCCCACTAATAATGATTTAGCTATCCTCAAAATAATGACAGAAAATCTCCTGAAAGATTTGAAGACTATTTTGCAAAAAGCTAACTACTATCCCTTGTCTCAAGGGGTTCTCAGAAGGGCATTAGCGGATGATTCTTTATTCGATTTGAAAACAGAAGTAGATTTTAGTGACTTTGAGGAAATGCTTTGCTATTATCAGGGAGACATCCAAGATAAGATTAAGCTTAAGAAATTTTGGCGAAGCCAAGAGAAAAACATCGATATTTTTGAAAGAGTTGTTTTATTGATTAAGTTTAAGGAAGAAAAACATTTTGCTAATAAGCCTACTCCCCAAGAACAACTAAATTTTAAGCCTGGATATATTTATATTTATCTCTACAAAAATTTATCAAAACTAGATTTAGAATTTATTTTCCCGAATGTGGAAATGAGTATGAACTGGAAAGACCGTTTACTTTTTGGGATTCCAGCTATTGGGGCTAGTATTTCTTTGATCGTTAAAATTTTACCGCAATTGTTATTAATTATTGCTGTATTTTTTTATGTATTTTTAGGAGAAATACCAACTTCAGTAATCCCAGTAAAAGAAGAAGAAATTAAAGAAATAACCCCTTTACTAGTAACTACACTTTCTTTACTGGTAACTTTGGGCGGATTTGCTTTTAAACAATATAGTAGCTATAAAAGTAAGCAAATTAAATTTCAAAAAAATATTACCGAAACTCTTTTTTTTCGGAATATGGCGAATAATGTAGGAGTATTCCAGTATCTCATTGATGCAGCAGAAGAAGAAGAATGCAAAGAGATTATTTTAGTCTATTATCATTTATTAACTAGCAAAACCCTACTGAATTCAGAACAATTAGACGATCGCATTGAATTATGGATGGAACAAAAAATCGGTAAAAAAATCGATTTTAATATCAATAATACTCTGAAAAATATGGAATCAATCCGAGGTAAAATCAATTTAAACTCAGAAAATCCCCAAGCAGCAACAGAAGTTAAGTTGCTCAAACAAGATGAACAAAACTATTTACGGGTACTTTCTTTGGAGGAAGCTACACAATTAATTGATTATATTTGGGATAATGCTTTTAGATATGTCTAGCCACCAAGGAGATTCGACAGATTGATCTCCCCTTTGCTGAGATATTAGGCGATCGCGTTCGGTTAAAATAGCTTTATATTAGGAGATGGAGTTGCACCCACCAGATGCAACTCCATATTCAGTTTGACGGTGGAGAAAGCTTACTGATTAAAGCGATTAAAAACTGTTATTGAGCCAATTTCTTCGCATTCTTTTGATTTGTTGTCTTTGTTCTGGTGTGAGAATCTCCTCTACTTCGGATCTTGTAGAGAGAAGAATATTCCTCACTTGGCTTTTTTGTTCGTCACTAAGATTTAAAGTCTTAAAAGCCTGTCTATTAATATCCCTGTTGGCTGTAATAGTTTGAAATTGCTCCTGTTGTTGAGGAGTCAGAATATTTTGAATTTCTGCACGGGTATCTTGACGAATTTCTGCCAATTGGGCTTTTTGTGTCTCTGTCAGTCCCAAAGATTCTATTTGGGAAACTTGTGTCACTCTCTGATAAGAGAAGGAATTAGTTTCTGCCTTTACCGCCAAGGGTGTAATTGCTAAACTTAGAGCAATTGTTACAGCTATAAATGAGATTTTTTGGAGTTGCATTTCGTATTTCCTTAGTTTTTTGGTTTCTGTGTCTTTATCCTATAAGTTAAGAACCAAAAGATACATCAGGCAAAAGTCATGACTAGCAAGGATTATTGTCTATACTAAGTCATGTATGAATGGGTGACTTTAGTCCTATGGCAAACTTGACTAATGTTTCCGATAATTTGGGAAATAATCATTAAAAGCATATTTCTGTGAAGCGTCCAATTCAATTCAATAATCATCCTTTTAGATTTCTGCTTTATTTAGAGTGGGTACTGCTGATTCTAGGGGTTGTATCAACCCTATCACCGTTCAAATTGCCTTTATTCCTCAATCAATTTCCTGAACTTACAGTTTGTAGTTTGATTGTTTTTGGATTGATGGGTTTACGATTACCTACTAATCTACAAAAATATAAAATTATCTATACTATTGCAGAAGTAATATTAATTTAAATTGCCAATTTTTTGGCTGTTAAAACAACACGTTCTTTCCCGTTTTTATATCTAATTTTAGTTACCCGTAGCTGTCTAATTTTTCAGATGTCTGGACGCTTGGTGATAACTGTATTTGCATTCATTTTATTTATAGTGACACTAGTATGGCGTTTGCCTAAAACAAATTTACCACTAATAATGCAAGAGCGGATAGGGTTTTTTATTTTTAGTTTTATCATCTCTTTTGGATTGACACTATTATTTTTATTTTTAATGATGAATACTTTAATTACAGAACATCAAAGCCGTCAACAACTAGCAATAGCTAATCAAAAACTTCAAGAATATGCCCTTAGAATAGAAAATCAAGCTACCTTGGAAGAACGCAATCGCATTGCTAGGGAAATTCATGATTCTTTAGGACATTCTTTAACAGCTTTAAATCTACAATTAGAAACGGCTGTGAAATTATGGGAATCTCAGCCTAGAAAAGCACAGGGATTTCTCAAAAACGCTAAACAATTAGGTTCTAAGGTATTACAAGATGTTCGGAATTCGGTTTCTACTATGGCTTCTCTACCTCTACAAAATCAATCTTTAGAAGCAGCAGTTATAGATTTAGCAGATAATGTTTATCAAACAACGGGAGTTAAACCTAACTTAAATATGACCGCGAGAGAGGCTTCCGGCTAGGAAGCCTCTCTAATCGCGGTGTTGACTTTATCCTCGACAATTTCTCAAGAAGTTAGTACAGCTATTTATCGTATTATTCAAGAATCATTGACAAATATTTGTAAGTATGCAGAAACTACAGAAATTAATTTGACAATTACCAGTACTAAAAGTAACTTACAACTCAGAGTTGAGGATAATGGTATAGGATTTGATTTAGCACAAAATACTACTGGTTTTGGACTGAAAAATATGCATGATCGCACATTAGCACTAGGAGGTATTTTTAAGATTAATAGTCGTCCTGGTGCTGGTTGTCAAATTTTAGTTGATATCCCTTTAAAAAGTCTGAAGGAGTAAGGATTTTTGACCAATGACCAATATGATTAAAGTACTATTAGTAGATGACCAAAGTTTAATTCGTCAAGGGTTAGCAGCTTTATTAGAGCTAGAACCTGATTTAGAAATAGTGGGAGAAGCAGAAAATGGAGACATTGCGGTGAAAATTGTGGCAAAACTAAATCCAGATGTGGTCTTAATGGATGTGAGGATGCCCATTATGGATGGAGTAGCAGCTACAAAAGAAATAAAAACCAATTTTCCCAACGTTAAAGTTTTAGTGCTGACGACTTTTGATGATGATGAATATGTACAAGCAGCATTACAAAATGGTGCAATGGGTTATTTGCTTAAAGATACACCCTCAGAAGAGTTAGCTGTGGCGATTCGTGCTGTTAATAAAGGATATACTCAATTGGGACCAGGAATAGTCAAAAAACTGATGAATCAATTGGGAAAAAATCACATTCATCAGTCCCTTCCTCCAGCTAGTTTACTAGAATTAACTCCTAGAGAAAAAGAAGTTTTACAGTTAATTGCCATCGGTGATAGTAATCAAGAAATTGCCCAGAAACTATATATTTCTGAAGGGACAGTTAAAAATCACGTTACCAATATTTTAAATCGCTTAGATTTACGCGACCGCACCCAAGCTGCTATCTTGGCTCATCCTTTCTTAGATTACCTGCATAAGTCCATTGGTTCTGTTGACAAAAATTAAATTAAATTTTTATAACAACTAAGAGGTAATCCTGTACGCTTTTTAACATCAATCAAAGATTTAAAAGCCCCTGCTTTTTCTCTCTCTTCTACAATTTTTCTAGCTACAATATTGTCTAAATCACAAGCTATTAATTCCTCGACAGAAAAACTATTCAGTCTGCGCCAGGAAATATCTGATTCTTTATTTAGATCGTAACCAAAAGTAATTAAAGGCTTAATTTTATTAAAAACACGCTCAGGAATACCAGATAAATCTGCCAGTTCTTCTACACTGGTAAATATGTGTCCTTCATTCCGTAAATCTTCTATATCATTAGCATAAACAATGGGTAAACCCAAGTCATAGACTAGCTCGTCTTTAGAGCAAGTATTGATATCAATTTGTCCTTTTTCTTGTGCTAATAATTGAGCTACTTCATAATTATCAATAGATGCTGTTCTCGATGCAACCTTAACTAAGTATTTTTTTCTGATAGCAAAGGAAGTTCCAATTTGAGCCAACCAAACGATAATAGCAAGATCAGTAGATGCTAAAATTAATCCCAGTCCAAAAAGAGCTAGTCCGTAGTATCTCCAACTAGAAGTTTTTGATTTGTTTCCTGCATAAGCAATAGCTAGTCCTCCTAAAACTGGTAGAAAAGACCACCAAATCCACTGAGGTGTTTCGTCAATCCAATTATTTTTAATAGACATTACCAGATTAGATTTAAAACAACCACTCTATTACAGACTATCTAAAAATTTTCGGCGTTTTTGTTCATATTCTTCTGCTGTGATTACGCCAGAATCATATAGTTTTTTTAAATTCATAAGAGTATCTGTCTTGTCTTTAGATGATTCTTTGGGAATGGCACTATAGGCACTACCGTAATTGATTACATTATTATATTTGGCGTTAAACGCTTCATCTGACATTAAGAGTATAAAGAAAAATTCAAAAAATGCAATTATCCCTGGTATTCCTGTCCAGCAAAATAGTATATATAGTATTCCTGCTCCATTTTCTCCTAAGTAAAACTTGTGAACTCCAAGCCAGCCTACGAAAAAAGCTAACAAAGCTGCTACAACTTTATTTTTCATGATTTTAGCGAGAATATTTTATTAAGATACTATTGTTTTGTGTTTTTTTGAAAATATTTTCTTCTTATTGTTCCAGCAGTAAATAAATAAAATAATCAACTTACATTCTAAAAGAGTTATATACTCTCTCAAAAAAAAGTTAACCTGAAGCTGAGAGTTAAGATAAAACACTATACCTCCCAGTACACACAAAAGATATATGTCCCGCTTTTTCATTTGGATAAAACTAATCAGTCCATTAACCACAATATAAACTATATTAAGCGTAAAAAGTAATATTTAAAACACTTAATTGATGCTAATAAATTTAATTATAACTTTTTGTTAGCCAGAACTACTCTCCAGCTCTATCACTTCAACGCTAGCAGTAGCAGAGGCTAATAACTCAATTTTGTAATAATTGGTAAAATTGTATCTTGTTGATAATTTAGCTTTTGACGGGAAGTTTCAGGCGCAGAGGGTGAGTGGGAAGAAGTAGGGGGAGATATCGGAGTATTACTCCTGATATCATTTCTCAAAAGTAATAAGAGACTTAGTAGAGCAATAGGCACTCTTGCAATAGGCAACAGATAAAACAAGGGTTTGGAAGCTTTTTTCTAATAAAAAGTAATTTCTCATGTATTTAGTTAGTTTCGAGAATTGGTATGAGATATGTATCCGCAATTCATAAATTACGGATACTGACTTCTGAGTCCTGAGTACTTAATTCAACTTTTCAATTAGATGCTCCCCTACTCTTAAAGCGTTAGCAATAACTGTTAATGCAGGGCTTAGTGCTGCACTGGAAGGAAAGAAACTGCTATCGACCACATAGAGGTTATGAACATCGTGAGTACGACAGTTGAGGTCTAACACTGAAGTTTCAGGGTCTTCACCAAAGCGACAAGTACCGCATTGATGTGCCACAATTTCAATGGGTGTGCTTCCATAAGGGTTCATACCCCGAGATGACTTGTCTGTGGCTTTAAGGACTTCTTGCCAACGATATAATAGGCGATCGTGTGCTTCTAGATTGTTTGGTGTATAGTCTAAATTTAGCTTCGTATTGTTGATGGTAACGCGGTTATTAGGATCGGGTAAATCTTCCGTTTGTAACCACCATCCCACTGAACGTTTTGCCAGTTGCTTTAACCCAAATCCTGGCATTAGTTTAGCTGCGATCGATAAAATAGGTGGAGACTCAGAAAAAATCACATCTTGTAGAATTCCTCCTGAATCTTGAATGTGTCCTAGAGGATAGGGAAAATCTTTGTCACCCCAATAAAAATCATTAATATAAACACTACGTTGAAATAATCCCGAGTTAGGCTGAGGAGATTGCTGTATGATTACGGTCATCAGGTGTTTCATCAGATTCCGTCCTACTAGATCGGAACTATTAGCAAGTCCTTGGGGATGTTTTTCATTGGCAGAGTGCAACAATAAGGCAGCAGAATTAATCGCACCGCAGGAAAGTACGACAATATGAGCCGTAAATAAGTACGATTCCCCTTTTATCTCGACTTCAACCGCTTTAACTTCTGTTCCCGATGGATTAGTGTGTAAAGCTACTACTTTTGCTGAAGTTTTTAAAGTTATATTATGACCTGCTCTTATTGCGGGACTAATTCCTGTATCTTCTGAATCTGTACGTCCTTCATCCCCAATACCAATAGGTAGATAGGCTGGATGTAGTCCTTGTTCGGCTAGGCGATCGCTGATATCTTGAACTTGAGGAATGCGCTCTACTGGTGGTAAGGGATAATCTTCACTCCTAGGTGGTTCTGTAGGATCTTCACCAGCTTTCCCATGAGCGCGATAGAGTTTTTCGGCTTCGCTGTAATAAGGTTCAAAATCTTGGTATTTTAAAGGCCATTCTGGGGAAATACCATCTTGATGTTCTACTTGCTCGAAATCTCGTTCCCTCAGACGGAATAATACCCCACTATAAATTTTGGTATTACCACCTACACAATAACTGGTTTGAGCTTGAAACGGCTCACCCTCGCTATTGTACCACTGTTCTGGGGCGTGATAATCTTCTTTTTTAAAAAGCTCTACTTCTACTAACTCGGAACTTTCTTTCTCTGTAAACTCTCCCTGTTCTAAAACGAGGATTTTTTTGCCAGCTTCTGCTAGTTTGCGAGTCAGCGTACCTCCACCCGCACCAGTGCCAACAATAATTACATCGTAAAATTGGTCGTCAATAATCATGATTTGGTTAGTTGTTAGTGGTTAGTGGTTAATTGTTGATTGATGAAAAGTTGATTATTCAATCCTGAGTTTTTTGCCTGTTTTACCTTCTTTAAGTAGTTCAGATGATTTTCAATTCCATTAGTAGGTCGCCATCATCGAGATTACCAATGTAGGAAAATTCAGCTTTTTGATAAAGTTTGCCAGCCGTTTTATTACTCGGTTTGTGCATCGTATGAATACGCTTTCCACCTAATTGCTTGATTTCTTCAATGACAAGATTTAAAGCTTTTGTCCCATAGCCTTGACCTTGAAAATTTTTATCAATCATGAATCTAAATATCCAATACAGTTCTGGATCGGGAGGGTCATTTTCCACACAAAAAGCCACAAACCCAATCACTTTTTGATCTTTATAAATTGCTCTTAATTGATAATGGGGTTCAAACTTAGATTCGGCAATTGAGGCTACATTGGAAGCCACGTTTCCCTCTTGTTCGGGATATAAAGATAGATCGATACAGTCAATCCAATTCTCTTTAGTTACCTCTTTAAGCTGGATTCCCATAAATTGCGATCGCCCTTAATTGTTTGGTCAAGCTGATGCTAGTTTTTCCCCAATGGTAGGAGAACCAAAACCCAATACAATATCTTTAGGTACAGCTAAATAAAGTAATCTCTCTGGTTCATCAGAAGATTCTAAAGCAACGGGGTAATTTAAGAACTGACTGAGTGCTGTATGAAACTTAGATAAGTAATTGGACAAAATTAATTACCTAAAATGAATCCTGAAAGCTTTTCCCAGTAAAAATCTAGTCTATAAATATTTCTGTCCAAGTACTTATTTTGTTATTAGTGACCAATGTTGCTACACAAACTAAATTGTTATTAGCTGTAGTAACAGGAAACATTACTGCCAGATATAAATCAAAATAAACAGAACAATCCAAATTACATCTACAAAGTGCCAAAACAGTGAGGTTGCTTCTACTCCAAATTGTCCTTTTTCGTAATTACCAGGAAGAAAAGAACGCATAAGCATAATTCCCTGAAGCAGTACACCAGTAAAAACGTGCAAGCCGTGAAAACCAGTGAGTAGATAAAAAGTTCCGCCAAATACCCCAGAGGAAAACCCAAACTGTAGGCTTTGCCATTCTACTGCTTGTCCATAAAGGAAATAGCTACCCATCGCCATAGTTAGCAGCCAAAAGAAGCGAAATCCCCAGAGATTTTCCTTGTGAAGATAACGTTCCGCAATATAGATAACAAAACTACTGGAAACTAAAATCACTGTATTAATAGCAGGTTCTCTGACTTCTAGCCCTTCTACACCAACAGGAAGCCAGTCAGAGGTTGTAGTTTTATAAATGATGTAGCCAGCAAAAAAACTGAGAAAAATAACACTTTCTGACAGCAAGAAGACAATGAAGCCGAACATACTGTTCCCGGCTTCATCATGTTCGTGTTCGTGTGCTGCTACCTGGCTAGAATGGTTTAAATTTTCTTGAGTTAAAACGTTGGTCATAATGGTTAGTGGTTAGTGGTTAGTAGTTAGTGGAAGGGCAGTTATTTACTTATGTTTCATCCTTATCTGAGGGATGAATTATCAGGAAAATAGGGAAGCACCCCTAGATTATTTCCCGATCACTGATTACTGATTACTGTTCTGATGTCCTTCATCCTTTCATCATCCACCCATATTTTCAGTTAATGGTTCTGATGTACCATAAGTATAGGGTTCGGAGATAACTATCGGAATTTCCTCAAAGTTTTCTACATCAGGAGGAGAAGATACTAGCCATTCCAAACCAATCGCCCGCCAGGGGTTATCGGGGGCTGATGGACCAGAAAGCCAAGAAGCCACCATGTTGACCAGGAAGGGTATTATGGACATACCTAATATAAATGCACCAATACTGGCGATAAAATTCCAAAAAGCAAATTCTGGGTCGTAGGAAGCAACTCGTCTGGGCATTCCCATTAAGCCTAGGGGGTGCATAGGAATGAAATTGAGGCTAGTACCAATGAAAGTTAACCAAAAATGCAGCTTACCTAATCCTTCATAGTACATTTTGCCTGTCATCTTGGGAAACCAGTGATAGATGGCAGCATATAAACCAAAAACGATCGCGCCATAAATTACATAGTGAAAGTGTCCTACCACAAAATAAGTATTGTTGACATGAATATCTACAGGAGTAGATGAGAGCATAATTCCTGTAATGCCAGAAAAGACAAAATTAATTAGACCGCCTAAAGCAAACAGCATCGCACTATCAAGACGGAGTTTACCGCCCCAAATTGTAGCTACCCAGGCAAAGACTTTAATTCCTGTTGGCACTGAAATCAGCATGGTGGAAATCATAAACAGCATCCGCATCCAATCAGGAGTGCCACTAGCAAACATATGGTGTACCCAGACCACTGCGCTCAATGCCACAATAATTAAGGAAGAAACTGCTACTACTTTGTAGCCAAATAATGGCTTACGAGCATAAACAGGAAAAATCTCGGAAAAGATGCCAAATACAGGCAGAATCATTACATAAACCGCAGGATGGGAATAAAACCAGAAAAAGTGCTGAAATAATACTGGATCGCCACCTTGAGCGGGATCAAAAAATGTAGTACCAAAACTTAAGTCGCACAGCAGCATAATTGCACCAGCAGTTAAAGCAGGTAGCCCAAATAGTTGAATAATTTGTGCTGCCAACACAGTCCAAACAAAGATGGGCATTTTAAACCAGCCCATTCCAGGGCAACGCATCCGCACGATGGTAGTTACAATATTAACTGCCCCCATAATGGAGGAAACACCAGACAATGCTACTGCTAACAACCAGAGAAATTCACCATTGAGCCATTGTCCGCTAGGGTTTTGAATGCTCACGGGGGGATAAGACCACCAACCCGCTTGAGCAGGTCCACCAGGGACAAGAAAACTAAGAATAAACATCATCCCAAAAAAGGGAACCATCCAGAATGCTGCTGCATTAAGGCGGGGAAAAGCCATATCTCGCGCCCCAATCATCAGGGGAACTAGATAATTAGCAAGTCCAGCTAGGACGGGAAACATCCAGCCAAACAGCATGATGGTGCCGTGCATGGTAAACAGAGCGTTATATACCGTGCGATCTACTAAATCTGCTTCAGGGGTGATCAATTCTCCTCGTATAATCATGGCAAAAATGCCAGCGACAAGAAAGAAGAAAAAAGCTGTAACTGTATATTGAATACCAATTACTTTATGGTCGGTGCTAAAGCTAAAGTAGCGTAGCCAATTGGGAGGATTGGGAGGGCTCTCCGGAGTCTTATTCGTTAAAATTTCTGGTGTAATTTGAGTCATAGAGTTTAATAATTTATTTGGGTTTATGTTTATTAGTGATTGGTCACTGATTTATTTTTGACTAGTTATTAGTTCCAATAGCTGGATGAAATTTAAAATAAATTTCTCTACTCCTTGTACATTTTTCTGATTCAAACTGGTTCACAATTTAGCAAGTCAGTAGCGCCATCTTTGCCATCAACAAGAATGATATGATTTCTTGACACAGAAGCTATGGTTTTATTTGGTCTAGGGATGATAATTAACTATTGGCTCAGAAGCAGGGACAACTGTTACCCAAGCGGATTCAGCGGATTTTTCTTCTCTTAAGGCATATTCACTAGCAGCCTCATTGGGGGCAGCAGAGGGAGTTCTTTTAGCTGCTTCCTCTAACCACTGTTGGTAATCTTCCTTTGATTCCACTACCACATCTGCTTGCATAGCTGCAAAATACGTACCGCTATATTGAGAATCTCGCAGACGATATTTACCTGTGCGAATGGGGGTGAATTCAAAATCCATATTTTTTTGGGGAATAATATCTTGCTTGACTCGGAAAGCAGGAATATAAAAGCCATGAATCACATCGAGCGATCGCAAAATTAAATGAGCGCGACGATCTACTGGTAAGTGTAGTTCGGTGCTAGTAATATTTTTTTCTGGATAGTGAAATACCCAAGCCCACTGTTTGGCTTCCACTTCGATATTGGTCATGGGTTCGACAGCTTCATCCATTGGTTCAGCATAAGCAGGAGCAATCGCTTTTGCCATAGGCATATGTGCCATTTCCATTGGATGTCTAATGGACATCTCCATATAGGTTTGATAGCTATATACTGCAATCCACAATACTAATAAGAAAGGAATTGCTGTCCATACTATTTCTAGAGTTACGTTGCCTTCAATGGGAGGACCATCGCTGAGATCGTATCTTCCTGCGCGATGGAATAATATGGAATACATTACTGTCCCTGTAACTCCCAAAAAGATAAATGTTCCTAGAGTAACTAGAAAACTAAATAAGTTGTCTATTAACTGAGATTCAACAGAGGCTTGAGGAGGTAGCCAGGAATAGGATAATTGACCGATTCCAATACTAATTGCTCCCAAGGTTATGGCGATCGCCACTAAATTTAAGATGGTTTTAAATTTCATACTTGCTCCTCATTTCAATAAGGTATTAGGGTCTTGTCCTAGGCGTAACATATGGGCTGCTGTATTGTGAACGCCAAACTCAGCAGCTAATTGCGCTCCTAACGTACCATGTACATACATTAAGAACATAATTACCAATCCAGCTAACAAATAACTCCACTGTACTTGTTGACTAGTGTGACTACGCCAAAGGTAGCGTTGAAAACCTCGCCATAGAGTCATAGCCATCATTAACGCCAAGAGAAAAACTCCTCCTACGCCATGCCAGAGCATTGTTTCCATTGATCCCAAGCCCCAAGCACTTTTGATTTCTGGTGGGGAATCTACCAGTATAATTTCATAAAAACCTGCTGCTACGGTAAAAAATGTAATAATGCTAGCAGCCAACATGTTGTACCAACCCACATCAAAGAAATTAGAGCGAGCGACAGTAATTGCTAGATACTTAAAGATTGGTTTCTTAAAAGGAAATAAGACCCCGACAATATCGAAAGTAATGGCGACAATAAATAGTCCTAAAGTTAAATGCACCAAATTAGGATGAATCGGGAATTCGTAGGGAAGTGCGTTAGCACCTAAATCTAAATGCTTAATTGCTTCTGAATACATTACAATAATCCCTCCTTAACTGCATCAACCATTTCTACTGTATGTAAGCCATATACCCATACCAATTTATCGCCAAGATAGACTTGGAAGAATACTAAACAAGTCAATAAAAACCCTAACCCGAGATAGGGAAGAGGCAATTTTCTAGGGTTTTCTTTTCTAATGACATAACGCCAACCTGTAATAGCTGCAATGATTCCTGACAGCGACCACCCAATCAAGGTGTGTACATTCAGCACTGGTTCGACTGCATCGTAAGCCATAGCCCAACCTGCTTCCGCCTCTCCGAAGATAATGGCTATAAAGATGCAGATAGTGGCAACAAACATATTCCACCAACTCACCTCATAAAGTTTGTAGTTACGGGTAAAATAGCCCGTGATATCGCAAAAAAAAGCAAATAAGACCATTGCAATCACAAAATGTACCACAATTGGATGAATCGTATCAGGATAGGGCAAATTATGGTCATTAAGTGGTGGCAGTAAATTATCAAACATCTGATTCTCCATTACAAAATTGTGCCAACACTCTAACAAAGTAGCTGTAAATTCTATTTCACAATGTAGTTATTTTGACCAAGTCTCAACAGATTTTTCTGTCTTAGGGCAAAGTAACTTATACTTGGTTTTCAATTCTGAAATTACACTTGTTGTCTTGTGTCTGATAGTTCAATTAAAAATATATAAGCAGCAATTTTACTAAGATTTTTAAAACTTAATTTTATTTTTATATTTTACTAAAGTTCAAATAATTTGTTTGACAAATAGTCGTATTTAAACTTTTACTTACTGTCCCATTAAAATTATGTAAAAACTGCTACAAAAATCTAGCAAAACTTATTTTTAAAAGAGTATTTCAAGAAACTATAAACTGTATTAATATTAGCACAATCCCTAGTAAAAAGCCTAGTAATCGGGTTTCTAAGTCAGATTATTCCCAAGATTTACTGTTGAATAACTTTTTTTTTGAGCCTTTTTTTAGAGAAGGTTTAAGTCTATATGCTGAAGAATAATAGTTAACTAAACTTGGTTAGCTATACCTTTTTATAACTAGAAAAATAGTCCATTAAAAGATGATTAAAAGATGAATTTTATAATTGATTAAGTAGTTCTAAACTTTTTAAACATAAAATAGCTCTACCTTGGCTTGAAGAATGAAACCCAATAACCATAAACATTCTACGAATAATTAAGTCAATATACTTATTACCAGAAGTGATTTTTTAGTAGGATTTATAGAGGAAATGACGCACTTGAAAAAATCAAATGCCCCCAATCCCTCTTTAAGTAGCAAGTAGCAAGTAGCAAGTAGCAAGTTAGAATTCAAAACTCCTGCTTTTAAACTAAACGCAGTAAAGAAGTGGGAACAGAGGTAAAATTTATTGCTGCTTCCAACTTGGAAGCAAGAGTGAGAATCAGGCTTTCTGATGCAGGTTTCCCAATTAATTGCACTCCTACAGGTAAACCATTGTCATCAAATCCTGTAGGTATTGCGATCGCTGGCTGTCCTGTAGCATTCCAACAAGGACAGGGTAAAATCCAACTAATAATCTTAGTTAAAGTCTCTTCTGGTGTAAAGTCTGCAAATTCTCCCACTTTAATAGTCGGGTGCATATATGTAGGCAAAACTAATACATCATAATTATCGAATAAACTGACAATTTGTCGCGAAAATATTTGCATTTGCTGTACGGCTCGTAAATAGTCCCCTGCACTACCTGATAATCCTGCAATCCAGCGATTAATCCGACTCAAAGCTTCTAGGGGAACTCCAGAAGAAGCAACACCAGCACTCCAAATTATTTTAAAAGGCTCAATTAAAGAAGTAACATCGAAGGAAATTTCTGTTATCCTATGACCCATTGCTTCAATGATATTGACAGTTTGTGTGATACTTTCCTGACATATGGGGTGTGCTTCTCCTTCAGGTAAGACCGCAGTAGCAAAACCAACAGATAATTGAGGTAAGGTTTGTTCGATAGCAGACAAAAAAGGTATTTCAGGTTGAGTAAGCCAATAAGGATCGCCAGTGATGTAACCTGACATGATATCTAGTAACGCAGCACCATCTCTTACATTACGAGCTAATACCCCATTAGTAGCAATACCATTTTGAAAGTCTCCCACAGGTGCATAAGATATTCTCCCACGACTGGGCTTAATACCTACTAAACCACAACAAAAAGCAGGACCTCGAATCGAACCGCCTCCATCATTACCTTGAGCGAGGGCACATAATCCAGCAGCTACCGCCGATGCTGCGCCACCACTAGAACCCCCTGCGGTATAATCTAAGTTCCAAGGATTACGAGTGGGGATAAATCCTGGGGACTCTGTATAGGGTAGAGAGCCTAATTGAGAAGTTGCAGTTTTACCTAAAATAATTAATCCTGCTGCTTTGATTTTACTCACCAGTCCATCATCATAGTCAGCAATTTGCTCTTTGATGGTCGAAACCCCATAGTTGATGGGCATTCCTGCTACTGCGTTTAAGTCTTTGATTGCAGTAGGAACACCAAAAAGGGGTGGTAAGGTTTTAGTCTCCTTTGTTTTAGCTATCTGTTCCGTTTTCTGTTGGGCATCTGCGATCGCCGATTCTGCTGCTACGTGAAAAAAACAACCTAATTGGGGGTTATAAGTTTCAATTCTAGTTAGATACAGTTCTACTAATTCTAAAGGGGAAATTTGGCGATCGCGTATTAGTTGAGCTTGGGTTAAAGCAGGTGCAAATACGATATCTTTATCTTGATCTGAAAGCATTAATTGTTAATTGATGAAAAGTTAATTGTTAATTAACGACGCAACGCAAAATTGATACCTCTAGTTAAACTACCACGGACTTGGTCGATAATTAGATTCCACAGATAACCATACTGAGTAAATCGTTTAACTAACAAAATTTCGGCAATAATATAGAATCTTCTGGATTTTTTATATTCTGGGGGGTTTTCTTCAATTCTAATTTGCTCTGGTTGGGGTAATAAATGTCCAATAATTTTACCCTTCTCAAAGAATTTTGCTTGGATAAATAAGCCTAACAGACGGTCTAAGCACCAAAAAGGAACATATTTTATAGGACCAAAAAAAGTCATGGTTTCGATAATATCTTGCAATGTCTCCTGTAACATCTCATTTTTCCAAATCTTCTTATCAAAATTTTCGGTATGAGTTCCATGATGATCTGTTCTTTGTCTAATAAAGCAATTCCAATCCAACTTGTTATTTAAAGGAGCTATGGGAATTTCTAATAAACAATTACCTTTCTCGTAAGAAATATCCTTATCTTGATTTTTGGCTTTATTATGAAAACAAATTGCTAAATCGTTAATAGCGGGAATATCTTGCCAAGGACTTTCTAAACCAGCGCGATCGCCATATTGAAAATTTTTTCGGCTCAGTCTAGCCACCCAAGAATCAGGAAATCTCGTATAGTAATCTGTTGCGACTTCCACAATTTTAGGAGTTAAATACTCATCACAATTAATAGTTAAAATATATTTTCCTGTAGCATTCAGCATTCCTGTCATTCTTTGAATAATCTCCCCTCGGAAAGAGCTATTAATCTGCTGCAATCTCGGGTCTGTTGTCGGATGCTTTGCCATCCCTGGAGGATGAACTAAGATAAACTCTACATCACCTTCGATAGTGAGTAATTTAGTGAACCAGTGTTCAGAAAACCCTTCTCTAGTAGGAACAACAATTGATAATACAGGTTGAGACATATTAAAAAACCCAGTACAGAACCAGAAGTTAAAACCTATAAATCAAAATAACCTACAATAATCAACATTGAAACTGTTATTGACGAACTCCAATCAGGATCTGCCGTCAAAAGGCGGAGTATCTTGGACTCAATTTTATTAGAAGGTTATCAAGATATTTTTTGGCGATCGCTTCTTGTTTCTAGTATGTCTGTTAATTGAGAAAGCAATTTGTCTCAATGACATTTAATTTAAAGTGGCGGGAGGCGGAATTGAACCGCCGACACGAGGAGTTTCAGTCCTCAAAATAATCCTTTAACTACAGTATTTCTAGGTGATTTTACATTATATTACACCATCTTTACACCAATTTTTGCAGAAAATACGATAGTGATAATTCTTCGAGAAGAACTTACGAAAATATAAACACTCATCTCACTACATGGACACTGCTGAATAGTGATGAGTATATCGGTTTACCCAGTGGTTTTCTTTATACAGGTAGTTCTAGTGTGGTTAGTTCGCTGTGGAAAGTTAACGACCTATCTACTGCTTTTTTGATGATTAAATTTTATCAAAATCATAAACAAGAAAATTTACCCGTTACTAAAGCCTTAAATAAAGCTCAACATTGGTTAAGTAAGGTTAATAAAAAAGAACTCAATCAATGGATTAAAGATAATCAAATTTCTCTTGATGCTACTTTAAATATGAATCTTCAACGTAGTCTTAATAAACTATCAGATCATGACCAACCTTTTAATCATCCTTATTATTGGGCTGCTTTCTGTGCCATTGGGGAGTAATATCAAATCACTCTAAATACGCCATAAATACCAGGAGGCGATCGCATGACAGGAAAATATTAGTTCAATTACTTGCTATCAATTTTTTGTCGATGCTCTATGCGTAGCAAACATTTGGTGATTTGATATAAATTTTAAATCAATCATTCTCTATTAAATCTCTCAAAAAATCATGAATCAGGAACAACTCCAACCCTATCTTAATGTAATTGAGCAATTTCTCAATTGCTCTAATAATGAAGAATTAAATAATGTGTTGCAAGACAATTTTAATAACCTATTCGGCATCCAAAACCCCACAGATGATTTGCAATATACTGAAATCGAAGTTGATGCCATTCGTCAGCTATTTAAACCTAATGACAAAGTTTTAGTTAAAGATCGTGCCACCAAGGAAAATCTAACTCAGCAAAGTCTTAACCAAACTAACTATAGCCACTTTTCAACTCACGGCTATTTTAATTTTCAAGAACCCCTTAAATCTGCTTTGCTTCTTGCTAATTCTATTACACAAAAACAAGAAAATATAAACCATAATTCAGAAAAATTTACTCGTTCACCTCAAAATAAAATCCTAGATTTGGAAAAATGTCTAACATTAGGAGAAATCTTTAACCTAGACTTAAGAAATTGTTCCCTTGTCACTCTTTCTGCATGTGAAACAGGATTAACTGACTTGCGTAATGTTAGTGATGAATATATTTCTCTACCCAGTGGCTTTCTATTTGCAGGATGTACTAATGTTGTCAGTAGTTTATGGGCTGTAAATGACCTTTCTACTGCTTTTTTAATGATTAAGTTCTATCAAAATCATAAACAAGAAAATTTACCCGTAACTAAAGCCTTAAATAAGGCTCAAACTTGGCTCAGAGATGTAACTAAATTGGAATTACAATCATGGATTGAAGAAAATAAGTTATCTCTAAGTCCAGCAGTTAAGATTACTTTACTTCGTTATATTCGTCAATTTTCTGATGATTGTCCATTTAAAGAACCTTATTATTGGGCAGCATTTTGTGCTATTAGTCAATAAATTACGGATACGAGAGTTGTTATCAAAGTAATATATTAACTGGCTAAAAAGCAAAATATGGATAAACAACGTCAACAAGCATATCTTAATCTGAGCCAAGCATTGTTAAATTGTCCTGATGAACAAATAAATAATCTTTTTATAGAAAATCAGGAATTAGTTGATGAGAGAATAAGAGGAGATAAAGCAGATAATATTGAAAGAGCTATCGCTTGTTATCAAGAAGATTAAAAAATTAGCACTTTTGATGTTTTTCCTCAACAATGGGCTGATACACAATATAGCCTAGCTTCTATCTATATTGACAGAATCAAAGGAGAGCGAGCCGATAATCTAGAGAAAGCACTCTCTTATTTTAATAATGTTTTAAAAGTATATACTCGTGAAGTTTGTCCTGAAGATTGGGCTGGTATTCAAAATAATTTAGGACTTGCTTACAGTAAAAGAATAAAAGAAGATAAAGCGAATAATCTAGGCTCTACCGAACCCAGCTTGTCAAACTGTTAGAAACTAGACCCCACAACTCTTGTCCAGTAAAGGTTTCGTTATTTTTCTATTGCATTTAGTATCCATAAAGGCGATCGCCATCTTGTAACTCTTCTATATCAATGGATTGACACTGGAGATTGTGGCATAACTTGCAAGCTAAGTTCGGTAGAGCCATAATCTAGAAAAGGCAATTACTTATTTTAATCGAGCCTTACAAGTAATTACATTTGAAGCTTTTCCTTATGAATGGGCTACTTTTTAAACTAATTTAGCTGGTGTTTATATAGACAGGATCATTGGAAAAAGAGAAGACAATATTAAGCAAGCAATTACTCTATGTCGTAATGCTTTAAATGTTATAAATACTCAAAATTTCCCTCAAGAATGTATAAGAATTGGTCTTAATTTAGGATACATTTTAGGTTTTAAAGAAAAAAATTGGCAATTAGCTATAGAGGGTTACACCATTGCTATTGAAGCATTAGAAAATATCCGACTCGAAACATTAAACCCCCAACGCAGACAAGAAATTATCTCTGAAGCGATAGGATTTTATCATGATATTGTCCAATGTTATCTCAACCTTAACCAACCAGAAAAAGCCTTAGAATACGTTGAACGAAGTAAAACCCGTGAACTAGCAGAGTTAATCTCTAATCGTAATTTAATTCCTAAAGGTGATATTTCTTCAAATGTAATAACTGAATTAAATCGTCTTCGTGATGCCATCAGAAATGAAGAAATTC
The DNA here is from genome assembly GCA_030065935.1 of Xenococcaceae cyanobacterium MO_167.B27. Classification (GTDB taxonomy): domain Bacteria; phylum Cyanobacteriota; class Cyanobacteriia; order Cyanobacteriales; family Xenococcaceae; genus JASJCP01. The sequence goes on from JASJCP010000065.1 coordinate 46,756, forward strand.
GATTAGCAATTTCTGAATAATACCGCAATAATCTGGCTCTTCTAGACTGGTTATAGTAAAGGGATAGTTTAAATTACCTGAACCCCTTGAATAAAAAGAAATTCAACAACACAAAAAGCGTTATTTATTAAAATTGCCTTTTTGAATTGCCAAAAGCTTTACTCAACATGGTTTTTAGGGCTTATTTTGTATTAAATTATCATAGCTACTCTAGAAGAGCCAATAATCTTTATTCTTATAAAATGAAGCTTGACCCTATATTGCTTGATTATAGCAATTTAGAGCGATTAAAACAGAAATTTGAGCAACTCATCGAGCAGGAATTTACTTGTATTGATTTCAGTTTTGGCTTAAATCAAAAATTTAATCTCATTTCCTTTAATGAAATTAAGTCTCTTATTGATGAACAAACCGCTATCTTGCAATGGTACATTACAGATGATTATATCCATGTATTTATAATTACTATTAACTTATAGGGGGTTTGGGGGCGAAGCTTGTCCCAAAGGGCGAAAACGAGGGCGGATAGAGGATGGCGCAGCCGTCCGCGCCTGATGTTTCAGTGTGCGGATACAGTCGCCCCCAAGCAAATTTTGGGTACTCGACGTATCCAAAATTGGCTATTTACTGCAATTAAATTTTGTAGTAGAATAACCTGTATGATATTAAATTACACTTATAGAATTTATCCAGATGCTTTGCAACAAGAGTCGCTCAATGAGTGGCTCGACATCTGTCGAGCATCTTATAACTATGCACTTAGAGAACTCAAAGATTGGATAACTTCTCGCTTTCTGTGCAATAGATAAGTGTAGTTTGGAATCAGAATATATCATGAGTGCGGATTATCCGTTCCCTGGATATCAACAACAGCAAAACAATTTACCACTAGCAAAAAAGAAATTCCCTTGGCTCAAAAAAGTACCATCACAGGTACTCCAAACCAATATCAGAAGATTGCATGACGCTTGGGATTTCTTTCAAAAAAGAGGTTATGGTTTTCCCAGATTCAAAAAGTTTGGACAAATGAAATCATTGTTATTTCCTCAGTTCAAGGCTAATCCAATAACTGGGTGGCAAATTAAATTGCCTAAGTTGGGACGTCTACCTATCAACCTACATCGACCCATACCTGATGGTTTTGTGATCAAGCAAGTGCGGGTTCTCAAGAAAGCATCTGGATGGTTTGCTGTTGTATCTATTCATTCAGATATTGAAATACCAGAACCAACCCCACATGGTCATTGTATTGGGCTAGATGTGGGATTACTTTCTTAGGAAGGAGCAAAAAATTAAAATACCAGCCTTCATCAGTTAGCAGTAAGAGCCTAACAATTAAATGAATTAGTTAAAAGGCTGGTATTTTAATAAAGCGCAAGTCCCTTACTGCGCTACTTCTGATGGAATAGTGGAACAACCTGCATTATTTTTTAGACAAAGCTACCGTAGGCTGAAAGTGCTGCAAAAGCGTCTGTCGAAGAAACAGAAACGTTCTGCTAACTATGAGAGAACAAGAAAGAAAGTAGAAGCAATGCACAACCATATATCTTGGCAGCGTAAAGACTATCAATTCAAATTGGCTCATAAACTCTGTGACATGGCAGACACAATCTTTCTAGAAGATTGTGATTTCAGAATCATGGCTAAGGGTTTTTTGGGTAAACATACTTTGGATGCTGCTTTTGGTCAGTTTCGACAAATACTCAAATATGTAGGGAAACATATTTGAGTGTTTGTGGATGAGGTTGACCACAGAGGAACATCACAAGTTTGTCCAAATTGTCGCGCGGAAGTCAGAAAAGAACTCCAAGACAGATATCATGTTTGTCATGAGTGCGGTTATGGAGTAGATGAGTCAGTAGATAGAGATATCGCCAGCGCACAAGAAATATGTAATCGAGGCATAGAAAAATATAGTACCCAGGGACTCTGGGGGAAAGAAATTGGCTATCAAGTCGGGCTGTCGGGGGCAATTTGCCTAGATAAGTGGCGAAGGGTAGCAATACCTAATCGCGAGATTGGGAAGCCTACACTATACTCGTAGAGTTAGTGTAGGAGGATGTCACAA